>NZ_JBIVLH010000003.1:204731-619959 GCF_044751185.1 Streptomyces sp. NPDC088733
CCTACAGCCCGTGAGCGAGCCAAAGGGCGCGCCGGTGCCGAAAGCGACGAGACCAAGCGACCGAGGAACGAGGAAGCGCAGCGTCAAGAAGCGTCGACACCGGACCAGAGCGCCCCTCCCCCCTGCGACCGGCACCGCCGGCCACCGCCGCAGAATCCAAGTGCCCGCAGGCCCACCCCTACAGCCCGTGAGCGAGCCAAAGGGCGCGCCGGTGCCGAAAGCGACGAGACCAAGCGACCGAGGAACGAGGAAGCGCAGCGTCAAGAAGCGTCGGCACCGGATCAAAGCGCCCGGAGGCGAGCGAACACAAAAAGGGGCGCCCGGAGGCGAGCGAACACAAAAAATTCAGCCCCAGCGCCCCGTCCGCCCCAGCAGCAGCGCCGTCGCCGCGACCCCCGCCGTCGAAGTGCGCAGCACACTCGCACCGAGCCGGTACGGCTTCGCCCCGGCGGCGGCCAGGGCGTCCAGTTCCTCGGGGGAGACGCCGCCCTCGGGTCCGACGACCAGGACGATGTCGCCGTCCGCGGGAAGGCCCGCGGAGGCCAGCGGTTCGGAGCCCTCCTCGTGGAGGACGGCGGCGAAGGCCGCCCCCGCGAGCAGCGGCGCGAGTTGACGTGTCGTCACCATCTCGGCAACGTCGGGGAAGCGCAGCCGGCGGGCCTGCTTGGCGGCCTCGCGGGCGGTGGAGCGCCATTTGGCAAGGGACTTGGCGCCGCGGTCGCCCTTCCACTGCGTGATGCAGCGGGACGCGGCCCACGGCACGATCGCGTCGACGCCGACCTCCGTCATGGTCTCCACGGCCAGTTCGCCGCGGTCGCCCTTGGGCAGTGCCTGGACGACCGTGATCCGCGGGTGGGGGGCGGGCTCCTCCCGGACGCCCGTGACGTCGACCTCGAGGGTGTCCTTGCCGTCGACGGCGGCCACGACGCCGTGCGCGCCGCGCCCTTGACCGTCGGTCAGCACGATCTCCTCGCCGACCTGCAGCCGCCGTACGGAGACGGCGTGCCGCCCCTCGGGGCCGGAGAGGGTGATACGGGCCGGGCCCAGGGCGTCGGGCTCGACGACGAAGACGGGGGCGGTCACAAAGCGCTCCGGGCGGAGTCGAGTTCGGCCGCGAGCAGCCGGACGAGGTCGATGGCGGGCAGGTCGCGTGCCATGGCGTGTCCCTGGCCGGCCCACAGGGCCATCGCCCCGGGGTCGCCGGCCTTCACGGCGGCGGCGCGCACGGGGGCGGTCAGGAAGTGGATGCGCGGATAGCCGGGCGGGGCGTACCGGTCGTGGTCGCGCAGGTACCGGTTGACCAGGCTTCGCGCGGGGCGGCCGGTGAAGGCGCGGGTCAGCCGGGTCGCCGTGAAGTCCGGGTCGGTCAGGGCCCGTTTGTGCACGGGGTGCGCCCCCGACTCGGGGCAGGCCAGGAAGGCGGTGCCCATCTGGGCGGCGTCCGCGCCCGCCGCCAGCACCGCGGCGATCTGCTCGCCGCGCATGATGCCGCCCGCCGCGACCAGGGGCAGCGACACGGCCGCCCGCACCTGCGGCAGGAGGGCGAGCAGCCCGGTCTCCGTGCCGTCGCGCTCCGGGTCGTCGCGGTGCGTGGACTGGTGGCCGCCGGCCTCGGAACCCTGTACGCACACCGCCGCCGCGCCCGCCTCCTCGGCGGCCCGCGCCTCGGCGACGGAGGTCACGGTGACGACGGTGACGGTGCCGGCGTCGGCGAAGCCGCGCAGCACGGCGGGTTCGGGGCAGCCGAAGGTGAAGCTGACCAGGGGGACGGGGTCCTCCAGCAGGGCCGCGATCTTCGCCCCGTACGCGTCCTCCAGCACGGCGTCGCCGCCGGTGGCGGGGTCGCCCAGGGACGTGCCGTAGTGGCCGGCCTCCCCGGCCACCCGTGCGGCGAACTCCTCGACGCGCGCCGGGTCGGCGGTCTCGCGCTGCGGCATGAAGACGTTGACGCCGAAGGGACGGGAGGTGAGTCCGCGGATCCGGGCGATCTCCTCGCGCATGCCCTCGGCGGTCTTGAAGCCGGCCGCCAGGAAGCCGACGCCGCCGCCCTCGGCCACGGCCGCCGCCAGGGCGGGTGTGGACGTACCGCCGGCCATGGGCGCCTGCACCACCGGATGCGCGGCGAGGGTCGAGAGATCGGTCAGCGCGGCCATGCGTCCATCGTTTCACGAGACCGGGCGCACGGCCGCGCGAGGCGCGGGCGGGTGCCCGCGCCTCGCGCATGCCGCGTCAGCGGCCGTTGAAGGCGTCCTTCAGCCGCGAGAACAGGCCCTGCTGGCCCGGCTGGAACTGGCCCATGGGCCGCTCCTCGCCGCGCAGCTTCGCCAGCCGCCGCAGGAGTTCCTCCTGGTCCGGGTCGAGCTTGCCCGGGGTCTGCACCTCGACGTGCACGACCAGGTCGCCCCGGCCGCCGCCCCGCAGATGCGTGATGCCGCGCTGGTGCAGCGGGATCGACTGGCCGGACTGCGTGCCCGGCCGGATGTCGATCTCCTCCAGCCCGTCCAGGGTCTCCAGCGGCACCTTCGTGCCCAGCGCCGCCGCTGTCATCGGGAGGGTGACGGTGCAGTGCAGGTCGTCGCCGCGGCGCTGGAAGGCCGCGTGCGGCAGTTCGCGGATCTCCACGTACAGGTCGCCGGCGGGGCCGCCGCCGGGGCCGACCTCGCCCTCGCCCGCGAGCTGGATGCGGGTGCCGTTGTCGACGCCGGCGGGGATCTTCACCGTCAGCGTGCGGCGCGAGCGGACCCGGCCGTCGCCCGCGCACTCGGGGCACGGGTTCGGCACGACGGTGCCGAAGCCCTGGCACTGGGGGCAGGGCCGGGAGGTCATGACCTGGCCGAGGAAGGACCGGGTGACCTGGGAGACCTCACCGCGGCCGCGGCACATGTCGCAGGTCTGCGCCGAGGTGCCGGGGGCGGCGCCCTCGCCGTGGCAGGTGTTGCAGACGATCGCCGTGTCGACCTGGATGTCCTTGGTCGTGCCGAAGGCGGCCTCGTCGAGCTCGATCTCCAGCCGGATCATCGCATCCTGGCCGCGCCGGGTGCGCGAGCGCGGGCCGCGCTGGGACGCCGTGCCGAAGAAGGCGTCCATGATGTCGCTGAAGTTGCCGAAGCCCTGGCCGAAGCCCGCGCCCGCACCGGCGCCGCCGCCGTTGGCGGACAGCGGGTCGCCGCCGAGGTCGTAGACCTGCTTCTTCTGCGGGTCCGAGAGCACCTCGTAGGCGGCGTTGATCTCCTTGAACCGCTCCTGCGTCTTCGGGTCCGGATTGACGTCCGGGTGCAGCTCGCGCGCGAGACGGCGGAAGGCCTTCTTGATCTCGTCCGGACTCGCGTCACGGCGCACGCCGAGCACGGCGTAGTAGTCGGTGGCCACTACGACTCCGCCAGGATCTGTCCGACGTAACGTGCCACTGCGCGTACCGCTCCCATCGTTCCGGGGTAGTCCATGCGGGTCGGGCCGACCACGCCAAGTTTCGCGACCGCCTCGTCGCCCGAACCGTAGCCGACGGAGACGACCGATGTGGAGTTCAGGCCCTCGTGGAAATTCTCGTGACCGATTCGCACGGTCACGCCCGAATCCCCGGCCTCGCCCAGCAGCTTCAGGAGCACGACCTGCTCCTCCAGCGCCTCCAGGACCGGGCGGATCGTGAGGGGGAAGTCATGGCCGAAACGGGTCAGGTTGGCGGTGCCGCCCAGCATGATCCGTTCCTCGGTCTCCTCGACCAGGGTCTCCAGCAGCGTGGCCAGCACGACCTGGACGGTCGGCCGGTCGTCGGGCTCGAAGCCGTCCGCGAGGTCCTGCACCAGCTGCGGGACGTCGGCGAAGCGGCGGCCCACCACCCGGCTGTTGAGCCGGGCCCGCAGATCGGCCAGCACGGTCTCGCCCACCGGCGCGGGGGCGTCGACCAGCCGCTGCTCGACCCGGCCGGTGTCCGTGATCAGCACCAGCATCAGCCGGGCCGGCGCGAGCGCCAGCAGTTCGACGTGGCGCACGGTCGAGCGGGTCAGCGACGGGTACTGGACGACGGCGACCTGCCGGGTCAGCTGCGCCAGCAGCCGCACCGTACGGGCCACGACGTCGTCGAGGTCCACCGCGCCGTCCAGGAAGTTCCCGATGGCCCGGCGCTCCGCGCCCGACAGCGGCTTGACGTTCGTGAGCCGGTCGACGAAGAGCCGGTAGCCCTTGTCGGTCGGCACCCGGCCGGCGCTGGTGTGGGGCTGCTGGATGTAGCCCTCCTCCTCCAGCACCGCCATGTCGTTGCGCACCGTGGCGGGGGACACACCCAGCCGGTGGCGTTCGGTGAGCGCCTTGGAACCGACCGGTTCCTCGGTGCCCACGTAGTCCTGGACGATGGCCCGCAGCACTTCGAGCCGTCGTTCGCTCAGCATTGCGGCGTCCACCTCCAGTCGTCGGTCACCGGTGCGTCGGTCGTTTTCCCTGCCCTGGCACTCCCTTCGAGCGAGTGCCAGCTTTCCCCAAGTCAGTGTACGGCGGGGAGGCAAGACCTCGGCAAGGGCGGTCCGCACCCGGACCCCCTCGACCGGTCACCGTAGCGCGCACGGGCCGCCCCGGCGGGGATACCGTCGCCGTGTGGAGACGACACCTGCGGCACCGGGCACCTTCGGCGGCTGGGAGCAACTGGCGCCCGGCGTCGCGCGGTGCCGGATGCCGTTCCTGGACGTCACCATCGGGGTCGTCACCGGCGGCGAGGGCGTCCTGCTCGTCGACACCGGGTCCTCGGTCGCCGAGGGAGCCGGTCTGCGCCGGCGGGTCCGGGAGCTGACCGGGCGCGACGTGACGCACATCGCACTGACCCACGGTCACTTCGACCACGTCTTCGGCACGGCCGCCTTCCCCGGCGCCCAGGTCCACGGGGAGATGACCCTCGGCGCCCACCTGGACCGCGAGCGCGGTGCGCTGCGCCGGGACGCGATCGGGTACGGCGTCCCCGAGGAGGAGGCGGACGAGGCCGCGGCGGCCCTGGTGACTCCGGGCCACCTCGTCGACGGCCACTGGGCGCTGGACCTCGGCGGCGACCGCGAGGCCCTGCTGGTCCACCCCGGTGAGGGACACACCACCCACGACCTGGTCGTGGTCGTACCGGGCACGCCCACCGTGGTCTTCTGCGGCGACCTCGTCGAGGAGTCCGGCGAGCCGCAGGCCGGCCCGGACGCGGCGCCCGGCGCGTGGCCGGGCACCCTGGACCGGCTGCTGGAACTGGGCGGCGGGAACGCGCTCTACGTCCCCGGCCACGGAGCGGTGGTCGACGCGCGCTTCGTCCGCGCCCAACGGGACGCGCTGGCCGCCCGGTTCGGATCCGCTTGAGCGGCCCCGCGCCCGGATACGATCCCTGGCATGCGCAGCCGGAACTACGACGCCGATCTCACCCCGCCCTGGAAGCGGCCGTCGGTGCCCGCGCCCGAGGTCGCGGCCGAACGCGACCTGGTGGTCGAAGAGGTCTTCACGGGGTTCTGCGGGGCGGTGATCCGCTGCGAGAAGACCGCCGAGGGCCCCACCGTCACCCTGGAGGACCGCTTCGGCAAGCACCGCGTCTTCCCGCTCGTGCCGCGCGGCTTCCTCCTGGAGGGCAAGGTCGTCACCCTCGTGCGCCCCGGCGCCGCCGCCCCCTCCGGCCCTCGGCTGACCGCCTCCGGCTCCCTCGCCGTCCCCGGCGCCCGCGCCCGGGTCGCCCGCGCCGGGCGCATCTACGTCGAAGGACGCCACGACGCGGAGCTCGTCGAACGGGTCTGGGGCGACGACCTGCGGATCGAGGGCGTCGTCGTGGAGTACCTGGAGGGCGTCGACGACCTGCCGGCCATCGTCTCCGCCTTCGCCCCGGGACCCGACGCCCGGCTCGGCGTGCTCGTCGACCACCTCGTACCCGGCTCCAAGGAGTCCCGGATCGCCGCCTCGGTCACCGGGGACCACGTGCTGGTCGCCGGCCACCCCTACATCGACGTCTGGGAGGCCGTGAAGCCCGCCTCTCTCGGCATCGCCGCCTGGCCGGCCGTGCCGCGCGGCCAGGACTGGAAGACCGGCGTGTGCCGCGCGCTCGGCTGGCCGGAGAACACCGGTGCCGCCTGGCAGCGCATCCTGGGCTCCGTCCGCTCCTACAAGGACCTCCAGCCGGAACTGCTCGGCCGCGTGGAGGAACTGATCGACTTCGTCACGGCCCCGGGCGCCTGATCAGTCGACCAGGTCCCGCACCACCGCGTCCGCCAGCAGCCGCCCGCGCAGCGTGAGCACCGCCCGCCCCGCCTCGTACGCGCCCGGCTCCAGCAGGCCGTCCGCCACCGCGCGCCCGGCGGCCTCCGCCCCGGCCGGGGCCAGGATGTCCAGCGGGCAGCCGTCCGCGAGCCGCAGCTCCAGCAGGATCCGCTCCACCCGGCGGTCCTCCGCGGCCAGCACCTCGCGGCCCGCGCCCGGACTGCGGCCCTCCGCGAGCGCCGCCGCATACGCCGCGGGATGCTTCACGTTCCACCAGCGCACACCGCCCACGTGCGAATGCGCGCCCGGTCCCGCACCCCACCAGTCGGCACCGGTCCAGTACAGCTCGTTGTGGCGGCAGCGGGCCGCCGTGGACGTCGCCCAGTTCGACACCTCGTACCAGTCGAAACCGGCCTCCGACAGCCGCTCCTCCGCGATCAGGTAGCGGTCCGCGTGGACGTCGTCGTCCGTCATCGGCACCTCGCCGCGCCGGATCCGGCGGGCCAGCTGCGTGCCCTCCTCCACGATCAGCGCATACGCCGACACATGGTCGGGGCCCGCGTCGATCGCCGCGTCCAGGGACGCCCGCCAGTCGTCGTCCGACTCCCCCGGCGTGCCGTAGATCAGGTCCAGGTTGACGTGCTCGAAGCCCGCCGCCCGCGCCTCCGCGACGCAGGCCTCCGGCCGGCCCGGGGTGTGCGTGCGGTCCAGCACCCGCAGCACGTGCTGCCGGGCGCTCTGCATCCCGAACGACATCCGGTTGAAGCCCCCGGCCCGCAGCTCCGCCAGGTACGCGGGGTCCACCGACTCCGGATTCGCCTCCGTCGTGACCTCCGCCCCCTCCGCCAGCCCGAACTCGTCCCGGATCGCGCCCAGCATGCGCGTCAGGTCCGCCGCCGGCAGCAGCGTCGGCGTACCGCCGCCCACGAACACCGTCTCGACGCGGCGCGCGTCGTCGCCCAGCACCTTCCGGGCGAGCCGGACCTCGTCGATCAGCGTCTCCGCGTAGTTCTCGCGGGAGGCGAGAACGCCACCGGTGCCGCGCAGCTCGGCGGCGGTGTAGGTGTTGAAGTCGCAGTAGCCGCAGCGGGTCGCGCAGTACGGGACGTGCAGGTAGAACCCGAGCGGGCGGTGCTCCGCGCCGGCGAGGGCGGCGGGGGGGAGTGCGCCGTTCTGGGGCATGGGTTCGCCGTCGGGCAGTACGGATGGCATACGCCTATTCTGCCGGGTTCTTTTCCCTCCCTCCCGCCCGTGTGCCCTGTGAAGTCACGCACCCCGACGCGCGTTGCAGGGGGCCGGGTGCGGGCCCTCCGGGGCTGCCATTCTGGACAGCACATTTAGGTGCCTCAGGCACCCGGCCTGATCACTCCGGGTCACGCACCCAAATATGCTCCACAGTCCAAAACGCCACCCCTACGACCCCGCCCCCTCAGGTCTCGTCACGCGCCTGATCCCCGGTGGGTGGATATGGACGGCACCGTGCCTGGGGCCGCCCAACAATCACCCCCACCGGCCGTAAGTCGCTCCAACGACCCCGGGAGGGGGTGCGCCGGGGTCTGCCCGCAGGCGACGAGCGGAGACCGCAGCACTCAAATTGCTGGGGTAACCCGCGAGCGCCTAGGACGGACTCCGGAGCGGCGCCGACCCCACAACGCACGCGGCGCGGGGCCCGCACTTATCGCGCCGGGTACACGGGAGGGAGGGCGGGGAAAAAACCAAGGCCCAAGGGAACGCAGCGGAGCGCTATTGGGCCTGAAGCACGAGCACCGCGAGATCGTCATCGGGCGGCGCCACGTCATACCCGTGCACCGCCGCGCGAACCCGCTCCGCGACCCCCGCCGCCCCCAACCCCGCACACCCCGCGAGCACCGCCGCGAGCCCGTCGTCGTCGTCGAACTGCCGGTTGCCGCTGCGCCGCTCCGTGACGCCGTCGGTGACGCACAGGAGGGTGTCCCCGGGGGCGAGACGGAACGATTCGCTGCGGTAGTGCGCGTCGTCCGTGATGCCCAGCAGTATCTGGGGGACGGCCGCGGCGCGGACCGTGCCCGCGCCGTTGAGGACGAGCGGCAGCGGGTGGCCGGCGCTGGCGAGGGTGCACAGGACGCCGCCGTCGTCGCCGGGCACGATCTCGCCGTACAGCAGGGAGAGGAAGCGCGGGCCGGTCTCCCAGCCGGGGCCGAGGCCGTCGCCGAGGGTGGCCGCGGCGGCCTCGTCGGCGAGGGCGCGGTTGAGGCGGTCGAGGACTTCGGCGACGCCGTGGCCTTCCCGGGCGAGGAGCCGCATCACGGGACGGGCGAGCCCGGTGACGGCGGCGGCCTCGGGGCCGTTGCCCTGTACGTCGCCGAGGGCGAAGCACCAGCGGCCGCCGCCGGCGGGGAAGATGTCGTAGAAGTCGCCGCCGACGACGTCGGCGCGGGTGGGTTCGTAGACGACGGCCGTCTCGACGCCGGGGACCGTGCCGAGCCCGGCGGGCAGCAGTCCGCGCTGCAGGACGCGGCTGATCATGGCTTGCCGGGCGTACTGCCGGGCCGTGCCGACCGCGAGGGCGACGCGGCGGGCGAAGTCCTCGATGAGTCCGATGACCTCGTCGGGCATGCGCATGAGCCCGGTCCGGCCGAGCAGGAGCGTGCCGTGGCAGCGTCCGCCGGCGACGAGCGGGCAGGCGAGGGCGGCGCCCACCGCGTCGGCCCCGTCGGCGGTGGCCGGCCAGGGCCAGGGGACGGCGCCGGAGCGCCCGTCGGGGGGCGGCGGGGGCGGGTCCTTCTCCAGGACCATGCGCAGCCCGTCGATGCGGCTCTCGGCGGCGTGCCAGACGCGGGCGAGCCGCGGTCCGGTCGTCCCGGGGCCGTCGGCGCCGAGCCAGACGGCGCACCAGTCGGCGAGCCGGGGCACCAGCAGCTGTCCGGCCAGTGCGGCGACCATGTCCTCGTCGAGCTGCCCGGCGAGAAGGTCGGAGGCCTCGGCGAGGAAGGACAGGGAGCCGCGGCTGATCCAGTCGCCGTCCGGGCGGCGGGCGGCCTGGCGGGGCAGCGGTGCCAGGAATTCGGCCGCGGGCAGCAGCGTGCGGTCGCCCTCGGCGGGTGGGGCGGGGTGCTCCTCGGGGTCGTGCGCGGCGGCGAGCCGGCACCAGATGGTCTTGAGGTCGCGCCGGTAGGTGATGCCCCAGGCCTCGGAGAGCGCCGCGACGAGCTGGAGGCCGCGTCCGCCGTCGCGGCCCTCCCGTTCCAGTTCCGCGCGATCGCGGACGACGCGCGCGGGGTGGTGGTCCGACACCTCGACCACGAGCGCGTCCTGTTCGAGCCGGCAGAGCAGTTCGACGGTCGTCCCGGCGTGGATGACCGCGTTGGTGACGAGTTCGCTGACGACCAGGACGGCGTCGGCGGTCAGACGCTCGTCGGGGCCGGGTCCGCCCGTCGTCCACGCGTCCAGTGCGGCGCGGACGAACCTGCGGGCGGCGGAGGCGGCGAGCTGGTTGCCGGGCAGGCTGGTGCGGGAGACGACCTCCCGTGGCATGGAATCTGGCCCCACTGTGCGGCTCCCGAGCAGATCCGGCGTTGCGCCCTTGAGGGCAGGGTCAGCGTGACAGACTGAGCGCGCTCATAAGCGCCGAGTCACCGAAGAAGGCCGACATGGCTCGTAAATCGGCTGTTCCCGCCCTGAAAACCGCTCCTCCTGTACGTCCGCGTGTCGCGGGTCCGCGACGGGCGGCGGGGCTCCGGGTGCTGGGCGGGGAAGGAGCGCCGGCCGTGTCCGCCGGAACGTTCCGTCAAAGGCGGTACGCCCGCGCGGCGGAGGGGCGGCCCGGACGGTGACGGGCGGCGCCGCCGGCGCGGTCACCGGTACGGGCAGCGCCGGCATCCTCCTGGTCGACGACATGGAGGACAACCTGCTCGCCCTGGAAGCCGTCCTCGGCTCGCTCAACCGGCCCATGGTCCGGGCCCGTTCCGGGCAGGAGGCGTTGAAGGCCCTGCTGTGCCAGGAGTTCGCCGTGGTCCTGCTGGACGTCCTCATGCCGGGCATGGACGGCTTCGAGACGGCCGCGCACATCAGGCGGCTCGACCGGACCAAGGACATCCCGATCGTCTTCCTGACCGGCAGCGGCCCCGACACCACCGTCGCCTTCCGCGGCTACGCCACAGGCGCGGCGGACTACCTGACCAAGCCCTTCGACCCGTGGGTGCTGCGCGCCAAGGTCTCCGTCTTCCTCGAACTCCACCGCACCGCCCGGGAACTGCGCGATCTGCTGGCCCGCGACCGGGAGCGGCTGGCCGCCGTCGAGGAACGCCTCGCGGCCGTCGAGCGGCTGCTCGCCGCCGACGGCCGCGCCGACGTGGCCGAACTGGCGCTGCGCGTGGCGGGACTGGAGCGCGCCGTCCACGGGGTGGACCTGCCGGGCCCGCGCCGGGGCGACTGACCCGGCGCGGGCGGGCGCGGGGCTCAGGACTCGCGGGTGCCGGAGTACATGTCGTCGATGAGGTCCTTGAACTCGCGTTCCACGACGGGCCGCTTGAGTTTCAGGCTCGGGGTCAGGTCGCCGTGTTCCACGTCGAGGTCGCGGGGCAGGACGCGGAAGGTCTTGATCTGCTGCCAGCGCTGCAGGTCCTCGTTGACGCGGCGCACGTAGCCGTCGATGAGTTCGCGGACCTGCTCGGAGGCGACGACCTGCGCGTACGGCCGGCCCGCCAGGCCGTTGTCCGCGGCCCAGCCGAGGATGGTGGGCTCGTCCAGGGCGATCAGGGCGGTGCAGAAGTTGCGGGCCGCGCCGATGACCAGGACGTTGCTGACGAACGGGCACACGGCTTTGAACTGGCCCTCCACAGCGGCCGGTGCGATGTACTTGCCGTTGGAGTTCTTGATGATGTCCTTTTTGCGGTCGGTGATGGTGAGGAAGCCGTCCGCGGACAGTTCGCCGATGTCGCCGGTGTGGAACCAGCCGTCGGGCTCCAGCACCTCGGCGGTCTTCTCGGGGAGTTTGTGGTAGCCCTGCATGATGCCGGGGCCGCGGAGCAGGATCTCGCCGTCCTCGGCGATCCGCACCTCGGTGCCGGCGAGCGGCTTGCCGACGGTCCCGGTGCGGTAGGCCTCGCCGGGGTTGACGAAGCTGGCCGCGCTGGACTCCGTCAGGCCGTAGCCCTCCAGGATGTGGATGCCGGCGCCGGCGAAGAAGTAGCCGATCTCCGGAGCCAGGGCGGCCGAGCCGGAGACGCAGGCGCGCAGCTTGCCGCCGAAGGCCTCGCGGAGCTTGGCGTACACCAGGCGGTCGGCGACGGCGTGCTGCGCGGCGAGCGCGAAGGGCGCACTGGCCGTACCCGTGCGGCGGCGGTTGTCCTGGGTGACCTTGGCGTACTCGCGGGCGACTTCGGCGGCCCACTTGAAGATCTTGTACTTCGCCCCGCCGCCCGCACGAGCCTTGGCGGCCACGCCGTTGTAGACCTTCTCGAAGATCCGGGGGACGGCGGCCATGTAGGTCGGCTGCACCACCGGCAGATTCTCGATGATCTTGTCGACCCGGCCGTCCACGGCCGTCACGTGGCCGATGGTGATGTGCCCGGCGGTGAGCACCTTGCCGAAGACGTGCGCCAGCGGCAGCCAGAGGTACTGCACGTCCGCCGCTTCCAGCAGGCCGTTGGCCTGGATGGCGCGGGCCATGTAGGCCCAGCAGTCGTGCGGCAGGCGGACGCCCTTGGGGCGGCCGGTGGTGCCGGAGGTGTAGATGAGGGTGGCCAGCTGGTCCTTGGTGATCGCGCCCACGGCCTCGCGGACCGCCTCGGGGTGCTTCTCCAGGTAGAGCGCGCCGCGCTTCTCCAGGTCGGCCAGCGACAGCACCCAACCGTCGTCACCGGAGTCGGCGTCGGTCTCGATGCCGTCGGCGTCGATCACCACGACGTGGGCCAGTTCGGGCAGTTCCGCGCGCCGTTCGGCGGCCTTGGCCAGCTGGGCGGCGTTCTCGGCGATCAGCACGCGGCTGCCGGAGTCGGCGAGGATGAAGGCCGTCTCGTCGGCGTTGGTGCTGGGGTAGACCGTGGTCGTCGCGGCGCCCGCGCACAGCACGCCCAGGTCGGCCAGGATCCATTCGACCCGGGTGGCGGAGGCGATGGCCACCCGCTCCACGGGACGCACTCCGAGGTCCATCAGACCCGCCGCGACGGCGAAGACCCGGGTCGCGGCCTCCTGCCAGCTGAGCGACCGCCAGGAGTCCGGGCCGCCGCCCGCCGAGGGCACCGGGAAGCGGTAGGCCTCGGCGTCGGGCGTGGCCTCGACGCGCTCCAGGAACAGGTTCGCCACAGACGGCGGCCGGTTCTCGATCAAAGTCTGCGTGTCGCTCACGACAACCTCCGGGGCCCGCCACATTGCTGGGTGACTCGCGAGTAACCCGCGATTGGTGATCAGGGTAGGCAATCCGCGCCCGCTATGTAAGGGGCAGTGGACACCGCGTTGCGAGCGCGACGGGTGAGATAGGTGACGGATACATCTACTTTGCGCATGTGTACGCCGCATGGACCCCATGGGCCGCAGACGCAAACGGCGGGCCCACCCGGAACCCGGGGAGCCCGCCTCCCGCCGTCACGCCGGCCACCCTCCGGCGACACCGCGGAGCACAGGGACGGTCAGCCGCCGATGGGCAGGCCGCCGATCATGCCGGTGGTGCCGCCCGACTTGCCGACCCCGCCCAGCAGTTCGCCCGTCTTCCCGGTGACCGCCTTCAGGCCGGTCTTGGCGACCTCGTCCTTGGCGTCCAGGAGCTTCATCGGGCCCTTCCCGAGCGGGAGGGAGCCGTCACCGGCGAAGGCGGGGGACGCGGCGGCACCGGCGGCGCCCAGCGCGATCACGGAACCTGCGACGACGGCCGCGGCCTTCGAGTACTTCACGACACATTCCCCTTCCACGGCGACGACTTTCGCCGCCGTCGCCATGGGTAACGCCCGCGAACACCCCCGGAAACCGCACGTGACAGGCTTTTTCACCAATCACCCGAATGCCGAACCGCTCATACGAAAGGGCGCCTGCCCGGTCATCGGACAAACGCCCCTCGTCTGCGGTGAGTCGGGCGGCGGACCGCCCGATCCGCCTGCGGCTACTTCTTCTTGGCCGCCGCGTCGTCGCTCGACAGCACCGCGATGAAGGCCTCCTGCGGCACCTCCACGGAACCGACCATCTTCATCCGCTTCTTGCCCTCCTTCTGCTTCTCCAGCAGCTTCCGCTTACGCGAGATGTCACCGCCGTAGCACTTGGCGAGGACGTCCTTGCGGATGGCGCGGATGGTCTCGCGGGCGATGACCCGGGAGCCGATGGCGGCCTGGATGGGCACCTCGAAAGCCTGCCGCGGGATGAGCTCGCGCAGCTTGGCGACAAGCCGCACGCCGTAGGCGTACGCCGCGTCCTTGTGCGTGATCGCCGAGAAGGCGTCCACCTTGTCGCCGTGCAGCAGGATGTCGACCTTGACCAGGCTGGCGGTCTGCTCGCCGGTGGGCTCGTAGTCCAGGGAGGCGTACCCGCGGGTCTTGGACTTCAGCTGGTCGAAGAAGTCGAAGACGATCTCGGCGAGCGGCAGGGTGTAGCGGATCTCCACCCGGTCCTCGGAGAGGTAGTCCATGCCCAGCAGCGTGCCGCGCCGGGTCTGGCACAACTCCATGATCGCGCCGATGAACTCGGTGGGCGCAAGGATCGTGGCCCGCACCACCGGCTCGTACACCTCGGAGATCTTGCCCTCGGGGAACTCGCTGGGGTTGGTGACGGTGTGCTCGGCCCCGTCCTCCATCACCACGCGGTAGACCACGTTGGGGGCCGTCGCGATCAGGTCGAGGCCGAACTCGCGCTCCAGCCGCTCGCGGATCACGTCCAGGTGCAGCAGGCCGAGGAAGCCGACGCGGAAACCGAAGCCGAGGGCGGCAGAGGTCTCCGGCTCGTAGACCAGGGCGGCGTCGTTGAGCTGGAGCTTGTCCAGCGCGTCGCGCAGCTCCGGGTAGTCCGAGCCGTCCAGCGGGTACAGGCCCGAGAACACCATCGGCTTGGGGTCCTTGTAGCCGCCCAGGGCCTCGGTGGCGCCCTTGGTCTGCTGGGTGATCGTGTCACCCACCTTGGACTGGCGGACGTCCTTCACACCCGTGATCAGATAACCCACCTCGCCGACGCCGAGGCCGTCGGCCGACAGCATCTCGGGCGAGTTGGTGCCGATCTCCAGCAGCTCGTGGGTGGCGCCGGTCGACATCATCCTGATGCGCTCGCGCTTGCTGAGCTGGCCGTCGACGACCCGGACATAAGTGACGACACCGCGGTAGGAGTCGTAGACCGAGTCGAAGATCATCGCGCGGGCGGGGGCGTCGGCGACACCGACCGGGGCAGGAACGGTCTCCACGACGCGGTCCAGCAGCGCCTCGACACCGAGGCCGGTCTTGGCCGAGACCCTCAGCACGTCGGAGGGATCGCAGCCGATGAGGTTCGCCAGCTCCTCGGAGAACTTCTCGGGCTGCGCGGCCGGCAGGTCGATCTTGTTCAGCACCGGGACGATGGTGAGGTCGTTCTCCATCGCCAGGTAGAGGTTGGCCAGCGTCTGCGCCTCGATGCCCTGGGCCGCGTCGACCAGCAGGACCGTGCCCTCACAGGCCGCGAGCGACCGGGAGACCTCGTAGGTGAAGTCCACGTGCCCCGGGGTGTCGATCATGTTCAGGATGTGGGTCTTCCCCTCACCGGCGCCCGCGGTGGGCGCCCAGGGCAGACGGACGGCCTGGGACTTGATCGTGATGCCGCGCTCGCGCTCGATGTCCATCCGGTCGAGGTATTGGGCGCGCATCTGCCGCTGATCCACCACACCGGTGAGCTGGAGCATCCGGTCGGCAAGCGTGGACTTGCCGTGGTCGATGTGCGCGATGATGCAGAAATTGCGGATCAGCGCCGGGTCGGTACGGCTCGGCTCCGGCACGTTCGAAGGGGTCGCGGGCACGCAGGGTCCTGTCTCTTGAGGCGCCTGTCGCCTCTGGTCGGATCGATACGTATGACTCCCATAGTCCCATGCGCGGGGCACGGGACCGTGCCGGGCGGCCCGGAAGGGCCCGAGCGCGGCGCCGGGACCGGGACCGGGAGCGCCGGTTTGGGCGGCGCGGTGGCCGACTGCTAACCTGGGCAGTCGCGCTTCGTGCCCTCTACCCGAGGCGTGAACCCCATCAGATCACACCTGAGAAGGCTCTTTCGTGGCGAACATCAAGTCCCAGATCAAGCGCAACAAGACCAACGAGAAGGCGCGCCTGCGCAACAAGGCCGTCAAGTCCGAGCTCAAGACCGCCATCCGCCGCACCCGTGAGGCCGTGGCCGCCGGTGACGTCGAGAAGGCCGCCGAGGCCGCGCGTCTCGCGGGCAAGAAGCTCGACAAGGCCGTGAGCAAGGGCGTCATCCACAAGAACCAGGCCGCCAACAAGAAGTCCGCGCTGGCCGTCAAGGTCGCCGCGCTCCAGGCCTGAGCCTTTCTCGTCAGCAGTACCCAGCGGTAGACAGCAGCACCCAGCAGTACCCGCCGGTGACGGGCACAGCGGTCCCTCTCACCCGCTCCACCACCGGCATCCATGGTTTTCCGGCCGCACGCGGCCTGCGTTCGCCGATCGCGGCGAGTGTCGACGTAGGTAGCGCCTCCGAGTAACGCCACGCTTGGATGCGGTACGAAGCCCCTGACCTTCGGGTCAGGGGCTTTTCGTTGCCCTGGAAACGACGAAACCCCCTCCACCCGAGGGTGAAGGGGGCTCGTCAGCAGCGCTCCGGTAGGCCGACCTCAACGACGCCGGAGGCTGCCGTCATCCGCGCCGGCTCGTCGTCGTAGCCAGCGCGGGGGCTATGTGATGGCTCGGCGTGCCACAGGGACGGACGGCGACGTCGGTCCGGGCAGGAGGTCCGCCCGCCAATGCCGGACGATCTCCTCCCTATAGCCGGTGTGCGTCGGGTGCGTCGCCAGGTGGGCGAACACCGACGCCTGCGCCGTCTCCGCGTCCTCGTCGGGCACGCCAGGCGCGGCGCACGTCGTGCAGAAGTATTGGAAGGTGGGGACCGTGTTCTCCGGGTCCTCCGGCCGGATCCGCCAAGTCTGATAGCGGAAGACGCTGCGGGGGCTCACTTCGTCACCCGCCACGACTGGGCGTTCACGGTCGCCGTGTGTGCGTGGAGGACTTCATGCGCCGTCGCTGCGCGTGCTTGCCCCGGCGGGACTTCCCATTCGCGCCCGCCGCGTAGAGGGCGGAGGAGAAGGCGTCCGCCCACGAAGCCCATGACGTCGCCGACTTTTCCGGACCGGATGTCGACGGCCTTAGATCCGACGGGCGGAACGCCGGTGCCGGCGTCCTCCGCTACCGCGGGAGGGTCGGTAGTCTCTGACATGTTCACCTGCCTGTTCGGGTGAGCCACGCCCCGGGGCCGTTCGCGCGGTCGCCGGGGTCCTTCGTTTCCCACGGTAGCGACAACTGCGTCCCCCCGCACCCCCATGCGTCCCCCTGCGTTCCAACGCGTCCGGACGCGTTCCCATGAGGTCGTACGCGGCAGGCCGCGGGACCGTTGAGATATGAGCGACCTTCCGCGCTATGAGTACGTGAAGCTGGCTGATCAGGTGGCCGCAGATATCGCGTCGGGAAAGATCCCGAAAGGCGCGGCGCTTCCCGGAGAGCGCGCGATGACGGAGATCTACAGCGTGAGCATCGGGACGGTTCGGCGCGCGGTTCAGGAGCTCCGTAGTCGCGGCCTCGTCGCGACACTGCCGGCAAAGGGCACGTACGTCATCTGAAACGACGAAAGCCCCTGCCCTCCCGTGAAGGAAGGCAGGGGCTTCGGTGTGCGTCAGAGGAACCGCGCGTCGCGGCCGGAGTTCCAGCCGTCGGCCAATTCCGCGTCGTACACGTCGATCCGCTCGTCCACGATGTCCGTCAGCTCACGTGTCCCTAGGTACGTGTGCGTGTGCACGGTGACGTTGGGAGCTCCGCCCTTCGCGGCGCGGATGTCGTCCCACTGGCCGGAGGTGAAGACGGGTTCCGGCTTGCCCGTGCCGTTGGCGATGAGGTGCAGGCCCGGCATGAGGAGTCCGCCGTCGTCGTACAACTTCGCGTTGGCCAGGGCCGGGGCGAATCCGTAGTGATCGGTGAACAAGGAGTCGTTCCACCCGCGGGCACCGGATCCGACGATGACGCCTCGTCCTCCGCGGCTCTCCACGTTGACGCCGGCGAGCGTGCCGGCCGTGTGGCCGACGCCGGCGTTCGTGATGCCGATCATGAACGGGGACTTCAGGTTGTGGACCCAGCCGGCCGGAGCCTTGTTGCCCTGGAAGGAGAACGTCGACCACAGGCGTCCCACGGGGTTCTGTCCGAGGATTTCCTTTTGGATCGACGACATGAAGCCGGAACAGTCGAACGACGGGTTTCCCGCGCCGCCCCACTGGTAGGGCTTCCCTATCTGCGTCTTCGCCCAGAGGAGCGCGCGTCCGACGCCGGCGGCTGCGCTGCCCAGGTTGCCCAGGACGTTGCTGTCGCCGCCACCGAAGAGAGCGTCCTTCAGGCTGCGAATCATCGATACGGGGATGTCCGTCACGAGCCGGCCCCAGCCGGAGGACGCGAATTGGTGCATCGCGTCCCGGACCCACTTCGACGCGCCGTTGAACACCTTGTCAGGGTTCGTCAGGAGGTCGGCGGTTCCGGTGATGCCCGACTTGATGTCGCTGCCGGTGCTCTTGATCCCGTCCCAAATGCTTCCAACCACGCCGCCCAGGGAGAAGGCAGGGGTGCCGGCTGCAATGGCTCGCTGAACGCCGGCGACACCGCCAGTGCGGGCCGCAGCGTTCCATGCGTGGATCTGGTCAGCGCCGATTGCCCTCGTCCACTCCGGGCGCATGATGGCCTCGCCTCCGCCAACGGCGATGAGGGAGTTGTCACGTCCCGGCGTGTAGCCAGGCATGATGCCGCCCGTTGCGAAGCCCTTGAACTCCTTCAGTTGCTTTGCGCCCGTGATGTCCGCGACCTTGTTCCACAGGGGGCGGATGCCCTTGTTGTAGACGGTGTTGATGACGAACTCGATCGGACCCTTTGTGAGCTTCTTCAGGTCCGCCCATTGCTTGCCGATTTCGTCACGGACGAGCTTGAAGGCGTCGCCGACGAGGTGGATTCCATCCTTCAGGGAGTCAAACTGCGGCTTGATGCCCTTCTTCCAGAGCCACCCGGCACCGGCAGCGATGGCGTCAAATGCGGGCTTAAGGGCCGTCTTCCACAGCCACTTCCCCGCCTCGCCCGCCCCGTGGAGGATGAGCTTGATAGCTTCAAACTGCGGCTTGATGGCCTTCTCGTACAGCCACTTCGCGGCGTCACCGATGAAGCCGAAGGTCGGCTTCAGCACGTTCTTCCAGAGCCACACCGCCTTGTCGGCGATCCACCCGAAGGCAGGCTTGAAGGCGTGGGTCCAGAGCCACCCGACGACGAAGCCCAGCGTCTTGATGCCCAGGTAGAGGGGCCCGATCATGACGACGAGGAGGATCGTCGCAAGGATCTTCGCGGCCTCCCATATGAACTTGAAGGCGGGGCCGATGGCGTTCTTCCAAAGCCACGTAGCGGCCATTCCGATTGCCTGAAGTCCCGTCCAGATGGCGGAGAATGTTGGCTTGAGAACAGACTCCCACGCAACCATCGCCGCCGTTCTGATGCCGTTCCATGCGCCAACGATGGCGTCATGGAACCAACCCCAGTGTTTCCATGCGTAGATAACCCCCGCAACGAGGGCCGCAATTGCGATGGTGATGCCGAGGATGATCTCCGGAATTCCGGTGAACTGCAACGCCGCCGCGAACAGAGTTGTTTCCGTCGTTGCCGCGAGCATTGCGATGTTGTAGATCGTCAACGCTGCGTTCCACGCGCCCTGCGCGATAGCCAGAACCTTCGTCACCGCGTACAGTCCCCAGAGGAATTGCACGAGACCCGGCATGTTCGTCGCCATCCACTTCAGCGCGTCCAGGAGAGGCGTCAGGACCGCCCACAGGGTCGCGGAGAGCGGCGCCAGGGCTTGCGAGAGCGACAGGGCCGTCGTCAGGAGCTTCGCGATGAAGTCGCCCAGCGGAGGCGCGTTCTTTCGGACGTAGTCTAGGAAGCGCTCGAATTCCGGGGAGCCCTTCAGCTTCGTCGCCCAGTCCGCAAATCGCCTCGTCGCCCGCTGCATTGCGAGTGATATCGCGGCGACGTGCGGGAGGAAGGCGTCGATGATGCCGGCCATACCGGAGATGATGTTGCCGAAGCTAACGCCGAAGCCAACGATCGCAGGCTCCGCACTTTCCGCCAGATCCTTTCGGAATCCGCTCCAGAACGGCGCCTTCAACGCCCGTGATGCCCGATCGAACAACGTCCCAACGGCCGTTGCCGCAGCCAACACGAACGGCGTGAAACCCGGCAGACTCCGCTTAGCGCCATCAACGCCGCGGGTAAAGAGCGGCAACACCTCCGGCTGGAGGGAACGGCTCCAGTCGGAGAATGCGACCTTCAAGCCCTTCGGGCCGGCAATGGCGTCGAAGAGTCCACGGGCAGATGGCGTCAGTTTCGCCAGTGCCTTTTCATAGGCGTCGTTCTTCGTCGTCGCCGTCTCCGTCGACTTCGCGGCGGAGAGACGCGCGGACGCGACACCTCGTTCCGCAGATGCGATGGCTTCGGCCGCCTGGACTTGCGCATCCGCGGCGCGCTCCGTGGCCTCCGCGACGCGCTCTTGCGCATCGACGACGCCCCGCTGTGCATCCCTCACACGGTCGGCGGCTGCCTTGACGGCCTCGTTGCCGTCGACGCCCGCCTTACGTTGGGCAGAGGCAGACTTCTTCAGGTCGTTCGTTGCGTCAGTCTGTTCCTTCAGCGACTGAGTGGCACGGTCAAGCGCGAGTTGCGCCTCGTCCCGGTCAAGCTGCGACGCCTTCGGATCCTTCGAGACGTTGGCAAGGTCTTCCTGTGCCCGTCGGACGCGGAGGGTCGCCTCCTCCTGATCAAGTGCGCTGTCCCGGAGTTGGTCGTTCAAGCCCTGGAGTTGGCGCGTCGCGTCGGCACGGGCCTGCGTCAGCGCCTCTTCCGCCTGGAGGGCGTTGCGCTTGGCGTCTACGACACCGCGCTCCGCTTGCGCAATGGCGCGGTTCGCAGCTTCGATTGCCTGCGCTGAGCTGCGATGCGCAGCCGCCAGGGCCGATTGCGCAGAGGCCATCTGGATTGCCCGCTGCTGTGCGTTGACGAGCGCGTTGGCTCCGGCCGTCGTCGCCCGCGTCGTGTCGTTCTGTGCGGCGCTCTGCGCTTGGAGGGCGGCTGAGACGTCCTTAATTGCCAAGACGGCGACGAGCGCGAGAGAACCGACTCCTGCGGCGGCAGCCGTGCCGGCTGCCGCGAGACCGCCGATACCGGCTGCCAGGATCGGGATCGCAGGACCCGCGGAGAGAGCTGCGATCTGGATCCCGAGAGCCATGACGGCGCCCTGCGCCTGACCCGTGTTCGCCCGGATGTTCACCGTGCGGTCCCGACGGTCTACAGCGTCGATCTCCTCCCGGAACTCCCGGAGAGCCGCGATAGCCGTCGCCGTGTCGGCACGGACCTGGACGTTGGGATGTTCGGCTCCCAGCCGTCGGAGCTCCCCCTCCAGCCGCTCCACTTCGGCACGAGCCGCCATGGCGTCCACGTCGATGCCGATCCGCTTGTTGGACAGCGTCTCGATCTTGGCTCTGATGCGGTTCAACTCCGCGTCGACGCCGGTATCCCCGATGCGGATGTCCAGGCGTGGCATGGAGCGGAACGCGGCCGTGAGCTTGGCCTTCAGGCTCCGGCTGAACGCGCCTGCGGTGTCGTCGCCCTGACGCCGCGCGGAGCTCTGTGCAGCCGTCCCCGCCGTCGTGATGGCGGAGCTAAACGCTGAGGGAAGCCGTGATTGCAGCGTCGCCGCCATGGACTCCACAAGGCGTTCGCCCAGCTTCTCGCCCGCCTCCCGTCCCACGCGGTCCGCGTCGGGAAGGACACCCGCCTTCAACCGGGGGTGGAAGTTCGTCAGGACGGGAAGGATGTCGACTCCGACGGATCCGACGATGTCCAGGTTAGCCACGGAACACCGCCTCGTCGGGGGTGCGGCGCAGGTTCAGGGCTTCGTCAAGCGCGAACAGGCGCCACGACTCGAACTCCGCGTCCGGGGACTCCGGCAGGCGGGCGACGCGGACGGCTTCCTCCATCCACGCCTTGCAGGCGGGTGAACAGCAATTCCACAAGATCCACCCTTGCTCCGTCAGGTCGGTTCGGGGCGGAAAGTGGCAGGACGGGCGCAGGCAGGTTGCCGGCGCCGTTTCGTGGGTCATGAGCCCTCCAAAGGGCAGGCCAAGAAGCCCCACAGAAGGCCTTCTGTGGGGCTCGTCGTGCGTTGGGGCGGCTACGGGCCCGTAGCCGTCTGGTAGTGCGTCAGCGGGCCGTGGGGCGCTGTCCCAGGCGGACGCCGGGGACTTGCTCGCGCGGGTCTGTGCGGGCGTCCAGGAGCGGCGCCAGGCGCATCAACTCCGCCGCTATCGCCGCGTCGCCGGCCGTCAGCGCCCTGTGCGCGCGGGACTGCCAAACGCGGCATGTGGCGCCGCAGAATTGCTCTCTCACCAGTCGTCCGCCCCGGTCCCGGAGCACGCGGTCGAAGGTGCAGCCTGGACGCGGGCACTTCGGTGCCGTCGCGGGGCGTGGCGCAGTGGGGCGGGGCATATCGGCTCCTCCAGGGAATGCCAAGGAGCCCCGCAGGCGGGCGCCTACGGGGCTGAGAGTGTGCGTGTGTCGTGCTAGGTCAGGAGGTCTTCAACGAGGGCGGAGACGTCCGCCAGGGCCGTCGGTGAGCCGCGGAAGCGCGTGCCTGTGACGGCGATGAACCGCCCCTGTCCGTAGACCTCTACCGCGAATCCGTCGGGCCTCCTGATACGGCGTCCGTGACGGACATCCGCTCGGCCCCACACGTGGAGCCCATGGCCGGAGGGCGACACCTCCACGAAGGTGGCGCCGGCTTGGCTCACGATCTCCTCCGCCCACGGGGCGAGACGCCCGGTGAGCGGGTTCAGGCAGTGGTCCAGGTCGATGCAGACCACGTCGTCGACGTCGGAGAGGACGAATCCCAACCCAACGCCGGCCACGGAGTCCGCGGCGTTCTTGTAGGTGCTCCAGGTAGCGCCGTCAGTGCTTGACGCAGCCCTGCCGGTTGTCGTCAGCGGACGCTTGTCCTTGGCGCGTCGGACCCACCTGTCGCGGGACGTCAGCTCCAGCGGGAGCGAGCGCGCGGCCTTAGCGGCTGCGCGGGACAGTGCCTTCCGGCACCGGGGCGAGCATGTGCGAGCGTGCGAGCGGGCCAAGAGCGGCAGCTCGTTCGGGCACATCTCACAGGTACGTTTCACGTCTCTATCGTACGGGGCGCCAGTCACACTTTCAACCCTCCCACCTGCGTCTTTAAGATCCGTCGCCATGCCGGCGCGTCACGCTTTCCTCCCCACCGGCGGCGCTCAGATGCCCCTAGGAGGCCCTGTGCGGCCACCTCCAGGCCTGCCGGCCGACGAATGGAAAACGTGACTTCTAGGATCCCCAGACCCGTACAGACAGCGAGGCCCAGCACCTCAACGATGCTCATACGGAGCGTGACGGGGATACCCCCCTGGGTCACGCTAAGTCATCGCAGGTCAGGGGCTCGATCAGGTGCCTCATCGGACAGCGTCGATGAACGGTGCCGTGGTTGTACGACCCATGCCGTAACATTGGAAGCGTCAGGGCCTTTCCGGCCCCCAACGCACGAGCGATACAGACTGCCTTGGGGTTCCAACCGGAGTTGGCTCGGTCTCCCCGGCTGCGGCCGGTCCCGCGATGTAGTACCAGTTCCATCACCACGGTCTGTACGGACCTCAACGCACCGTCATACGGCGGGCGCAGTGGACGCGGGCATTGCGTGTTCGACAGGCAGCCGTCTGTCAGCGTTGGGGTTCGCTGACACTCGGCATCCCTCTGCGCTGACACATACCGTCGTGGAGGACCGTCCCGTGTGGGGACCGATTGCAGAGTTCGTCAACGCTTCACCCTGGCTCATGCTGGCCGTTCTGTGCCTGCTCGCCCTGACATACCTGACGTCCCTGGCCATCAGCCTTCGGGGCTCAAAAGCCCGTGAGCGGCCGGAGATTATCCGCGCGCTCGCTGAGTTCTGGCGACGTCGTTGAGTTCAGCCCCACTCCCCGGGGTGTACCATCGCGGGACGACCTCGCCAGGCATCACCTGGCCGCTGAGTCCATGGTGTCGAGGCATTGGGCCGAAAAGCAACCGGCCCGAACCCGCCAGCCGCAGCACAAGGCACAACAGTTCAACCGGGTCTAACGACCTCAACGGACCGTCACGACGACGGACGCAGTGAATGCGGGCACTGCGGAAGGGCAGACAGCCGTCTGTCTCGTTGAGGTTGTCTGCCCTCCCGCAGCGTCCTCCTCGCAGACGGCTTCGACCGTCGTGGAGGAAGTCCCGTGTGGGGCCCGCTTGCAGAGTTCGTTTCCGCTTCGCCCTGGCTCGTGCTGGGCGTGCTGTTCCTCCTGGCGCTGACCTATCTGGCGTCGCTCGTCGTCAGCCTGCGTGGCTCAGAAGCCCGCGAACGCGCAGAGATCATCCGTGCGCTCGCGGAGTTTTGGCGACGTAAGTGACAGACGCTCAGCCCCGGCTGCGTCGGTCGTAGCCGGGGGCTGCGTGGCGTCAGGAAGTGGCGAGTGCTCCGACGACCACCCAGTTACCATCGGCGTTCGTCAGCACGACGACGAGGTCATTCACAGCCGGCGACGTGTACGACTTCATTCGGCGCACCTTTGCCACGGGACCGTGCGCCGTGGAGATGTCGATCGTCCCGTCCGTGTACGTCGCTGTCACCGTCGCGAGGCGCCAGGAGGCGGTGTCCTGTTGGACCGACTTCTGTGCGACGCGCGTGAACGCGTCCGCGGTTCGGGTGCGCCTCACCATCCGCCCATCCGGTAGGTGGTCTGGCGCCACCACTGGCGCGCGGGGGGCTGCTCGTCGTCCTCGTCGGTGATGCCGTGGCGCTCGCGGTACAGGTCTGCGCCCGCCGCGACGCTGCGGGATCCGCTTCCGCCCGTGTCGACGCCACGGGGACCGCCCGAACGGGGCGGGGCCGGCGGAGGCGGGGCGTAGGCCGCAATCTCCGCGAGGAAGGCGTCAGCGTCGCTATCGAGCTCCGCGGCCGTCGTCCCGCGGAGTCGGGCGGCGTGCTGGACGTCGATGCCCTTCCGCTGTGCGGCTGCGAGCTGCTCAGGAGTGGCCTCGGTCATTGGGGGTTCCCTTCGTGCGTCAGTTGCTGCCGCGACGTCGCGCGGCGGGCCGTTCGGAGTGGGGGTACTCAGGCTGCGGGCGCGGGGGTCTCGGCGTCGGAATGGGCGTCTCGCGGACGCTCAGGACGTCGACGGCGTCAGCGGACACACCCGCGTCCACCATCGTCCGTTCGGCCTCCAGCGCCTCCACGCTGCCGGGCACCCACGCACGGCCGGACTCCGCCAGAGCGATCACGTAGGCCACGCCACGCGGGGACTTGCCCGACACGGCGTCGACGAGGCCGTCCGGGAGTCCAAGAGCGCGGACTCCGGTGACCTCGTCCATGCCCTTCCGATAGGCGTCAGTCAGGAGGACGGAGTCGCTACCCGTCGCGCTGAAGATGCTGTGGGCAGTCCGTCGGATGCCCGCGACGTCGCTGGCGAGCTTGCGCAGAGTGCTGTAGTCCTCCACGCCCTGCGGGCCGGCAGCGATGGCGGCGTCGCCGTCGGTGATGCGGCCGGAGCGGGCGACGATCGTGCGGACCTCGTCCATGATCCGCTGGAGGTCGGCGTCCAGGGCTTCGAGCGCTTCCTCACCGTAGATGCGCTTGATGTCCTTCAGGACGTCCCCCATCTGACGGTTGGCAAGGTGGACCGCTACGGCGTTGTAGTGCGGCGCCAGAGCGTCGATGAACGCCTTTGCGGCGCGCTCGCCGACGTCAGCCGGCATGGATTCCCCGGCGTGGGTGCGGCTCACGGCGTCCTGGACGACGCGGGACGCTGCCTCCTCCGGCGACGGGGCGGACGGCGTGGTCCGCTGTCGCTCGCGGAGCTCCTTCGCGACTTCCTCCAGGCGCTTGACGGCGGGGATGTCCGCCCATGGGTCGATGGTCATTGGCTTCCTTCGGGTGTGTCCCTACCGGCCTTATCCGGCATGGGAAGTTCTGTGGTGGCGTGCTGCCACTGGGGAAGGGCTGCGAACGCTGCGGACCGCGCCGCATATCGCTGCCTCTTCCGCTCCAGGACCGTCGTCGACGTCACGGCGTAGCGCTCACGCGCCTCTTCCCGAAGACAGGGGATGCAAGTTGTCCGCAGCCCATCTGCGTTGTCCGGCGCCTTGTAGAAGTGCGTGATTCGTCTCGGCAGCTCTCGGCGGCACCGTCGACAGGTCTTCGTGGGGCTCATGGCGACTCCTTGTCGTCGTCTCCTTGTGGTTCGGCGGTCTTGTCATTTCGGGCGCGCAAAAAGGCCGCCCCGAAGGGCGACCGAATCGCGAAGTCTCGCCCCGGCGGAGCCGACGGGAGCGGCTGGAAGGAAGGTCAGCCACATCAACCGGGCATCAACGCCGGGGCATTGCGCGGGAAGCACGATCCCCGCGCGGGACGTCGGCCGGAGGAGAGGTCAGCCGACGTCGTCAGCGGGGAAGAGCCGCCGGCCGCCACTCACGCCGAACGTGCGTCTTCCCCATGATCTTGGTCCGCCAGGGCCCTCAGCTGTGAGGGCACAGACGAGAGTGCTTACCTATTAGTTATGTGGGGGTGGCGTCCAGATGTGCCATGCGGATTCTGATGCGGACACCGACCGGGGGCGAAAATCCTCCCCTTAACGTTTTGGGTATTTGAGGACCGAATGTTCCGGTCAACACTGGGTGACTTGCATCACATTGAGAGTCAGTCACTTTGCGTAACGAGCGCAGGCCTTGAGCCTCGAACGGTCGCCGGGCACCGGAAGGCCACGTGCGCCCCTGAGGGCCGCTGACGGCACGGGACGCCAGCTTATCCCAACTCGCCCTACGAGAGCCGCAGGCGGGCACGCAGTGCCCTTCTCGGCCGCCTTCCGCCCCACTCCTCCGTCGCGTCCGACCTCCATGGGGCTTTTCGACGTCGCCGGGAGCCTCCTCCGCGCGGCGCGGGTCAGAAAGGTCAAACTTCGACCCCTTTTCAGTTCTCTCTTAACGCGTGTAGAGAGAGTTAGAAATAGGGTCGAAGTTTGACCCTTCTGACACCGGACTGCCCCTGACCTGCGGAAACGCGGAGGCCAAACCCTGACGAGTCTGGCCAGTCCGACCCGACGGAGCGCGGGACGACGACGCACGCATCCGACGAACAGGGCGATACGGACGAATAGGGCAGTGCTTTGGGTGGCAGATTGACCCGCCCCGGGCACGCGACATGCCTCCCGCTCCTGTGAGGAACGGGAGGCAATCGTCACGCTGAGTCACTGCTCTGGCTGATCCTTCGCGTCAAGGAGCCTTACAAGCTCCGCGACGATGAATCCCGTCCGGCCGATGATCCCGTACGCCTCGCGCTCGTCGGAGTACGACAGTGACTCGATGTCAGCGAGGAGTTCCCTGGCCTGCCTGACGGTGATCGCACCGGTCGCGTCCGCCCCGGGCCGCGCCATCAAACGGCTGCGATCCGCTCGCGCATGGCGTCCGTCGCGCGACGGTCCGCGGCGCCCTGACGACGCTCCTGCGCGATGACGCTGGTGTCGCACGAGAAGCACGCCGGAGCGGTCCATGTGCCGGCCACGAGCTGCGGCTCCGCGCGCTCGTCCTCGTCCTCGTCGTCCTCCGTCATGCACCAGGAGCACCACGTCGTGTAAGGCGCGCTGTCCAAGTCGCTCGCACGGCCCAGGGGGACGCCGGCGGTCATCGCCTCCGTTGCCAGGATGAGGGCGGGGACGCTGTCCAGGAAGTCGCGGTCCCTCAGGACGAGGTCGAAGCTACGGACGTCGTGGTCGATGGACGAGGCCACCGTCACGCGGGCCTGCATCTTGGCTGCCACATCCCACGCGAGCGCCGTCAGGTCCGCCAGGTCGTCGGGGTTCTCGACCTTCCCCACGAGCAGAATGGACTTCGGAGCGGCGTCCTCGGTCGGCTGCGCCGGGATGCACGGGACGCAGGCGAAGATCTGGCTCCCCGTCTCGCTTCGGCCGACGGGGACGTGCGGGGTGCGAACGCGGAGGTAGTCGGCACCGCAGATCACGCACTCAAGCCCGTCCTTGGCTGCGTCGCTGAGGTTCGCCGGAAGGGTCACGGGGGTCTGCACTAGAATCGTCCTCCTCAGTTGTTGAGCGAGAAGGCCCCGTGAGATCTGTCCAGGATGCTGCGGGGTCTTCGTCGTTTCTTGGCTTCGGCACCCTCACGGGTGGTCGACCACCTAGATAGTGACACGCACTCGACAGGTGGTCAACCACCCTGGCAAACTCGTCGCATGGCCAACCAACACAAGCACAAAGTCCGCGGACTACGCGGCGTCGAAGAGGATCTATGGGAGGCGTTCGAGAAGGCTACGACTGCCGCCGGTAGCGACCGATCCGCAACCCTCCGGGCCTGCATGTTGTGGTTCACGCGACGGGGAGAGCTCCCGGAGCGTCCGCCGGAGGGGCCGTGGTCAACCGTCGCGGAGTGAGCGCGCACGCGAAGGGCCCCCGGGTTCTCCCAGGGGCCCTCTGCCATGCCGGCTCCGTCAGAGCCGCGCCTGATACTCCGCGTCCTCCAGTGCGTCCCTTTCCGGGTCCACGTGCGTGCCCACGTGGAAGGTCAGTCGCTCGCCCACGGGCCTGTTGCGCCCCGTCGGAGGGCCGACGATGACGCGGACACCTAGCTGAAGCAACATCGCGCGGCGCTCCGCCCAGTCGTCCGCAGCGTCCCATGCATCCGCCCACGTGCCGGGAAGGTCGACGACCCGAGTTTGTGCGGGGATGAAAGGGGTTTTCTCCAGCTTCGCCAGAGTGTCGGACATCCCGTTCAGTTGCTGCGCCACCATGTCCGCGGCTGCGCCACGAAGCTTGACCATCTGGACTCCCAGCGCTTCGATGTCGGACTTCAGCTCCGCGATTGCCGGGCGGTTGTCGACGCCTCCTGTCTTAACCTCCATGGTCCGGCGGACGTGCCGGAAGTGCTCACGGAACTTCTCGTCCACCCAAGCCACTGTGGCGTCCACTTCGATGTTTGGCGCTGCAACGCCTTCCGGGTGCTCCGCACCCTTACAGCGGAAGAGCTGACGCTTCCCGTCGCCGACAGGAGCCTTCCCCCGGCGACGCTCTCCCTCCGGAACGCGTTTCCGCGTGACCCAACCTGCGTACAGGTTCCGGAAGCACACCTGGCACACAACAACGCCCAGTAGCGGGTGCGCGTCCTTCCGCTTAGATACACCTGCGTTGGACGCTGCGCGCTCCTTCAATGCCGCCTGGAGTCGATGCCATGTCTCGTCATCAACGAGCGCTTCGCCGGCGCGGACAGGTTCTCCTTTTGCGTCTCGGACGATTGAGCCGTCGTCGCGAACGAGGTAGCCCCGCAGCGTCGGGGACAGGAGGATGTCCCGGATCGTCGTGTCGCGCCACACGCTCTTCGGATCTGGCTTTCGCGGCGGCGTGGCCAGTCGGTTGCGGTGGTTCTTCGGCGTCATGACACCGGTCTCGTTGAAGTGGTCTCGGATTTGGGTGTACGGCGTTCCTTCAATGGCACGCGCCACCATGTCGAGGACATGGTTCCACGTCGTGTCCACGTCCCTCCCCAGCCACCATCCTTCGTTGCCGTCGGGGAACGTCTTGCGCACAGGGATGAAGCCATAGGGGATGATGCCGCCGGCCCAACGCCCCATGGCTTGCAAGTGGTCCGCGGTTCCCTTGTTCCGCTCCATGATGGTCTGGCCTTCGAGCTGCGCAGCGAACGCCAAGATGAGCATGATCAGCTCTGACATGGGCGAGGAGAAGTCCAGCTCTAGCCGTCCGCCCCCGGGCCCCGACGCGAACAGGAGCCGCTTCCCGTGCTTCTTTGCGTACCGCCCCAGGTCGGCCATGTCCGCCATAGACCGGACGGCACGGTCCATTCGCTGCCAGACTAGAACGTCCCATTCGTCGGGGCGCTCCAGCCAGTAGGCAAGCTGCTCACGCTCCCACGGCGTTGTCTTCAGCGCGGATACGTCGACGTCGGTTGCCCAGCCGATGACGTCACCGCCGATGGCGGTTGCTGCACCTTCAACAAGGTCGGTCTGTACTTCCGGCGACGTCGACGCGTCGGTGTACTTGCTGAGCCTCACGGCTCCGACTACCCGCGGACGTCCGGGAGTTGGACTGTCCGTGATTCGCTGCCCCGGCAGGAGCGGGAATGGGTTCATGCGCGATGATGATACTCTCCGCGGCCTGCGTTCGCCACGCGGGTGCGGTCCTCGAAGGGCCTCGTACCTCCCCGGTGCGGGGCCCTTCGGCGTACCGGGGAGGCAGGGCTGCGGATCAGCGGGTGCGCGAGGCGCGTGCGATGGAGACGACAGCCTTCTCCAGGGCGTAGGCCGGGTCGGCGCCGCCGCCCTTGACCGCGGCGTCGGCCTCGGCGACGGCGCGCAGCGCCGTGGAGACCCCGTCCCCCGACCAGCCGCGCATCTGCTGGCGCACCCGGTCGATCTTCCACGGCGGCATGCCCAGCTCCCGGGCGAGATCCGCCGGGCGGGCGCCGCGCGGCGCGGAGGCGAGCTTGCCGATGGCCCGTACGCCGGACGCCAGCGCGAAGGTGATGCCGGGCAGCGGCTGGCCGACCGCGATGGCCCAGCGCAGCCGTTCCAGGGCTTCCGCCGTGCGGCCGGTGACCGCCAGGTCCGCGACCTCGAAGCCGGTGGCCTCCGCGCGGCCGGTGTAGTAGCGGGCGACGACGGCCACGTCGATGGCGCCCTCCACGTCGGCGGCGAGCTGGGAGCAGGCGCTCGCCAGCTCGCGCAGATCGCTGCCCAGGGCGTCCACGAGTGCCTGGCAGGCCTCCGGGGTCGCCGACCGGCCCAGCGTCCGGAACTCACCGCGCACGAAGGCCAGCCGGTCGGCCGGCTTGGTCATCTTCGGGCACGCCACCTCGCGCGCCCCCGCCTTGCGGGCGGCGTCCAGCAGGCCCTTGCCCTTGGCCCCGCCCGCGTGCAGCAGGACGAGGGTGATCTCCTCGACGGGGGCCCCTATGTAGGCCTTCACGTCCTTGATGCTGTCCGCCGACAGGTCCTGCGCGTTGCGGACGACCACGACCTTGCGTTCCGCGAACAGCGAGGGGCTGGTCAACTCCGCGAGGGTGCCCGGCTGCAGCGCGTCGGGCGTGAGATCGCGCACATCGGTGTCGGCGTCGGCCGCCCGCGCGGCGAGCACGACCTCCCGCACCGCGCGGTCGAGAAGCAGGTCCTCCTGCCCCACCGCGATCGTGACGGGGGCGAGCACACTGTCGGTCGTACTGTTCCTGGGCATCGCCGTCCAGCATCCCACGCGGGTCCGACACAATGTCCCGGTGAATGACGTCAGACATGTTCTCGTGCTGCCCGACCGCGACTCCGCGGAGGACGCCGCAGACGAAGCCTCCGAGCGCTTCGACCTTCCCGCCCGACCCCAGATCGTCCGCGACGCCCTCGCAGGTGAGGACGACGCCGAGGACGCCCAGTGGCTCGTCGTCGTCGACGACGAGGACGGCGAACTCGATCCCGCCGCGCTCAACGCGCTGGCGGAGGAGTTCGAGGGCTGGCTGGAGGAGGAAGAGGAAGAGGACTAGTCCCCAAGCGGTGCGCGGCGGCTCCCGCTCAACGGGCGCGGGAGTCGCCGAACAGGATGCGGTAGACGATCAGCAGCACCAGGGCGCCGCCGATCGCGGCTCCCCAGGTGGGCAGGTCGTAGAAGTCCTTGGTGATGGGGTGGTGCAGGAACTTCGCCGAGATCCAGCCGCCGACGACGGCGCCCGCGATACCGATGAGCGTGGTTCCGATCAGGCCGCCCGGGTCCCTGCCGGGCAGCAGTATCTTCGCAATTGCGCCGGCGAGCAGGCCGAGCACGATCCAGCCGATGATGGTCATGGGGTCAACCTGCCACGCCTGCGGCGCCCTCATGCCTGCCGATACGCACCCATGGACATCCCGTGACACGGCGGTTGCACTTCTCCGACCGGCCCCGGGTGCGCACACTGGTGCGGTGGACACGGCGCGACGCGGCGGCACCGCCGAGATCCTGGTCGTCAAACCCCTCAAGCGGCGCCGGTGTTCGGCGTGCCGGCAGGGGCCGCTGGCCTACCACGTCCTGGAGACGGGCCGACCGCTGTGCCTGCCGTGCGCCGATCTCGGCCACCTGGTCTTCCTCCCCCGCGGCGACACGGCGCTGACCCGGCGGGCCCGGGCGGCCTCCCCGGTCTCGGCGGTCGTCATCCGGCTCAACCGGCGCCGCAACCGCTGGGAGCGCCAAGGGCTGTTCGTCGACGCCGACGCCCTCGCGCTGGCCCAGCGGCAGTGCCTCGCGGACGCCGCCGCGCGGGCCGCCCGCCGGGCCCGCGACGCGCTGCGCCGCAAGGCCGAGGACGTCCGGGTCACCGGCGCCCTCACGGCGGAGGTGCTGCGGCTGTTCCCGTCCTGTCCGCCGGTGCGTGCCGCCGCCATCGCCGCGCACGCGGCCGTGCGGGGCAGCGGGCGTGTGGGCCGCACCGCCGCGGGGCGCGCGCTGGACGAGGGCGCCGTCACGGCCGCCGTCCGGGCGTCCGTGCGCCACGGCGGCACCGCCTACGACGCCCTGCTGGCCTCCGGTGTCCCGCGCTGGGAGGCCCGGCAGCGGATCGCGGTGGAGGTGGACGGTGTCCTCGCGGCCTGGCGGGCGCCGAAAACCGTGTGACAGGGCCCTGGTGGGCCCCGCAGGCTGCGGGGATGACAGATCGCACGACCGTCCCGACCCTCTTCCCGCCGCCCGACTACGCCCATGCCGCCGTCGTCGAGGCCGGCGCCCGCCTCGCCTTCATGGCCGGCTCCGTCCCGCTCGACGCGGAGGGCCGCCTCGTCGGCCCCGGCGATCCCGTCGCGCAGACCCATCAGGTCCTGAGGAACCTCGAGGAGGCGCTGCGTGCGGTGGGCAGCGCGCTCCCCCACGTCGTCGCCACCACCGTGTACGTGGTCGCCCACGATCCCGCCGACCTCGGCCGCGTCTGGGACGTCGTCCGCGCCGGGGGCCTCACCGAAGGACCCCACACCTCCACGCTGGTCGGCGTCGCCTGCCTCGGTTACGCGGGGCAGTTGGTGGAGATCACGGCGACGGCAGTCGTGCCGTGAGGCCGAGCGCGGTGTCGGCCAACGGAAAGCGGGGCGTGGCGACTTCGCGCTTCCAGTAGCGATTGAAGCACTCAAACACCTGCATCGCAGTGGTTTTACGTTGGTCGCAGGGGGTCTGAGCTACGGATTTCGTTGTCCGGAGACTCTTGACGGGGGCTTAACGGCCGGGGTTTCATCCTCGGAACGGAAATCGACATTCCGTTCTGTGTTTCCCCGGTTCCCCGGTTCCCCGGTTCCTCGGTTCCTCGGTTCCTCGGTTCCTCGGTTCCTCGACCGGAGGCTGCAGCCCCCTTCAGCCCGACCTGATCGGATGCGCGCATGACCGACACGCTTCACCCGCCGGCGGCCCCGCACTCGCCCCTGGCCCCGCCCATCGAGGCGCCCGCGGCGCTGAAGCGGTCGATCGGCGTCGTCGGCGGAACACTGCTGACGCTCTCGTGCCTGACGCCCGCGTCGTCGTTGTTCGTCATCGTGCCGCCGCTCTTCGCGGACCTGGGGACGGGCACCGCGCTGACCATCGTGATCGCGGCGGTGCTCTGCATCGCGGTGGCCTTCTGCTACTCCGAGCTCGGCACGCTGATCCCCAGTGCGGGCGGCGAGTACGCGATGGTCGGCACGCTGATCGGCCGGCTGGCCGGATGGATCGTGTTCGTGCTGTCCCTGATCGTGGTCATGATCGTGCCGCCGATCATCGCGCTGGGCACCGGTGAGTACCTGGCGCCGCTCGCGCAGATCGATCCCAAGGTCGCGGGGGCGGCGGTCATGCTGCTGGCGACCGTGATGGGCCTGCTGGACCTGCGGGCCAACGCCTGGATCACCGGCATCTTCCTCGTGCTGGAGGTCGTGGCGGCCGGCATGGTGGCGTTCCTGGGCTTCTCGCACAGCGCCCGGCCCGCCTCGGTGCTGGTCCACCCGGTGACCCAGGGCGCGCACGGGCTGAGCACGGCGGTCACGGCCGGCACGATCGTCGCGGGCCTGGCGATCGCGCTGTTCGTGCTCCAGGGGTTCAGCACCGCCGTCTACCTGTCGGAGGAGATGGAGAACCCGCGCCGCACCGTCTCACGCACCGTGCTGTGGACGCTGGGCATCGGCGCGCTGGTGGTGATCGTCCCGACGATCGCCATCACGCTGGGCGCCCCCGACATGAACTCCCTGACGGCGGGCGACCTGTCGGCCCTGGTACGGGGCTGGAGCAACTCGGCGGTCGGCACCTTCATCAGCCTGTGCATCGCGCTGGCGATCATCAACGCGGGCATCGTGATGGTGATCCAGAACTCCCGTGTGCTGTACGCCTCGGCGCGCGACCGCGCCTGGCCGACGGCGGTCAACAAGGCGTTCGGGACGCTCAGCAAGCGCTTCGGGGCGCCGTGGATCGCCACGCTGGCGGTGGGTGTGCCGGGGGCGGTGCTGTGCTTCGTGCCCGTGGAGACCCTGAGCGGGGTGACGGGTGTCGCGGTCGCCGCGATGTACATCGTGGTCGCGCTCGCGGCGCTCGGGTCGCGCAGGGGCGGCCACAAGGAGCGCTCGGCGTGGCGCATGCCGCTGTGGCCGGCGGTGCCGGTGCTGCTGGTCGCGGTGCTGGCCTACGTGCTGGTCCAGCAGACCGCGCAGGATCTGGTGATCACCGGCGTGATCGTGGTGGCCTCCCTCGCCTACTGGTGGTTCTATCTCCGGCCGCGGCAGAGCACCCGCTGGGTGATCTCCGTGCCGGAGGAGGAACTGGGCCTCGACGGGCGCTGAGAGCGCCGCGCATCACCGCCGGCACCCGGTCCGGGCCGGGTGCCCGGGCGCAGGGTCCCGACTGCACCGCTTCGCCAGCGCTGTTGGCGCCACCGGGACCCACGGGCCCGGCGTCATGGGGAATGGCCCATGGGCACGGCGCGGAGACGGGCGGTGTCGCCGAGGACGGCGAGGGGTCCGTCGGTGTCGGTGCGGAGAACGGTGGTGCCCTGGGCGCGAAGGGCACCGATCGTGCGCGGTGAGGGGTGGCCGTAGGGGTTTCCGTAGGCTCGTGACTTGTAGTTGTAGCACGTCCGCCCTGGTCAGCGCTCACTATCCAGTGCCGCGGATGCTGCGGCCAGGAACTCGCTTTGAGCACCTAGGGCCGCCATCCGCGCACGCATCAGCGGACTTATGTCGTTCTGCACAAGCACCAGGCCGGTTAGGTCTCGGTAGTGGTTCACAAGGACTTCAGCAGACTCTGCGACGTGAGCCGGCCCTTCCAACCTCACGACTGCCAGGCACTGATGGAGCTTCGCTAGCGTGGCATCGATCGTCACATTCAGCTCAACCCTCGCCGCTGGCTCTAGATCGCGGTGCTGATCTTGGAGTGCGTAAATCTCTTCCCCTGCATTCAAGAGGGCAAGGTAAGCGTCCCGGCGAAGCTCACGATGCCGCACCGCTCGCTGCTCAAGTCGGTCACGCTCCTTCTCCGCACCCTCCTGGCGCCCCTTCAGAAGCGTGAAGCCCCCAGTAAGGACCGCGCCTGCTATCACGGCGCCAGCACCGACCACAGTCCCCCAGACATCCACCATGCGCCGCATTCAAGCAGCGGAGTCTGTACTGCGGGGGGGCGAATCCGGAGTTGACCAGCGGGCGGCACTACGCAGAAGGGTTCGCCGGCGGCAGCGGGTCAGCGACGAACGTCCCTAGCCCGACTTCCCCGCGCGTCCAGCCCTCTTCGCGCACGTGCTTCATAGCCTTCGATGCCGTCGCGTTCACAACTTCGAACTCTTGCGCGATTTCCAGCGTCGAAGGCACACGGCTTCCGGGCGGGTAGCTGCCGTCCTGGATGCGCCGGATGATCTCCGCTGCGATCTGCCGCCACAGCGGGCGCGTGCGGTCAAGCTCCATAGATCCAGCGTGGGTACCTACGGTCTTCTGTGCATCCGTAGATAACCGTGGATAACTGCGAGTACCGTGGAGAGCGCCAGAGACAGAAGCGCCCCGGCAGGAAGCGCCTACTTCCGTACCGGGGCTAAGCCGACTGATTTGGAGTCGACCTATGCGGGACCTTATCGCTGCGCTTGCCACGTGGCTGCTGCCCGGTCGCGGGAAGCGTCGTGCAGACGCACCCCAGCCGGCACGGCGCACAGGCACCGAACTGCCCCCTCACCGTTCCCCGCAGCCAACGGTGGTGATCGACGCAGACGACCTGCCGCTAGTGCCCCGCTACCTCGTCCACCACGAGCACGCAGAGGAAACACGGCGACAGCGGGAAAGGCGGCGTGCTCTCGCGCTGGCAGCCATGGGGCAGGACTTCATGCCGGAGCGTGTCGCATGAGTGACTTCGTCGTGCCCCTCAGCAACGCCGACTTCCCGCCGTGCATGAACCGGGGCGGTAACACGGACTTCCCGTGCATGCTCAGCGGCAACCACGCCTGCGACCACCGGGATTCAATGGGGAACACGTGGCCGCGCACATGCGGCGACCTTCCCGACGTGCCCCCTGACAGTTGGCGGCATGGGGCTTGTAACTTGCAGGCCAACCACAACGGCACCGACCACGTGAACGACGCGTGCCACACGTGGGCTTCGCAGACTCAGCCGGAACCCGTGCAGGGCATCGGTGGTCTGAGACTACTTCCGTGGACCGACGCGGATGGCAAGCCTGCGTACACGCCGAACGACAACCCGCATGGCGTGGTCGCGCAGATGGCAGACGACGTAGAACGCTCGCAGCTCAAGTTCGCCAGCGACATGCACGAGATGGCACGGCAGGTGCTTGCGGTAGAGCAGCCGCTTGAGCCCACGCAGGCGCGGTACCTGCTTGCGCAGTTGTCGAACGCGCTTGTGAACGTCGTGCGCGTCGCTGAGTCGCGTGGGCTTCGGCTGCCGAAGGACGAAGCCGATGATGAGTGACGGGTGGGAGTCGGCACCGTGGCCCGAAGCGATTGCCGCCGTCGTCGCGAGCTTCGCTGAGCCCCGTCCGCTGATGACGCTGCGAATCAGCCGGAACAGTGGCCGCAGCTTCAGCCCGGTGTGGGGCACGAGCGGTGACGAGCCGTTGCAGTCGTACGCGTGGCCGATGTGCTCGTGTGACATCTGCGTGCCTGGCGTCAGTTGGCGGCGCCTCGCTGGCTAGCAACGCAAAGAAGCCCCGTACTCACTAGCCACAGTGGCCAGTCAGTGCGGGGCTCCGTCGTTCACGCGGTCAGTAACTCCGATGAGCCACTGCGAATGTGCGGGTTGTGTGTGCACGGCTACCGATGGAAACATCCCGCTACGCAGTCAGCACCACTAAATCAAGACGTTCGGAGGAATGTATGTTTGGAAGACTCGGGGCACCGGAGCTGATCCTGATCCTGGTGCTGGTCATACCAGTCGTCGTGATCATCGCTGTCGTCCGCCTCACCCGCCGCAAGTCGCAGCCCCAGCCCAATGCGGCGGCATGGCAGCAGCACCAGCAGGGCCACAACCCGACAGCGTCGCAGGAGCGCCAGCAGTAGCCGCGAACACACCGAAGCCCCGTGGCGGCCCCAGAATCACGCCAGGGTCACTACGGGGCTTCGGTGTTGCCGTCTCGGCTTGAACCCTCTCAGCGCCGCTGCGATCAGCGGTGCGGGAGCCGGTTGACCGCGATCAGGGCGGTGGTGACACAAGACAGGGCCAGGAAGGCATTGAGAAGAAGAAGCATGCGCATGCGGCGGCGTGAATTCCTCGCGATCTGGACGTCCAGCGATTCGATTCGCTTCAAGTCGCAGTTAAGCGTTGAAGCAATTATATCAATCTCCGGGTCGGGTCCGTCGACAAGGAAAACGTAGCGGAGGACTTGTTTGCTGTGGAGCGGCGTACTGGGGTCCAACTCCACGCGGTTCGGGTGCTCGGTGGTGTTGAACGGTCGCCGGCCTGGCGATGAGAGCTGTTGGAGTACGCCTACTACGCGTCCAGTCGAAGTGATCTCGATGGGATGGCCGCTGAAGTGCGCGGGTTCAATGTCCTTTTTGCCCTCATTGAGTAGATGGACTTCGACGATGTGCGGGTGGCGAAGCCGAGTGCCGCTGAACTCGACCGTGAGTCTGCTTGTGTGCGCTGCGCCGTGCACAAGAGGGCTGATTGAGGCAGACCACTCAATGGTGCGCCGAGGCCAAACCGCCCTGTAGGACAGCCAGCCGAGCATGACCGCCGTAGGGATTGCCAGGACTGCCGCCACGGCACCCAATGCCGTCCAGAACGTCTCACTCGACCCATCGGCCAACATGCGCATCACGGGGTGTAGTTATACCGGCCAGTCGCCACGTCAGGTAGTCGGCTGCGTGGAGCCCTGCCAAATAGGCCTTCGGTGGCACGATAAGGGCAGTCACCGTGCGTGCGTGTGGCGCACGTCACATCGGGGTCTTTGAACTGGGCAAACCGGGCAGCGCCCTCCCCCGCGTCCTTTGGCCCAATGGGGTAAGGGTTACCTACCTACCCCTACCACCTGAATCGGACATCAGGGACGATTGCTCAGCGTGACTGCGCAACGCGTACAGCGCGGGGCCCGGCTATCCACCGAAGCTCTCTCCTGCTGTCTTGCGGGAGTGATGCGCCTTAGTCAGCGACTGCCAGTTGTCCGGGTCGAAGGCACGCGGCCCCAGCAGACCAAGCCCGTCACGGTGGTCTACTTCCTGCGCTGCTGGCCGAAGCGGCTCAGGAATCATGACGCACTCGGCACACTCGCAGTAAGGATGATCCCGGAGGTACGCCCTACTCTCCCGTGCCCATCGGTGCAGCAAATTTGAAGACGCGTCCTTGTGCGCTGACTTGTACCGTCTGCCGCTGCTGTCAGTTCGCGCGTGAGCACGACACTTGCCAGACCACGTAAGGCAGGGACAGCCGGCAACGGGGCAAGTCTGCATAGTGCGCTTACCCTGGGGTTGCGGACCCGGGGCGCACGGCTCATGAGCGCTGATCGCAGCCGGCTCAGCCTCAGGCTTCGGGGCAGTCTGCTCACGGTGAGGGGGCTGCGTCGGCCAGACACCATCCGCGGGCAGCACCATGCCCGTACTGAGCCACTGCGCGGCGTGTTCGTCGGCCACGTCGATCGTGTCCCCAGCGCTGTACTGCTGACCAGCGAGCACAAGTCGGTGGCCAACTCCGACACGAAGTTGCATGCGTACTCACTTCTCAACGAGAACGGGGGCCACTGCCAAGCACCACGCCCAGCAATGACCCCCAAGCCATCAGCGGCGCCCCAGCAGCGAATCAAGCCGCCCGGAGACCTTCGCCATCACGATCTCTTCGGGTTCATCTGCTTGAGATCCTCGCGGCTGAGCTGGTCATCGGTGGTCACTTGCTGATCACCTTCCCAACTCCAGCGCGCACGAGCTTCGCGGCCTTGTCCGCCGTGACGACGTAGGCGACGCCCTGTACAGCGATGGTCACCTTCGGCTCGGGCGGGAAGTCGCTGGAGCCATCCCCCCGCGGCTCCACGATCCCCTCAGCGGCGAGCAGCGCATCAAACTCGTCAACCTCCGCGGCGCCACGCGAACCAGCCTCAGCGCGCAAGTGCCCTGCTGCCGTGCGACCGTGGGCCTGGTGGGCCAGCACACGACGTCGGGCGGCAGCGGCGTGGAAGGCTGATCGCGCCCGCTCTGCTTCCCGTTGGGCCTTCTCGTACGCATCTGCGGCATCGGCGTACGTCTTGCCGGCGGCAGCCACGAGGGTCGGCACTGCTGCCATGTAGGCCTTGTGCAGCTCTCCACGAAGCCGACGCAGCTCCAGGCGCATTGCCTCACGGGCGCCGATGGCCAGGTTGCGCCGGTTACGCGCGTCGGCCAGTAGCGACGGCAGCGCCATGGGGTCGCGACCTTCGCGCACAGCCTGTGCACCGGCTTCACGGTCGCGCTCTTCCCAGTACGACTCAAACATTGGGTTCAGCACGTCGTCGTTCTCGCCGTCAAACTCAACGAGCTTTTCGAATGCTGCGTCGTGAGCGGCCATCGCTTTCTTGACGTTGGGCGGAAGGTCAATACCGCTAACGACAAAGTCCTGTGCGCCGGCAATAATATCGAGTGACATGGCGTGTTAGTCCTTTACTAGCTTACGCGGCTTGCGTATACGTGCGGGCACCAGCCCATTCACCTGGGGTGAACTGCATGCCATGGATAACACGCAGGAATCCGTCTCTCGGGTGCTCAGTCCAAGAGATCTCGTACCCCAGCGCGCGTACTACGTTCTCAAGTTCTTCGACTGTGGGGGGTCTGCCGAGCGAATACCGTTTGGCGTAGGCCCGCACCGCCCGATATAGCGCGTCCATCCGTGACCAGCGGCCCACATAAACACGCTCGGTGTTCAACTCGATAAAACGTAGGGCAATGTCGTTGGGAGGCAACCGAGCAGGTATGGCTGAGGCACTGTCCATAAGCGCACCTATCCGGGCGTACGCTGCGTCGGTGAGGATCCCGTCTGCTGTATCGACATCAAGGTCCAGCGGCAGCGGCACGTTGCTCTGGACGTACAGAACGGCATCTGCGCGGGTCGATGGCTTGGCGGCGAAGGTGTCGCCGTCCCAACCCTGTTGGCGGGCGATCGAATGAACGGCCGCACGCGCGGCCAGCACCCATTTACGCGTCTCACTGTTCACGAGACCGCCCGTCGAAGAATGGACAGGGCATTCAGCAGGTCGTTACGGCGGATTGTGTCGGTGGGTACCGTAACGATGTCCTCTACTACGTCAAGTGCGTCGGTAGGGTTCACGTTTCATCTCCAGGTCAGCAGCTAGGGCACCGAACGCGGTAGTGCGCACGGCAAGATTGGGAACTGCCGCTCCTCAGCGCTCACTCGACGTCCCCCAGCACAGCGTCATAGCGACCGGCGCTCAGCGCGGCTATACGCCAACTTTGCGTAGCAATAGCGCACGGTGCGCACTGGGGTGAGTAGTGCCCTACGTCGTCGCTGTACGCGATGAAGCGCAGGCCTTCCACGAAACGCAGCCGCGTCAACTGCCACTCATCCGCGGGAGCGCCGCACAATGCGCACGCGTGCTCAGTCGGTTCGCCACGCTCAGCGCGCACTTTGGCTACCGCTCCCACCATGGCGGCGTGTTGCTCGGGATACTGTCTTGCCCACCGTGCTAGCGCTCTTTCACGCGCGTGAATGGAGGCGCGCAGGCGGGCGTCTTCGCGAGACACAAGGGTTCCTCTGGGGTGACGGCGGATATGAAGAGCCCCCGCCCGGGGAATCACCACAGCGGGCCGTCACAGCCACTGCGGAAACTCCACCCGAGCGGGGGTCGTATATGCGGCGGGCTTGGTGACGGCGCCCGCGTGAGGCGGAAAACCTGCCTCTAATTAGTAACTGGTGTGTCGAAGGCTGGAAAGGCTGCTAATTGGAGCCTGATGGCACGTGATCTAGCTCACTCTTTGCGCTTGGCTGCGCGATAGAACGCGGTCTTGCACCGGCTGCCACAGAAGCGACGGGGCCGGCCGCTGCCTTCCCATCCCGCGTCTTGGCCGCAGTGCTCACACGCCTTGTCCCAGCGCTCGCCGTCGCGCCGATCGGCAAGTACGGCCCGTTCGGTCTGGAGCAGCGCGCACGACTGGGTGGCGTCCGCTTCGAAGTCACAAAAGGTCTGCTTACCGCGCCGGGGGCGGAACGTGGCGCCGCACAGCACACAGACGCGCTCGGCAGGCTGCTGCGCCTTCTCACGGCGGTAGGCGCGCATCTGGCACGTCCGCGAGCAGTAGCGCGTCTGTCGGCCAGTCAGCCACGTTCCGCACGCCTCACAGCCGGGGGTGTTCCCAAAGCCGATCACGGGATGTTCCTTTTCTCGATGAACCGTTACCGAGGTTCCGGTTGCTCTTAGAGACTCTTAGTTAAATCTGATTATTGGTAACCACAGATATAGAAAAGGAACAGACAGCTAACCAACCGGCTGCCGGTCCCTTCTGCGCTGTCCTCAGCCGGCCCGACGAGCTCGGTACACGCGCCGCTTGCACGTGTCCCCGCAGTACATGCGTGGACGCCCCGTAGCGGGCTGTACGAGCACGTTTCCGCAGCACTGGCAGGCTCCATCGGCTGTAGCGGCAGCTTCGGCGCGCAGTGCGTCCGAGATCCGTCTATGGGCTTCGGCTACAGGGTCACCGCCGCTGGCTATTGCGCTCCACAGCGCGGCTTCGGCTTCGCGGAGCAGCGACAGCAGCTCTGATCGGGTCATTGATTTCGTTCCTTTCGGGGACTACGGGCGTCCCTAAAGTGCGTTTCGTGGACACTTGGCGTGTCCCTAAAGGCGGTTTCGGGACGGGCGTAGTCCCCGAAAGAGGGTTACGGGACACGGCAAGTCCACGAAAGTCCCTAAACTCAGGCATGGAAAAGCCGCCCGGCGCAGTGCCAGACGGCTTTCCTTGTGTGTCACAGCGGCTACACCAGCGCTAGGCCGGCCTTCCGCTGCGACTGCTTCTCAGCGTGGATCCCCAGCAGGGTCAACCGCTGGGCCTGCAAGTGCGGATCGTCGCCCATGTTGTCCCGGAAGGCACGGGCGAGTCGGCCACGGTGGCTGTGCTGTTCTGACGTCCACGACATGATGATCTCGATAAGGGTGTTGGCGTTCACGGTCTCTCTCTCCTCTGCGCGTGAAGATGCCTACACAGAGGAGTGGCAGCGTCGAAGGCCTACCCTGTTCATGGCCGCCGTACTGGCCGCCGGCGAGACCGTGCGGGCACGCGGATAGTCGGCGCACCTGCTGCCATCTCCTGCGGGAATCCTTGCAGCGCGCTCAGCAGCGCCTCAGAAGCCCGGATTTGTGCGCGGGTTCGCTCGTTCCCGTTTCCGGCGACCATGGCCGTGTACAGGCCCGTAAGTCGGCCGTTCAGCTCTGCTATCTCCGCTGCCGCACGGTCATTGTGTGTATCGCGTCGCGGGCCGCTCGTGGTTTGTGGCATAGTGGTGCATTCCTCTGTTGAGGACAGCGGCCCCGGTCGATCCGGCAAGATATGCCCGGGGCTGCTGCCATTTCTGTGCTGTTCTTTGGTGTTGACTAGACAGCGGTTAGGGCTTCTGCCTCAAGATCGGACGCTAGGTCGCGCATCACGTCGGCAGCTCCGCTGTAGAACTCGTGCCGCAGTTCGAAGCGCACCCTGCTTTCGTCAAGTCGCAGGTACTTGCCGCGCTTTGCTTTTACGACGATCAACCGTGCGCCTGCATCAACGAGCATTGCGCGCCTGCCCGCCGTGTCCGCGGCCTTCCACTCGTCCGCGAAGGTGCGGCCAACGTGCACGACTTCAGTGCGGGGCTCCGTGGCTTCGCGTGCCTCAAGTTCGGCAAGCCGTGTGTCCAGCGCATCCGCACGCTTCTGCCAGGCAGCCCGCGCCGAATTGGACTTCTGCCGTCCCTGCTCGCTCATGTGCGCTTCATATTCGGCGGTAGTCGCGGCAATCTCCGCCTGCGGGCTGTAACCGGGAATGGTCTTCGTCCGTGTGAGCCTGAGGCTGCCGGCAGCGCGCAGGAACTCCCGCTCAGCGAAATCGTCTGCCCACTCGCGTTTCACAGTTGCGCGTGCTTCGCACGAGTGTCCGCGCGTGAAAGACCCACATTTATACGTTTCCGTGCCGCCTGCCCGCTGTAGGTACATACGCTCACCACAGCCAGCGCACATGATCACGCGCAGGAGAAGCGAAACGGTGTCGACGCGCTCCGCCCCGTTGTTGTCCACGGACAGCTCCGCGAAGAGCGCGCCTACTGCGTCGAACTCTTCGCGCGTCAGAATCGGCTCAGCGGTAGCCATGACCGGCGCACCTTCGCTGTCACGGACGGGGCGGTCCCCGGTCGTCTTCCAACCGAGAATGCGCTCAGAAGTGAGCACTCCTTTGACCGTGCCGTGTCGCCAGGCGAAGCGTCCGCGGGTGACTGTCTCGCCTGCCTTGCCGCCCGTCTTCCCACCGGTCTCGCGTCCCTGCCGCAAACTCCAGTAGTCGCGCGGAGAGGGTATGCAGTCGTCGTTGAGCGCAGTTGCGATTGCCGCAGCGGACTTGCCGTCCACAAGTTCGCGGATGATCCGCTCAATCACTGGCACGGTCTCCGGGTCCTGCACCAGCGTCCACCCGCCACCTTCGAGCGGAGCGGGCATGTACCCATACGGTGGCCGGCTACCACGCCAGCGAAGTGGCATCACACGCATGGCCGCCTGCGCGCTCGTGACGCGCTCACGGATGGACTGAGCTTCGAACTCCGCAGCGAACGCGAAGATTTGCAGGATGAGTTGCGTGATCAGGTCTACGCCGTTGCGGAAGTCCAGCACGAGCCGTCCGCCCGGACCCTCAGCGAAGACGATCATCTTTCGATGCACGCGCGCCCACTCCACGAGCACGTTCATGTCCGCCATGCTGCGGACAAGCCGGTCAAACCGCCAGCACACAAGCGCGTCGAACTCGTCGGTGCGCTCAGTCAGCCACGGTCCCAGCTCCGGACGCTGAAAAGGTGTGGTCTTGCTGGCGGACACCCCCAGGTCGACAGCTTCCCGGTCGCCCAGGTCGATACCCAGTGACACGGCTGCCGCGCGATTCGCCGCCCGCTGACGCTCAGGGCTCGTGGTTTCGTCCGTCAGCACGGACAGCCGGAGCACGCTGACTCCGCGGAGTGTGGTGGTAGTCGTCACGTGAGGATGTGCGTGTGTCGAAGGCTCATGGCCATTGACCTGCGCAGATGCGGTCATGGTGGGTGGCTCCCAGGACTACTAATCGAGAGCCTTCGGGTTGTCCCTGCCGCAGCTGATGAGGGCCAGCCGGGGGCGGAGCCGGGCGAGCAGGGCGGGGTCCTGGTAGGCCGAGCCGTGATGGGCGACCTTCAGCACGTCGATGCGGCCCAGGTCGGGCGCGGCCGTCAGCAGGGCCCGCTGGGCGTCGGGTTCGAGGTCGCCGAGGAGGAGCACGGTGAGCCCGGCGATGCGTACAAGGAGCGTCACGCTGGCGTCGTTCGGATTGGCGTCGTCTCCGACGGGGAGGGCCGTGGGCGCGGCCGGGGGCCACAGGACGCGCCAGTCGAGCGGGCCGAGGCGGCGGTGCTCGCCCGCGGCGGCACGGATCACGGGTACATGGGCCGCGGCCGCCCGGGCGCGGACGAAGGCCGCCTGGTCGGCGGGCTCGTCGAGGGTGGTCGTCTCGATGGCGCCGACGGCCCGTCCGCGCAGGACGCCGGGGAGGCCGTCGACGTGGTCGGCGTGGAAGTGGGTCAGGACGAGGAGCGGGACGGCCCGGATGCGCAGCGACCGCAGGCAGCGGTCGACCAGTCGGGGTTCGGGCCCGGTGTCGACGACCACCGCGGTGCCCTGGCCGCCCGCCGAGAGCACCAGGGCGTCGCCCTGACCGACGTCGCAGGCGACCATGCGCCAGTCGGGCGGCGGCCACCCCGTCACGGCCCGGGGCAGCGGGACGGGCCGGACGACGGTCAGCGCGACCAGCAGCACCGCCGCCGCGCACAGCCAGGGCCGGCGCAGCAGACGGCGGCCTGCGGCGACGACGGCCGCCACCACCGCCGCGAGCAGGAAGGCGCCCGTCCATGTGCCCGGCCAGTCCACCGTGGCGCCGGGGAGGGCGGCCCCGTGCCGGGCGACGGCGGCGATCCATCCGGTGGGCAGACCGGCGAGCCAGGCAAGGGCCTTGGCGGCGGGCATGAGCAGCGGCGCGGTGGCCAGCGCGGCGAAACCGAGCACGGTGGCGGGAGCGACGGCGAGTTCGGCCAGCAGGTTGCACGGAACGGCGACCAGGCTGACGTGGGCGGCGAGCACGGCGATGAGCGGGGCGCAGACGGCCTGGGCGGCGGCGGACGCCGCGAGGACCTCGGCGAGGCGGGGCGGGATCCGTCGGCGGCACAGGGCCTCGCTCCACCGCGGGGCGAGCGTCAGCAGGGCTCCGGTGGCCAGCACGGAGAGGGCGAAGCCGTACGAGCGGGCGAGCCAGGGGTCGTGGAGGAGCAGCAGCAGGACGGCCGCGCACAGGGCCGGCAGGAGTGAGCGGCGCCGCCCGGTGCCGATGGCCAGCAGGGTGATCAGGCCGCAGGCCGCCGCGCGCAGCACGCTGGGGTCGGGACGGCACACCACGACGAACGCGAGCGTGAGCAGTCCGCCGAGCACCGCGGTGGTGTGCAGCGGGAGCGCCAGTCGCGGGGCCAGGCCCCGGCGTTCGGCGCGCAGCGCGATGCCGGGCGGCCCGATGAGCAGGACCAGGACGAGGGAGAGGTTCGACCCGCTGACGGCGGTGAGATGGGTCAGGTCGGTGGCCTCGAAGGCCTCGTGGAGCTCCGGGCCGATGCGCGTGGTGTCTCCCACCACGAGACCGGGCAGCAGGGCGCGGGCGTCGGGCGCCAGGTGCTCGGAGGCCGTGCGCAGGCCCGCGCGCAGCCCGCCGGCGAAGCGCTGCACGGCCGACGGCTGCCCGACGGCGCGCGGTGGTCCGCGCACGGACAGCACCGCGGCGACTCGGTCGCCCGGGTGGGCGGGCGGGGCCAGCCGGCCTTCCACGAGGAGCCGCGTCGAGGGGAGCAAGGTCATCCAGGGGGCGACCGGTTGCCGGGCGACGAGCAGCACGGGCGTGCGCACGGCGGTCGTCGTGCCGCGCGCGGTGACACGCACCGCCTCGGCTTCGAGCAGCACGGCGGCGGGCGCGCGGGCCGCGCCGCGCACATGGGGCCGGATCGTCCGGGGGTCCGCGGTGAGGGTGATCTCGACGCGGGCGTGCGCGTGTTGGGCGGCGAGGCCCGGCAGCGGGCCCCGGTGGAGGTCGGCGGCGTGCAGGACCGCCACGGCGGCGGAGGCGGTGGCGCAGAGCAGCGCGGCCGCCACCGCCGTGAGGGTGCTCACCGGCAGGCTCCGCCGCAGGAGCCGGGGCGCCAGGAGCAGGCCCGCCCCCACGAGCGCCCCGGCCGCGCAGAACCCGGTCGCCACTGCCCCGGGTGCGCCGAGCGCGACGCCCGCGGCGATCCACGCGGCCAGGGCCGGCAGGACCAACCGCAGGTCCGCGGGCCCCTCTTGACGCGGATGGGACGAGCCCCGGGGCGAGGCCGCTTCCGCGTGCACCGCGGGGCGGCGGGTGCTCACGGCGTCACCAGCGGTTTGAGGTCGGCGAAGCGGCGGTCGCCGATGCCGTTGACGTCCCGGAGCTGGTCGACGGAGGTGAAACCGCCGTGCTGGGCGCGGTACTCGAGGATGTGCCGTGCCAGGACCGGGCCGACGCCGGGGAGGGTGTCCAGCTGATCCGCGGTGGCGCCGTTCAGGCTCACGGCGGCGGGCGGGGCGGGCGCGGCGCCCGGTGCCGCGAGGACGGGCATGCCGGGCGCGGCGGCCCGGCCGACGACGATCTGCTCGCCGTCGGCCAGCCTGCGGGCGAGGTTCAGGGCGCTGGTGTCGGCCCCGGGCAGCGCTCCCCCGGCCGCCTCCAGCGCGTCGGCGACCCGCGCCCCGGTCGGCAGCCGCCGCAGACCCGGGTGCCGGACCTTGCCGGCCACGTCGACGACCAGGGCCGCCTGCGGGCCCGGCTCCGGACGCGGTGTGCGGGAGCCGGCAGCCGCGGGGGCGGCCGCGGCCGCGGCCGCGGGGAGCGTGGCGACGGCCGGGGGCACCGCGACGGTGCGCGGCCTCCCCGTCCAGAAGTGGTGCGCCGCGAAACCGATCGCGACGACCAGCACGACGGCGAGCGCGAGCGCGGTCCTCGGCTCCATCCCGCACCGCAGCGCGAACCACGTGGGCAGCCGCTCGGTCAGCGCCGGCCGCCAGGCCGTACCGCGCCGACTCGCAGGTCGGAATGGTCCCGGCGGCTCCAACCCGCTCCGCGGTCCGTGCCGGGCGGCCGCCCCACGCGGCGGCGCAGCACCTCCCCGGACGGCATCGGGCACCTGTGACTCCCCGTCCGCGCCCACGTCGACGTCCGCACCCGCATCGACGCCGACGGAACCACCGCGCGACGCGGGCCCGTTCAGCACGGCGGGCGGGCGCACGGGCGGCGGGTCGAAAAGCGCCGCGGCGCGGTCGCGGACGGAGTTGGTGTGAAGGTGCCGGTGACGGCGGCTGGTTGCGGTGATCGGTCCCATGTCCGCGACGGTAGGCCCCGCCCGGCCACCGAGATGATCTTGCTCAATTCCTGTGGACAACCCCGCCGTTGTGGATAACTCCGTCACCCGCAGGGGTTGCGCACCCACGCCCCTCGGAGCCGGGAGCCACCTGTCCCCCGTCCCACCTCACAGGGGTGAGACCACCGCCCCCAGCAGCCCCGGCCCCGTGTGGGCGCCGATCACCGCGCCGACCTCGCTGAGGACGAGGGTGCGCAGCTCGGGGAGCCGGCTGCGCAGGCGGTCCGCGAGGCCGGAGGCGCGGTCGGCGGCGGCGAGATGGTGCACGGCGATGTCGACGGGCCGGGAACCGGCGCGCTCGACCACGATCTCCTCCAGGCGCACCAGCGCCTTGGACGCGGTCCGCACCTTCTCCATCAGCTGGATGCGGCCCTCGTCGAGTTGCAGCAGCGGCTTCACCGCGAGCGCCGAGCCCAGCAGGGCCTGGGCGGCCCCGATGCGGCCGCCGCGCCGCAGGTAGTCCAGGGTGTCGACGTAGAAGTACGCGGACGTGTCCGACGCGCGCTTCTCCGCCGCGGCAACGATCTCGTCGGAGCTGCCGCCCGCCTCCGCGGCCTCGGCCGCGCTGAGTACGGGGAAGCCGAGGGCCATGGCGACCATCGCGGTGTCCACCACCCGCACCGGCACCGGCGCGCTCCCCGCCGCCAGCCGAGCGGCGTCGTACGTCCCGGAGAACTCGGCGGACAGATGCAGGGAGACGATCTCGGTGGCCCCGGCCTCCGCCGCCGCGCGGTAGGCGGCGGCGAACTCCTCGGGGCTGGGCCGGGACGTGGTGACGGGCTTGCGGCGCAGCAGGGCTCGGGCGACCGCGGGGGCGGAGACCTCGGTACCCTCTTCCAGCGCTTCGTCGCCGATGACCACCGCCAGCGGGACCACGGTGATCCGGTGCCGGGTCAGGGCCTCCTGCGGCAGGTAGGCCGTGGAATCGGTGACGATGGCGACATGGGACGACATGTGCGGGAGGTTACCCGCGCCGAAGGCCCGGCAACAGTACGGCCCCGCTGAGGTGAACGCGAGTGGGGCTCCCGGTACACGCGAACCGGGCAGACCACCCCCGCCGGCCCGGCCCGCCCGTCCTGACCGCGCTCACAGCGCCTTCGGCGGACGCTCCGCGGACGCGGACGCCCCCGGGCCCGGCTCGGGCAGGCTCGCGGGCGCCCAGTGCCGCAGGGCGCCCGCCTCCAGGTCGATGTCGCGGCCCAGCGCCGCGAGGTCGTCGTCGGCGAAGCGCCGGGCCCGGTCCTGGGCCGCCCAGCGCAGCGAGTCGGCGGAGTGGGTGATGCGTCGGGTGCGCTCCTCCAGGTCGCCCAGGCGCGCGGCGATGCGGGCGCGGTCGGGCTCGCGTTCCAGGAGCTTGAGTTCGGCGTCGAGTTCCGTGGCATGTCCGCGCAGCCGCCGGAAGAGCGCGACGGCCTCGCTGAGCCCGGTGTCGTCCGCGGCTCGGGCCTCCAGGGCCGTCTCGGTGCTGGTGACCGAGGTGCGCAGCGCCAGCCGCAGTTCGGCGAGCTTCCCCGCGGGGCCGGGCTGGGTGTAGCGCCGGGCCTTGAGACCGGTGTCCTCCACGACGCGCCGGGCCTCGATGCTCGTACGCTCCACGCCGCGCCGGACCGCCCGGGCCGTCCTGACCGCGGCCACGAGGCCGAGCGCGACGAAGGAGGCGAAGAGCAGCATGATCAGGGCGACGGCGACATCCACGGCGGCTCCTTTGCCCGGTCGGCCCGATCCGCTCGATCGGCTGTATGCCCACCGTAAACGGCCGGGGGCGGACGAGGGTTCCGGGGAAACCCTCATCCGCCCCTGAGATCCGGAGCGCGGCAGTCGCGGGACCGGCGACCCCGCGAGCGAGCCGCCGATCAGGCCCGCTGCCTCAGCCCGTGACGATGTTGACCAGCTTCGGCGCCCGGACGATCACCTTGCGCACGGCCGCACCGTCCAGGGCCGCGACGACCGCGGGGTCGGCCAGGGCCTGGGCCTCCAGGTCGGCGTCGGAGATCGCCGGCGGGACCTCCAGGCGGGCCTTGATCTTGCCCTTGATCTGGACGACGCAGGTGACGGTCTCGTCCACCACGTACGCCGGGTCGGCCACCGGCAGGTCCTCGTGCGCCAGGGACCCCTCGTGGCCCAGCCGCCGCCACAGCTCCTCGGCGATGTGCGGGGCCAGCGGGGCGATCAGCAGCACCAGGGGCTCGGCCACGGAGCGCGGCAGGGCGCCGCCCGCCTTGGTCAGGTGGTTGTTCAGCTCCGTGATCTTGGCGATCGCGGTGTTGAAGCGCAGGCCCTCCAGGTCCTGGCGGACGCCGTCGATCGCCTTGTGCAGGGCGCGCAGGGCGTCCTCGTCCGGCGCGGCGTCCGTGACCGTCACCTCGCCGGTCGCCTCATCGACGACATTGCGCCACAGGCGCTGCAGCAGCCGGTACTGGCCGACGACGGCGCGGGTGTCCCACGGGCGGGAGACGTCCAGCGGGCCCATCGCCATCTCGTACAGGCGCAGGGTGTCGGCGCCGTACTCGGCGCAGATCTCGTCCGGCGTGACGGCGTTCTTCAGGGACTTGCCCATCTTGCCCAGCTCGCGCTTGACGGGCTCGCCGTCGTACACGTAGCCGCCGTCGGCCTCCTCGACCTCGGTGGCCGGGACGGGGAAGCCCCGGCTGTCGCGGTAGACGTAGGCCTGGATCATGCCCTGGTTGAACAGCTTGTGGAACGGCTCCACGGACGAGACGTGGCCCAGGTCGAACAGCACCTTGGACCAGAAGCGCGCGTACAGCAGGTGCAGCACGGCGTGCTCGGCGCCGCCCACGTACAGGTCGACGCCGCCGTGCGGCTGCCCCTCGCGCGGGCCCATCCAGTACTGCTCGATCTCGGGGTCGACCAGCTTCTGCCCGTTGTGCGGGTCCAGGTAGCGCAGTTCGTACCAGCACGAACCCGCCCAGTTGGGCATGGTGTTGGTCTCGCGGCGGTAGCGGCGCACACCCCGGCCGTCGCCCAGGTCCAGGTCGACGTCGACCCACTCCTGGTTGCGGGACAGCGGGGTCTCCGGCACGGTGTCGGCGTCGTCCGGCTCGAAGGTGCGCGGCGAGTAGTCCTCGACCTCGGGCAGCTCCAGCGGCAGCATCGAGTCGGGCAGGGAGTGGGCGACGCCGTCCTCGTCGTAGACGATCGGGAAGGGCTCGCCCCAGTAGCGCTGACGGCTGAACAGCCAGTCGCGCAGCCGGTAGTTGATGGTGCCCTGACCGATGCCGCGCTGCTCCAGGTGCTCGATGACCTTGCGCTTGGCCTCGGTGACCTCCAGGCCGTTCAGGTCGATCTCGTCGTTGGCGGAGTTGATCGCCGGACCCTGGCCGGTGAACGCCTCGCCCTCCCAGCCCTCCGGGGGCCGGACCGTGCGCACGATGGGCAGGTCGAAGACGCCTGCGAACTCCCAGTCGCGCTCGTCCTGGCCGGGGACGGCCATGATGGCGCCGGTTCCGTAGCCCATCAGGACGTAGTCGGCGACGAAGACCGGGATGCGGGCGCCGGTCAGCGGGTTCACGGCGTAGGCGCCGCTGAAGACGCCGGTCTTGTTCTTGCCCTCGGTCTGCCGCTCGACGTCCGACTTGGACTGGGCCTGCTTGCGGTACGCCGCGACGGCCTCGGCCGGGGTGTCCGCACCGCCGGTCCAGGCGTCCTTCGTCCCCTCGGGCCACGCGGCCGGCACCAGGGTGTCGACCAGGGGGTGCTCGGGAGCCAGCACCATGTAGGTGGCGCCGAACAGGGTGTCGGGCCGGGTGGTGAAAACGGTGATCGGCGTGGACCCGTGGCCCTCGACGGCGAAGTCGACCTTGGCGCCCTCGGACCGGCCGATCCAGTTCCGCTGCTGCAGCTTGATCGCCTCGGGCCAGTCCAGCCCGTCCAGGTCGGTCAGCAGGCGGTCCGCGTAGGCGGTGATGCGCATCATCCACTGGCGCAGCTTGGCCTTGAAGACCGGGAAGTTGCCACGCTCGGAGCGGCCGTCGGCGGTGACCTCCTCGTTGGCCAGCACGGTGCCCAGGCCGGGGCACCAGTTGACCGGCGACTCCGAGGCGTACGCCAGCCGGTACTCGCCCAGGACGGCGTCGCGCTCGACGGAGGTCAGCTCGGTCCAGGGACCCCGGCCGCCGGGCGTCTCCCGCACGCCCTTCTCGAACTGCTCGATCAGCTCACCGATCGGGCGGGCCCGGCCGGCCTCCTCGTCGTACCAGGAGTTGAAGATCTGCAGGAAGATCCACTGGGTCCAGCGGTAGTAGTCCGGGTCGATCGTCGCGAACGACCGGCGCTTGTCGTGGCCCAGGCCCAGCCGGCGCAGCTGCGACCGCATGTTGTTCATGGCGGCCTCGGTGGTGACCCGGGGGTGCTCACCGGTGGCCACGGCGTGCTGCTCGGCGGGCAGGCCGAAGGCGTCGAAGCCCAGGGTGTGCAGCACGTTGTGGCCGGTCATGCGCTGGAAGCGGGCGAAGACGTCGGTGGCGATGTACCCCAGGGGGTGGCCGACGTGCAGTCCCGCGCCCGAGGGGTACGGGAACATGTCCATGATGAACTTCTTGGGCTTGGCCAGTTCGCCGTTCCCGGCCAGGTCGCCGGTGGGGTTGGGCGCGGCGAAGGTCTGGTTCTCGTCCCAGAAGTCCTGCCAGCGGCTCTCGATGTCGGCGGCCAGCGCGGCCGTGTAGCGGTGGGGCGCGGCCGCCTCTGCGGCGGGGGTGGTCTCGCTCATCGTCCTTCGTACTCCATCGCTGTCATGACGGCCTGCGGCCCGGCCGTACGGGGTGTCTGCCTGCGGAAACGAAAAAGCCCCTCGCACAGGAGGGGCGCCGCACTGACATCGATCCTGGTCAGCGCGGCTTGCTAAGCAGAAGGCGTACGGCATGCATGGGGTCAGGTTACCGCAGAGCCGTAAGGGCCCGCACCGAGGTTCCCCCCGGTGCGGGCCCTTACGTGCCGTTTCCTGCCGTGCTCAGCGGCGGTGACCCGGCTTGTACGAGTCGACGTAGCCGCGCGCCGGGGTGCCGACGCCGGTCACGTCGTCGTAGCCGGTGACCGCGGACAGCGAGCTGTCCTTGCCGAGGCTGCGGAGCGAGGTGAGCAGACCGTCCGAGGCGTCGAAGCCGTTGGCGAAGTCCACGCGGACCACCGCGAGGTCCTGGCCGCGGCCCAGCGGGTGGTCGGTGACGTCGTGGTACGCCCCGGTGCCGTAGCGGTTGTAGATCAGCGGGTTGGCGAAGCCGATCGGCACACCGTGCCGCGCCTGCTGCGCCAGCGCCTGGACGCCCGCGATCACCGGCGCGGCGAGCGAGGTGCCGCCGATCCGGTACTCGCTGTACTGGAAGGACCCGTCGGGGAACGCCTGGGTCTGGCCGACCAGGAACCCGGTGTTCGGGTCGGCGACGGCCGAGATGTCCGGCTCGACGCGCTGCTTGACCGTGCCGCCGTTGGCCAGGGCGAGCGCGTTGGGAACGACGCCGCGCTGGTAGAAGGGCTGCGCGTACAGCTTGCTGGTGCCGCCGCCCGCGCCGGAGGTGTAGGCGCCGGGGAAGGCCGTCCAGGCGGAGCCGTCCGCGGAGAGGGAAGCCTTCAGCGTGCCCCAGCCGGTCTCCCACTGGTACTTGTCGCCCTTGCCGACGGCGAGCGCGGTGCCGCCGACGGAGGTGACCCAGGGGGAGTTCGACGGGGTGTCGACCTGCTTGGTGCCGTTTCCGTTGGGGTTCGCGACGTTGTCGCCCGCGTCGCCGGAGGAGAAGTAGAAGCCGATGCCCTCGACCGCGCCCAGCTGGAAGATCTGGTCGTACGCCGCGGCGATGTCGGGGGTCTCGTTGCTCTCCAGGTCGCCCCAGGAGTTGGAGACGATGTCGGCGAGCCGGTGGTCGACGATCTTGTTGAGCGCGTCGAGCAGGTCGTCGTCCGTGCAGGAGGAGGCGCCGACGTAGGTGATGTCGGCCGCCGGGGCGAGGGCGTGCACCGCCTCGACGTCCAGGGTCTCCTCGCCGTACCAGCCGGACGCGTCGCACTCGTCCGGGCCGGTGAAGCGGTAGTCGGCCGGCAGCACCTGGGAGAACTGGCCGCGCTTGTAGTCCGCGTCACCGTTGCGCGCCGCGTACTTCTTGGCGTCGGCGGCGATCGTCGGCGAGGCGAACGCGTCGGTGATGGCGACGGTGACGCCCTTGCCGGTGTACGAGCCCGCTCCGTAGGCGGAGCGCAGCTGCTGGCCCGTGTAGCCCTTGACGGCGTACGGGGCGTGCGTGCCGTAGGCGACCGGCAGCTTCTTGTCGGTGTTCGACCCGAAGTACGTGGAGAAGGGGCCGGAGTTCTTGAAGACGGCTCCGGGCGGCGGGAGCGTGTCCTGGTGCTGGGCGCGCCGCGGGGAGTTGTCCAGGCCGGTGACCGTGAGGACCGTGCCGCTCAGGGCCGCGGGGACCGAGGCGGTGCCGACCGGGGCACGGTAGGTCTTCGAGCCCTTGGCGAAGTTGTGCAGCTGGGTGCCGAAGGCCTTCTCGGCGGCGGAGACGTCGCCGGTGACCGTCAGGTAGTGGTCGTTGGCGCCGGTGACCTGCAGGCCGGAGGACTCCAGCCACGCGGTGGTCTCGGCGACCTGCTGCTGGGTCGCGCCGAAGCGGGACTTGGCCTGCGCGGCGGAGAGGAACGAGCCGTAGGAGGCGGACGCCGGGTCGGAGACCGCCTGGGCGTAGGCGGCGAGACCCTGGGCGTCACGGCCGGCCAGGTACACCCGGAGGGTGACCTTGTTCGCGTCGGAGGTGGCACCCTTGTCGGACTTGGCCGTCGCCCAGGCCGGCTTGCTGCCTGCGAGGGTGTGGCGCCCGTGCGAGGCGTCGGCCTGGGCCGTGGGTATGCCCATCGCCAGCGCACCGGCGACCAGCGGCAGCGCCGCGGCCAGGGCCAGGCCGGCCCGCTTTCTGGAGCGGGTGGAGCTCATGTAACCCCCTGCTGTGTGAAGTTCTGACGTACGTCGGCGTGCCAGGACCGGCCACGCACGTGAACCGCCAGGCCACTCTTGCGGTGAACCGCTCATGTCAGGGACATGTGTTCACCAAGAAGGCCCCAAGGAAGCTTCACGAAAGGGCAATTGGGGAGGCGCCGTGATCCGGAATGCGGACATATGGATCCGGGGACAGAACGCGGCCGGCGCCATATGGGGAGAAGTGGCGAAGAAACGGATGCCGGACGGCACGACATCTTCACCGAACGGCGCCCGAACAAACCGACGTTAGCAGTTCGTAATGATCCGCATCCGGGGTTGTCGAAAGACGATCGAAGTGGGTACCCGTCCGGGTTAGCGTCTGCGCATGCGCACCAACCGTCAGTCCTCCGACAGTCGCCGGAACCCCCCGCTCCCGGCGAGCGCCACACTGTCCGGGGCTCTCCGCACCGCACGGTCGCCGCGTGTCTGGGCGACCGCCGGAACCGCAGCCGCTCTGCTCGTCCTGGCCTTCACCGCCGGCCCGGCCCTGCGTGCCTTTCTGGACTTCGGCGCCGGTGTCCTCACCCTCGTCTCGCTCAGCTGCACCGTCATCTGGGGCCTGGTGTCCACCGACACCGTCTTCCTCGGCCCGCGCGAGCGGCTGGTCACCCAGGGCATCCACCGCGGTCTGGGCGTCGCCGCCATCGGCTTCCTGATCCTGCATGTGACGACGAAGGTCGTCGAGGTCCGCGTCACCACCGCCGGCGCCTTCCTCCCCCTCGGGGTCACCGGCCGCGACGGGCTCATATCCCTCGGCGTGCTGGCCGCCTACCTGATGATCCTGGCCGCCGCCACGGGCGCGATGCGCAGCATCTTCGCCGCCAAGCGCCACCCCGTGCGCTGGCGCATCCTGCACGGCATGGCGTACGCCTCGTGGTGCGCCGCCCTCATCCACGGACTGGAGTCCGGCCGGGCCGCCAAGCCCTGGGTGATCATCGCCTACATGGTCTGCCTGGTCGGCGTCGCCATCGGCCTGGTGGTCCGGCTGCGCAAGCTGCGCGGCGAGTCCGTCTTCCCCGAGACCCGCGAACGCTCCGCCTCCTTCCGCAACCTCGCGCGCGGCGGCGGTTCCGGCAGCCGCAGGCGCGCCGTCCGCGAGGAGGGCGGCCCGGCCCTGGCCAGCGCGTACACCGATCCGCTGCCGCCGCTGCCCGGCTTCCCGACCGCCGGCCAGTACACGCCCACCCCTCCCCCGGCACCCGGCGGCCTGCTCGGCATGGACCCAGCGGCCGCCACGGCGCAGCTGCCGCAGGTTCCCGCGGACTCGCAGGCGCCGTATTCTCAGCAGCCCCAGCAGTTCCAGCAGCCGTATCCGCAACAGCCCCAGCCCGGCGCCTGGGACGGCACCCCTCCTTGGGGGACCGAAGTGCCCGGCGGCGTCCAGGAGACCGATCCGCTGGGAGCCGAACGGCTCCAGCCGATCTCCTGGCAGCAGTCGACGCCCGGACCTTATGAAGGACAGCGATGAATCTGCCCGCCATGCCGGACCGCTCACCCGCCCTTCGCCAGGGGGCGGGTGATGTGCTGCCCGACGTGCGTACCGTCGGGCTGCCCCGAATAACCGCGGGGTTCGACGAGGTGGAACGGCTGGACCGGGTCACCCACCTTAATGTGCACGGTTCCATGCCGACCCTCACCGAGGGCGAACTCCTGGACCTCTCCGAGCTGATGGGCCTGCGCGGCCGCGGCGGCGCCGGTTTCCCGTTCTACAAGAAGCTCAAAGCCGTGGGAGAGGCCGCGCGCCGTCGCGGCAGCCCCACCGCGGTCGTGGTCAACGGCTGCGAGGGCGAGCCCGCCTGCCGCAAGGACGCGGTGATCCTGCGCCGGGCACCCCATCTGATGCTGGACGGCGCCCTGATGTGCGCCGAGATCCTCGGCGCGCGCGAACTGGTGATCAGCGTCACCCGCGACAGCAACGAGAAGTCCGTGCGCGACGCCCTGGCCGAACGCGGCCTCGGCACCAAGCGCGGCCGCCAGTTGCGCGCCCGCATCGTGCGCATGCCGGAGCGCTTCGTGTCCGGTGAGTCCTCGGGCATCATCTCGGCCGCCAACGGCGGGCTGCCGCTGCCTCCCGGCAAGAAGGTCAGCGCGAGCGAGTCGGGCATCGGCGGGATGCCGACGCTCTTCTCCAACACCGAGACCTTCACCCAACTCGCCGTCGGCGCCCGCATGGGGGCCATCCGCTTCGGCTCCGCGGGAGCGCCCGGGGAGCCCGGCACCGCCATGCTGACCGTGTCGGGCTCGGTGCCGCGGCAGACGGTCGTGGAGACCCCGACCGGGGTGCCCATGTCGTACATCCTGCAGATGTGCGGCGGGAATCCCGGCCAGGGCGTGCTCGTGGGCGGCTACCACGGCAACTGGATCGACCCCAACATCGCCTCGATGGTGACGATCGCCCGCGAGTCCCTGGAGGCCCACAAGGCCACGCTCGGCGCGGGCGCGCTGCTGCCGCTGGACCCGGGCCTGTGCCCGCTCGGCGAGTCGCTGCGGGTCGCGCAGTGGTTGGCCGCCGAGACCGCGGGCCAGTGCGGCCCGTGCCGCCTCGGCCTGCCGCGGATGGCCGGGCTGCTGCAGGACGTGCTCAACGGCGGCGGCCAGGCCGCGCTGGAGCAGCTGCGGCAGACCGCGGTGGCGGTCAAGGGGCGCGGGGTCTGCAAGCACCCCGACGGCTCCATGCGCTTTGTGATGTCCACCATCAACGCCTTCACCGACGACCTCGCGGCCCATGTGCTCGGCGGCGGCTGCGGCCGCCCCACGGTCGGTGTGCTCCCCCTGCTGAAGTCCGAGCCCTCGCCGCTGCTCGGCGGCCCCTCCGGCGGCGGCGCGCCCGCGGCCGCCAGCAACAAGCGCCTGGTGGTCGACTGGACGCTGTGCAAGGGGCACGGGCTGTGCGCCGGCGTCCTGCCGGAGATCGTCCGGCTGGACCGCGACGGCTACCCCGACATCGCCGGGACCCCCGTTCCGCCGCACCTGGACGCCGCCGCCCAGCGCGCGGTGGCCCGCTGCCCCGCGCTGGCGCTGCGGATGGAGGAGGGCGGACGCCGCTGAGCGTCCGCCCGGCCCGGCGGTGGCGGCCGCCGGGCCGGGTCGGTCCGGTCACGCGAAAGGGCCCGGTACCTGAGGTACCGGGCCCTTCACGTGAAGTGGAGCTACGGGGATTCGAACCCCGGACCTCTTGCATGCCATGCAAGCGCTCTACCAACTGAGCTATAGCCCCGCGTTGCCGTTCCTCCGGGTCCCCCCGGCGACTCGGCATACATTACACGGCCGTGGGGGCGGTTCGCCAAATCCATTCCGGTACTGTCGGCTGACCCCCGACCCCCAGGACTGGAGACGGCCCCCGTGACCGCCACGCAGCGCATCGCCGACGCCACGGCGGAACGCGACCGCCGCCTCCGCCGCCCCACGGTCGTGGCGGCCGCGGTGTGCCTGGTCTCCTTCGCGGCGTTCTGCCTGGCGCAGCGCGCCGCCCATGTCTCGATGATCGATCTCACCGTCTACCGGGCCGAGGGATGGACGGTGCGGCAGGGCGGCGACCTGTACGCGATGCGCGTCACCCACGCGCAGCTGCCGAACACCTACCCGCCCTTCGCCGCCCTCCTCTTCACCGCGCTCACGGTCCTGCCGGCCGGTGCGGCGCGGATCGCGGTCACCGCGCTCAACCTCGGACTGCTCGTCGCGCTCGCCTCCCTGTCGCTGCGGCTGGCCGGCCTGCCGCGCCGGCTGCCCCCGGCCGCGGCGGCCCTCGCCGTGGCGGCGGTCGCGGTCTGGTCGGAACCGGTGTGGACGACGCTGCGGTACGGGCAGATCAACCTGCTGCTGGCCGTGCTGGTGCTGTGGGACCTGACCCTGCGGAAGGGTTCGCGGGCGGCGGGCGTCGGGATCGGCATCGCCGCCGGGATCAAGCTCACCCCCGCGCTCTTCGTGGTCCTGCTCGCCGCCGGCGGACTCGTGCTGGCCTGGCGGCGCCGGGAGCGCTGGAACGACCACTTGCGGCACGCCTCGGTCGCCGCGGCCGTCCTCGCCGCCACGGTCGGCCTGTCCGCGGTGGTCCTGCCGCACGACTCCCGGCGCTTCTGGACCGGCGTGATCTTCTCCGCGGACCGGGCCGGGCACGGCGAGGACACCGCCAACCAGTCCCTGCGCGGGGTGCTCGCGCGGGCCCTGCACACCGGCGACCCGGGGACGTGGTGGCTCGTGACCGCCGCACTGGTGGCGTGCGCCGGGCTCGCGGTGGCCGTGGCCGCGCTCGTCTCCGGTGCCCGGGCCTGGGCGGTCGTCTCCTGCGCGGTCACCGCGCTCCTGGTCAGTCCCGTCTCCTGGTCCCACCACTGGGTGTGGGCGGTGCCGCTCGTCGTGCTGCTGAGCCGGGCCTCCCGGGCCGGAGCCGTCGCGGCGGGGCTCGTCTTCTGCTCGTACGGGCTCTGGCTCATCCCGCACGGCGACGGCGTCGCCCGGCCCGAACTCCACCAGTCCGCCGGGCAGATGGCCCTGTCGGCGGTCTACCCGGCGGTGGGCGCCGCCTTCCTGTGCGTCGCGGCGGTGGCCGTACGGCGGCAGCGGGCCCGGTCCCGCGGCACGAGCGGCGCCCGGTCCCTCACCCCCGCCCCGCACGCCCCCTGAGCAGCCCCGCCAGGACACCGAGGACGGCCGTGAGGGCGAGCGCCCAGGAGGTGAGGGCGATGGCGTGCGCGGAGGAGCCGGAGGAGGCGAGGCGGTTGAGGAAGAGCGTGCCCAGGGTGGCGACGCCGATCAGCTGGCCGAGCTGCGTGACGGTGGCCAGCAGCCCGCTGGCATCCGCGGCGTCCTGCGGCGCGACCCTGCCGAGGGCGAGCGTCAGCGTGGGGCTGAAGGACGCACCGAGGCCCAGGCCGATCCCGAACTGGACGGCGAGGAAGCGCAGCTGGTGCTGTTCCCCGTCGCGCAGCAGCAGTCCCATGGCCGCGAACGAGACGGCCGCCACCAGCAGTCCGAGCGGGGCGAGCAGACCGTGGGTGCGCGCCGGGAGGCGCCGCCAGTTGAGACCGACGCCGCCGAAGGCGACGGCCGCGGCGGTGAAGGTCAGCCCGGTGCGCAGGGCGCTGAGGCCGAGACCGCTCTGCAAGTGCAGGGCGATGGAGAACAGGAAGCCGGCGTTCAGCGCCATCGCGACGGCGATCACGGCCACGGAGCGGGGCATGCCGGGTGCGCGCAGGACCCGCGCGGAGACCAGCGGCGCCCCGCCGCGGCGGGTCAGGCGGGCCTCCAGGACGGCGAAGACGGTGAGCAGCACGACGCTGAGGCCGAGGCAGATCCAGCCCCACAGCGGCCAGCCCTCCTCCTGGCCGAGGACGAGCGGGACGGTGAAGAGCGTCACGGCGGCGCCCAGGGTGACCAGGCCGGGCAGGTCCAGGCCGCGACGGCGCTCCTCGGCGCCGCCGGGGTCGCGCGGAATGACCCGGGGCGCCAGGACGAGCAGGCAGAGCCCGATGGGCACGTTGACCAGGAACACCGGACGCCAGCCCGTGCCGAACAGGTCGGCACTGACGAGGACGCCGCCGAGGGACTGCCCCGCCGCCGCGCCGGTGGCCAGGACCGCGGAGTAGACACCGAGGGCGCGTACCCGCCGCTCGCCGGTGAAGTTGCGCTGGATGAGGCTGAGCACCTGGGGGATCATCAGGGCCGACCCGGCTCCCTGGACCAGCCGGAAGCCGGTCAACTCCCCTGCCGACTGGGCGAGTCCGCAGGCCAGGGAGGCCGCGGTGAAGAGGCCGAGCCCGGCGACGAAGGTCCTGCGGTGGCCCCACAGGTCGCCGATACGGGCGCCGGTGATGAGCAGGACGGCGTAGGAGACGGTGTAGCCCGCCACGACGAGCTGGAGCGCGGCGCCCGAGGCGTGCAGGTCTGTGCGGATGGTGGGCGCGGCCACGTTGACGATGAAGACGTCGAGCAGGGCCATGAACTGGCCGGTGAGCACGGTGCCGAGCAGCCGGCCGGACGGGGCGCGGCCGCCTGAACCGGCACGGGGCACCGGTGGGGCCGAGAGTGTGGGATGAGCCATGGCACGAGCCTGCGGGCGCCCGCGTACCGGTGCCGAGAGCCCATGGATGCTGGTACTGACAGCACCTGGCACCGCGTCCCGACCCGGTGGACGATGGGGCACATGTCCGCCGTGTCCGCTCCGCGCCGCAACGAACTCGCCGCCTTCCTGCGAAGCCGCCGCGCCCGGATCACACCGCAGGACGTCGGCATGCCGCCGGGACTGCGCCGCCGTACACCGGGGCTGCGGCGCGAGGAGGTCGCGCAGCTCGCCGGGGTCGGGGTGACCTGGTACACGTGGCTGGAGCAGGGCCGCCCGATCAACGCGAGCGTGCAGGTGCTGGACGCGGTGGCGCGCACACTGCGGCTGGACGTCACCGAGCGGGAGCACCTGTACCGGCTGGCGGGAGTGCCCTTCGTCCGGGAGCAGGCCGCTGAGGCGGAGTCGGTGGGCGAGGACGTGCAGGGCATCATCGACGCCCTCGACCCGCTCGCCGCGGTCGTCTACAACACCCGCTACGACGTGCTGGCCTGCAACGCCGCCTACCGGTACGTCTTTCCGTCGGTGCGGCTGGACTCCCCCGCCGACCGCAATGTGCTGCGGCGGCTGTTCACCGGCCCGCCGTGCTGCTCGGCCTTCCTCGACCGCGGCGCCGAACTGCCGCGCATGGTGGCGCAGTTGCGCGGCGGTTACGGACGGCACGTGGGCGAGCCCGTCTGGGAGACGTTCATCCGGCGGATGACCGACTCGAGCCCGGAGTTCGCGCGCATGTGGGCGAGCGGGGACGTGGCGCCGCCGGGGCCGCGGGTCAAGGTGATCCAGCACGCGTCGGTGGGCGTCGTCCGGCTCGCCTCGACCTCGCTGTCGGTGGACTCCGCGCCGGAGCACCGGATCGTGGCCTACACCCCGGCCGACGAGGAGAGCCGCGCGCGGATGGCGCGGCTGCGGGAGCTGCCCGACCCTCTGATCGGCTGCCCCCTGCACGCGCGCCCGCTGTCCGAGCTCGTCCTGGAACGCGAAAAATCCCGCCTTCCCTGACGGGAGGACGGGATTCCGTGACCACTGTGTCGCTGTGGAGCTACGGGGATTCGAACCCCGGACCTCTTGCATGCCATGCAAGCGCTCTACCAACTGAGCTATAGCCCCGCTGTCCTCAGGCTTGCCGCCTGGCGAACGAGAAGAAGCTTAGCCGGTCAGGGCCGGATTTCCGAAATCGGCCCCGGTGGCCCCGCCGCGGCGGTTCAGTCGTCGTCGCCGAGCACCGGCTCGGGCAGGGTGCCCGCGTTGTGCTCCAGCAGGCGCCAGCCGCGGGCGCCCTCGCCCAGCACCGACCAGCACGTGTTGGACAGGCCGCCGAGCGCCTCCCAGCTGCGCGGGTCGAGGCCGAGCAGCCGGCCTATCGTCGTGCGGATCGCGCCGCCGTGGCTGACCACCACGAGGATGCCGCCGTCGGGCAGCTTGTCGGCGGCCGCGAGCACCACGGGAGCGGCCCGGTCGGCGACCTCGGTCTCCAGTTCGCCGCCGCCGCGCCGCACGGGCTCCCCGCGCTTCCACGCCGCGTACTCCTCGGGGTGGCGCGCGGTGATCTCCTCGTGGGTCAGTCCCTGCCAGACGCCCGCGTAGGTCTCCCGCAGGCCCTGGTCGTAGGTGACGTCCAGGCCCGTCACGGCCGCCAGCTCGGCGGCCGTGTCGGCGGCGCGCTGGAGGTCCGAGGCGATGATCCGGTCCGGTTCGAGCGCGGCCAGCAGGCGGGCGGCGCGCCTGGCCTGCCCGACGCCGGTGGCGGTCAGCGGAATGTCCGTGGTGCCCTGGAAGCGGCCCTCCAGGTTCCACGCGGTCTGGCCGTGCCGCCAGAAGACGATGCGCCGGCCGCGCCCGCGGCTGTGCCCGTTCAGCTGAGCTCCCCGTCCTCGTCGGCCACCGACATGGCGCGGGCGTGCTCCTCGGCCTTGCCGCGGGTCGCCACGGCGTCCTTGGGCAGCTCCAGCTCGGGGCAGTCCTTCCACAGCCGCTCCAGGGCGTAGAAGACGCGCTCCTCGGAGTGCTGGACGTGCACCACGATGTCCACGTAGTCGAGCAGCACCCACCGGCCCTCGCGCTCACCCTCGCGGCGCACCGGCTTGGCGCCCAGCTCCTTGGCGAGCCGCTCCTCGACCTCGTCGACGATGGCCTTCACCTGGCGGTCGTTCGGCGCGGAGGCGAGCAGGAACGCGTCGGTGATGGCGAGGACGTCGCTGACGTCGTAGGCGATGATGTCGTGCGCGAGCTTGTCGGCTGCCGCCTGGGCGGCGGTCTGGATGAGCTCGATGGAGCGGTCCGTGGCGGTCACAGGTGCGGCTTTCCGGTCGGGGACGTCGTACCCCCAAGGGTCTCACGGACCGCGGACAGTCCCCGACCGGTTATCCGGCCGGGGACCGGACGGCTCACTGCTTGGGCGGCGGGGTGTAGTCCTGGCCGAGCACCACCAGGATGTCCGCGTTGGGCGGGACGGTGCCCTTGGTGACGGACTTGGCGGGCAGACCCAGGGTCTTCGCCAGTTCCTGCGCGTTCGCCTTCTGCTCCGCGGCGCCGTAGAGGACCTTGGACGCCGCCTGAGTGGCGGTGGAGGTGCCGGACACATAGGTGTAGCCGCCGCCGACGATCTGCACCTGGGCCTCGCCGGCGTTGGCGGACTCGCCCGAGCCGTTCTTCAGGCCTACCCGGGGGATGCCGTCGGAGGAGGTGTTGGTCACAGTGCCGCCGAGCACGTCCTTGACGACGCCGTCGGTGTCCTTCTCGCTGACGGTGCCGTCGGCCTGCACCGGGAGGGTGTCGGTCTTGTACGCGCCGGTCTTGGCCTCCTCGGACAGCGCCGCGAGGCTGGTGCCGAGGTCCTTGGCGGTCAGCGGCGGCTCGATGACCTGGTTGAGCCCCTCGATGGTCTTGGTGGCCAGGTCCGGGTCGCTGTACATCTTCTTCAGCACGCCCTGGACCACCTGGCCGAACCGGGCCAGCTGCTTGTCCTGCGCCTCGCCGGGCGCGCGGTAGACGGCGTACGCGACGGCGGCCTGGCCGCCCAGCTCCTGCTGCTTGCCGGGCTTGACGAGGACCTTGCCGCCCTTCTTCTTGTCGGCCTTCACCGTGGCGTCGGTGTCGACGATGATCCCGCCGAGGGATTCGACAAGGTTGTCCAGGTACGGGGTGTCCAGCCGCCAGGTGCCGCTGATCTTCGTGCCGAGCAGGGTCTCCAGGGCCTCGCGGGTGGGCGCGGAGCCGCCGTCGACCACCGACTTGCCGAGCGTGGTGCTGCCCCCGTCGTCGCTGCTCACGGCGAGCGAGTTGGGCAGCAGCACCGTGGTGCCCTTCTTCGTGGTCGAGTTGCTGACCAGCAGGGCGGTGGAGGTCTCGTTGCCGTCCACCGGGCGCAGGTGCAGCACGAGCACGTCGCGCTTCTGGCCGCCGGCGGCCTGCTGCGTGGCGGCCGAGTCGCCACCGAGTCCGGGGATCTTGCCGGCCTTCCACAGGTAGCCGACACCGCCGACCGCGCCCAGCGCGACCACGACGACGAGGGCGACGACGCGGTTGCGGCCGCGGCGCCTGGCCTCCTCGCGCCGCTCGGTGCGGGACTCGGTGAACTTCAGCCAGTCGATGACCTCTTCGGACTCCTCGGTCTCCTCGTCGACGAAGGAGAACTGCCCGGTGGAGTAGTCCCCGTTGCCCGAGGGAGCCGCGGGACCCGCGGGACCCGGGGGACCCGCCGGACCGCGGCCGGAAGGACCGGGTTGCGCGGGAGCCTGCGCGGGAGCCTGCACCGGCGCCTGGACGGAGCCCTGCACGGGCCGGGACGGGCGCTCGGGGTCGCGGTAGAGAGGCTGCGGATGCGTGTGCTGCTGGTACTGCGGCTGCTCGGGCTGGGGCGGCTGCTGCGGCTCGTAGTACGGCTCCTGGTACTGCGGCTGCTGCGGGATCCAGCCCTGGTACTGCTGGGTCTGCTGCGCCTGCGCCTGCTGCTGGTCGTAGCCGTAGTCCTGCTGCTGACCGTAGCCCTGGTCCTGGTAGCGCTGCGGCTGCTGCGGCTGCGCCCCCTGGGCGTACGGGTCGTAGCCCTGGCCCTGCTGCTGGTATCCGTAGTCACCCTGCTGCTGTGCGTAAGGGTCCTGGGGGTAGGGGTCCGGTCCCTCCTGCTCGGGTGTTCCCTCGGCGTAGTGCCATCGGGGGTAGTCGTTCACTGGGGACCCCTCCAGTTGCCGCTGAGCCGCTGATCGATTACCGGTAGAGCCTGCGTTTGTCGATGTAGCGCACCACACCGTCGGGCACCAAGTACCAGACGGGCTCCCCCTTGGCGACCCGGTGCCTGCAGTCGGTGGAGGAGATCGCGAGGGCGGGCACCTCCACCAGGGAGACGCCGCCCTCCGGGAAGCCCGGGTCGGACAGCACGTGCCCGGGCCTCGTGACGCCGATGAAGTGCGCCAGGGAGAAGAGTTCCTCGGCCTCGCGCCAGGAGAAGATCTGCGCCAGCGCGTCGGCACCCGTGATGAAGAAGAGCTCCGCCTCGGGATGGTCGGACCGCAGGTCGCGGAGCGTGTCAATGGTGTACGTGCGGCCGCCGCGCTCGATGTCGCTGCGGCTGACCGAGAACTGCGGGTTCGACGCGGTGGCGATCACCGTCATGATGTAGCGGTCCTCGGCGGCCGACACCTTCTGGTCGCTCTTCTGCCAGGGCTGGCCGGTCGGCACGAAGACGACCTCGTCCAGCTCGAAGAGGTGCGCCACCTCGCTGGCCGCGACGAGGTGACCGTGGTGGATGGGATCGAACGTCCCACCCATCACACCGATTCGCTCCTTCATGCGGACAGACCCTACCCGCATCCGCCTCTGCGGCCTCAGCGGTCGCGGTTGAAACGGGTGGTGATGAAGAGCAGGAGCAGCAGCGCGAACAGGGCGCCGCCACCGGTGAGGTACGGGCTCAGGCTCTCGTGGTTGCCGCCGCCCTCGCCCTCGGCGAGCGTGGTCAGGACGGCGGCGGTCGCGTAAGAGGTCATTCGCGGTTCCCTTGGTGACGGTGCGTGCTCTTGGCGGACGTGGGGACTTGGGGGACATGGTACGGGCGGTGCGGACGGAACTTCGAGGTGGCTCCGCGCGTCCTTCCTGTGTATGGCCAGCCGACCAGGGGAACGGGGAGACATGTCCGGTCCGAATGATCCGAACGGCGTGCGGGGCGGCACGGAGGGCGACGGCGACCGTCTGCCGGGGCGGAACCGCCGGCGGTTCCCGGGGATCTCCTCCCGGGCGTACGAGCACCCGGCCGACCGCTCGGCCCTGGTGGCGCTGCGCAAGCTCAGCGGCTTCGACACCGTCTTCAAGGCGCTCAGCGGGCTGCTCCCGGAGCGCTCGCTGCGGCTGCTGTTCCTGTCGGACTCGGTCCGGGTCGGCGACGAGCAGTTCACCCACCTCAACGACATGCTGCGGGACGCCTGCTCCATCCTGGACCTGGAGACCGTCCCGGCCATGTACGTCACGCAGGACCCGCAGCCGAACGCGATGTGCATCGGGCTCGACGCGCCGATCATCGTCGTCACCACCGGCCTGGTGGAGCTGCTGGACGAGGAGGAGATGCGGGCCGTCGTGGGCCACGAGGTGGGCCACGCGCTGTCAGGTCACTCCGTGTACCGCACGATCCTGCTCTTCCTCACCAGCCTGGCCCTGCGGATCGCCTGGATCCCGCTCGGCAATGTCGCGATCATGGCGATCATCACGGCCCTGCGCGAGTGGTTCCGCAAGTCGGAGCTGTCCGCGGACCGCGCCGGCCTGCTGGTCGGCCAGGACCTCCAGGCGTCGATGCGCGGTCTGATGAAGATCGCCGGCGGCAACCACCTGCACGAGATGAACGTGGACGCGTTCTTGAAGCAGGCCGAGGAGTACGAGGGCTCCGGCGACCTGCGCGACTCCGTGCTGAAGATCCTGAACGTGCTGCCGCGCAGCCACCCCTTCACCACGGTGCGTGCCGCGGAGCTGAAGAAGTGGGCCGCGACCCGCGACTACCAGCGCCTCATGGACGGCCACTACCCGCGGCGCAGCGAGGACAAGGACACCTCGGTGTACGACTCGCTCAAGGAGTCGGCGAACCACTACGCCGACACGGTGAAGACCAGCAAGGACCCGCTGATGAAGCTGCTGAACGACATCGGTTCGGGCGCCGGCGACATCGGCGGCAAGCTGCGGGACCGGTTCACCGGGACGGCGCAGGGCTCGCAGGGGCCGCAGAGCTCCCCGAAGGACGCGCCGCCGGACCCGTCCGCGGAGTGACACCGGGGCCGGCGAGCGACCCGGGGGCCAGCACTCCGCACACCGAGGTGATCTGGTGGCGGTGGTCGTACGGGTCGACGCCGGCCTGCGCGGGGGCCTTCTCCCCCGCCAGCAGCGGCTCGAACCGCTTGGCCGGCTCCGACCCGCAGGACAGCGGCCCGGCCTCGACGTCGGCCTGCAGCACTTGCACATGCATGTCGCGCAGGTCCTGGCGGTCGAACCGCAGGCGCAGCGCGCGCCGCACGGTGAACAGCGACGGCTCGCCGCCCGCGGAGGCCGCCGTCCGTACGGCGTAGACCATGGTGTGGTCCGTGAGGACCTCCAGGGCGTCGTCGGCGGTCTCCATGACGGCCATCGTCCCGTCGACCCGCACCTCGTCGGAGGCGAGGGCGATCCTGCCGGGGTCCAGGCGCACCAGCCAGCCCGTGGCGGCGTGCCGCCCGTCGTCGGCCGGGGCGGACAGGCTGCGGTCGAACTGCACGCGCTGCCCGGGGTCCAGCAGGTCCCGGACCTTGCTCACGTTGCCGCCGGTCAGGGCGGTGGGATCGACGGCGGAGGCCCAGAGGTAGTCCTTGGCCAGGGTCAGCGCCTGCGTGACCTGGCTCTCGCCGAAATGCGGGGTGCCGAAGGGGGCCGGAAGGGTGAATCCCTTGCTGCCGATCTGGTAGCCGGCCGCCGCGTGGCCGTCGAAGGGGCGGGTGCGGTCCGTGGGCGGCACCACGCCGGCCGGGGCGAGCGGGACCAGGGTGATCCGCAGCGGCTCCGCGACGGGCTCGGGCCCCTGCTCGTAGGGATTGCGGATGCCGAGGTAGACGGCGGTGCCGAAGGCGACGGCGATCAGGGCCACCAGGACGAGCGCCTGGCGCGTCGCGCCGCCCCGGGCCCAGAAGCGCCGGGTGCGGACCGCGCGGGCCGAACCGTCGAGGCGCTCGCGGGCCGAGTACTCCTGGATCCGGGCAGCACGTACGAACGATTCGTCGAACACGACGGATCGGTACTCGTCGTCGCCGCTTCCCGGGGAGCCCTCGGGAATCCCCTCAGGTGGGTCACCAGGCCCGGTCATACAACAAGCGTAGGTCTGTCCGGGCTCTTTAAAACGTCCTGGTACGCACAACTTCTCTCGACGCTCAGGGCGTTGGGCTGACCACTACGGGGGGCATCGAGGGCGCGCCGATACGGCCCGCCGGGGAGGGCGGGACGGCCGGCTGGCGGCTGCCCCCACCGGCTCCCCGGTAGACCGCGGCGAACGTCAGTGCGACGACCCCGATGCCCATGACGACCGCCAGCAGCCAGGCCACCATGCGGTGCCAGCGGCCGTGCCCGCGGTAGGGGCGGCGCTGGGCGTAGAGCTCGTCGTACTCGTCGTCCTCCGCGGTGCGGTCCGCGTGCTCGTCGTACGGGGCGGAGCCGTCCTGGACGCCGAGGAGGCGGGCGCGGGAGGCCTCGGCCTCGGCCTGGGCCGTGGCGGCCGCGAGCATGCGCTCGTGGGCGCTGGGCTCGTGGAAGGCTGCCGCACGTATGAAGGCCTCGTCGAACACCACGGACGCGAATTCGTCATCCGCGCCACCGTGGTCCTCGCCGTCCGGGAACGGCTTGCCCCCCAGGTCGTCCGGCACCCGTCCAGAATAGGGCCGATGACGCGGATTGGGCAGGCCGCCGGGGAAAGTCCGCCCCGAACGCCGTGAAGTGCCCGTGTCCCGCCCGCCGGCCCTCAGCCGCGGGTCTGGCCGTCGCCGGTGATGACGTACTTGGTCGAGGTCAGCTCCGGCAGGCCCATGGGGCCGCGGGCGTGCAGCTTCTGCGTCGAGATGCCGATCTCCGCGCCGAAGCCGAACTGCCCCCCGTCGGTGAAGCGCGTGGAGGCGTTCACGGCGACCGCGGCGGAATCCACCAACTGGGTGAACCTGCGGGCGGCGGGCTGCGAAGCGGTGACGATCGCCTCGGTGTGCCCCGAGGACCACAGCCGGATGTGCGCCACCGCGGCGTCCAGGGAGTCCACGACGGCCGCGGCGATGTCGTGGCTCAGGTACTCGGTCTCCCAGTCCTCCACGGTGGCCGGGACGACGGTCGCCTTCGTGCCGGACTTCTCCGCGATGTCGCGGACGCGCTCGTCGGCGTGCACGGTGACGCCCGCCGCGGCCAGCGCGTCCAGGGCGCGCGGCAGGAACTCGCCCGCGATGTCCTGGTGCACCAGCAGGGTCTCCGCGGAGTTGCAGACGCTGGGACGCTGCGCCTTGGAGTTGACCAGGATGCGCACCGCCATGTCGAGGTCGGCCTGCGCGTCCACGTACACATGGCAGTTGCCCGTGCCGGTCTCGATGACCGGGACGGTGGACTCCTCGACCACGGAGCGGATCAGCGAGGCGCCGCCGCGCGGGATGAGCACGTCGACCTGGCCGCGGGCGCGCATCAGCTCGCGCACCGACTCCCGGCTCTCGCCCGGCACCAGCTGGATCGCGTCGGCCGGCAGCCCGGCGCCGCCGATCGCGTCGCGCAGCACGGTGACCAGGGCGGTGTTGGAGTGGTACGCCGAGGACGAGCCGCGCAGCAGCACCGCGTTGCCGGACTTCAGGCACAGGGCGGCGGCGTCCACGGTGACGTTCGGACGCGCCTCGTAGATGATGCCCACCACGCCCAGCGGCACCCGGACCTGCCGCAGGTCGAGCCCGTTGGCCAGGGTCGAACCGCGGACGACCTCGCCCACCGGGTCGGGCAGCCCGGCCACGTCCCGCACGTCGGAGGAGATGGCGCGGACGCGCTCGGGGCTCAGGGTGAGCCGGTCGACGATGCCCTCGGCGGTGCCGGCGGCGCGGGCCCGCTCCACGTCGAGCGTGTTGGCCTCGACGATCTCCTTGGTGCGCACCAGGAGGGCGTCGGCGATCGCCAGCAGCGCGTCGTCCTTGGCCGCGCGCGGCAGCGGCGCGATGTCGGCGGCGGCGGACCTTGCCCGGTAGGCGGCCTGCAGGACCGGTGACGCCGGCCACGGCGAGGGCAGGGAGGCGGCGAGGTCGTCGTTGCTGTGGCTGCGGCTGCTCATAGCCGTCAGCGTACGGCGTGGGCACCGCCCTGGGGGGTGTCTTTCCAGCCGGTGAGACCCGGACGGTTCCGTACGGCTCAGTACGGGTGCACTCCGACAGGGGCGGCGGGCGGCGGCCCGTAGCCCTCGGCGATGCGCTGGTGGTACGTGTCGCGGTCGATGACCTCCAGGCCGACCGTCTCCCAGGGCGGCAGCTTCGCGGACGCCCGGTGCTCGCCCCACAGCCGCAGGGCGATGGCGGCGGCGTCGTGCAGGTCGCGCGCCTCCTCCCAGTACCGGATCTCGGCGTGGTCGGCCGCGTACCGGCTGGTGAGCAGGAAGGGGTGGTCGTGCGCGAGCTGCTCCAGGGCGCGCCGCACCTCCGCCAGCGGGGCCTCGGGGCCGGAGACGCTGAGCGTGACGTGCCAGAGCCGGGACACGGGGCGCTCCTGCGGCTTCGCCGTCGACGGGGTCTGCTGCGGGGCCGCGTGGGTCCTCGGTGCGCCCTCGTCGGCCGCCACGCTCACCAGTGTCCGCTCCGCCGTCCCGCGGGACGAGGATGCCCCTGGGCGCACTCGTCTCACCGGCGGCCTCCCTGTCGTCACCTGTCGTCCCTGTGGGTCGCTGTCGTTGCCGTTGTCGTCGTCTCCGTCGAATTCCTTCCCCGCCCTCAAAGTTGAGCAGTCGGCGGGCGGCCGCGGGGCCGTTTTCACGAAGTAACCACGAAGGGGGCGGGCTACGGGTTCAGGAGTACGAGGTCGTCCCGGTGCACGACTTCCCGCTCGTACGCGGGACCGAGCTCCCGGGCCAGTTCGCGGGTGGACCGGCCGAGCAGCCGGGGCAGTTCGCGGGCGTCGAAGTTGACCAGTCCGCGCGCCACGGCGTGTCCCGAGGCGTCGCGCAGCTCGACCGGGTCGCCGGCCGAGAAGTCGCCCTCGATGCCCGCGATACCGGCCGGCAGCAGCGAGGTGCGGCGCTTGACGACGGCCTGGACGGCGCCGTCGTCGAGGATGAGCGCGCCCAGCGGGGCGGAGGCGTGGGCCAGCCACAGCAGGCGGTCCGCGGACCGCTTGCCGGTGGGGTGGAAGAGGGTGCCGGTCGGCCGTCCGGCGAGCGCGTCCGCGGCCTGCGAGGCGGACGTCAGCACCACGGGCATCCCGGCCCCCGCGGCGATCCGCGCGGCCTCGACCTTGGTCACCATGCCGCCGGTGCCGACGCCGGCCTTGCCGGCGCTGCCGATGGAGACGCCGTCGAGGTCCCGCGGGCCGCGGACCTCGGCGATGCGGGAGGTGCCGGGGGTGCTCGGGTCGCCGTCGTACAGGCCGTCGACGTCGGAGAGCAGCACCAGCAGGTCGGCCCGGACGAGATGCGCGACCAGGGCCGCCAGGCGGTCGTTGTCGCCGAAGCGGATCTCGTCCGTGGCCACCGTGTCGTTCTCGTTGACGACGGGGACGGCGCCCATGGCGAGCAGCTTGTCCAGGGTCCGGTACGCGTTGCGGTAGTGGGCCCGGCGGCTCATGTCGTCGGAGGTGAGCAGCACCTGCCCGACGCGGACGCCGTACCGGGCGAAGGAGGCGGTGTACCGGGCGACCAGCAGGCCCTGGCCGACGCTGGCGGCGGCCTGCTGCCGGGCGAGGTCCCGGGGGCGCCGGTCCAGGCCCAGGGGCGCCAGCCCGGCGGCGATGGCGCCGGAGGAGACCAGCACGATCTCCCGCTCGGTGCCGTGCGCCTTGGCGACCACGTCCACCAGGGCGTCGACGCGGTCCGCGTCCAGGCCCCCGGCGGCCGTCGTCAGCGACGAGGAACCCACCTTGACGACGATCCTGCGGGCCTCGCGCACAGCCTGGCTTGCCCCTGCCACTTCGCTGCCCGTCTCCTCGCGCCGGTTGGGTTGCACACTCGCGTCCACGTGCCGAATCTACGGGAAGTCGGCGTGGCCGCCGCGCATGCGTCCAGCACACGGACGGCTCTCGCCCACTCGGCTCCTCCCGTGCTCCGCCAGGCTCCCCGCAGCGCGGCCGGAACCCCAATGACGCGCCCTGCCGGGGGACTTGCTCCGCGGGGCCCGGCGGCGACCGCCGGGCGGCCGCCCGGGGAGCCCGCCGTCCTGCGCCGGCGGCACGAGCCGGAGAGGGCACTCCCGGGCGAGGACCGGGAGTGATCACCCGGACCCGGCGGAGCGGTTGCGGGGTCCGTGGCGAACTGCTCGGCATTCGCCACCGCACTCCGGTCGTGACAGCCACCGCCAGCGCCACGCGACCCGCGCCCGACGAAACCGGGTTTATCGCTACAGCCGGCCTGCCGGAGTACTATTCGGACACCGGCCTGTGGACCCGTCCGCTTCAAGCGGCGCCGGAGAGCCAGGAACCTCGCACAAGGCCTTCGACGGTGCAGCTCAACCCCTCGCTCCGAGGCTGGTGGCGCTCGTCACGGCTTGGGGGAGCTCTGAGTCAGTAGGCTATGCTCCCATGGTCGCCCTACCCGGCGCACGCATGCCTCATGGCCGTCGCGCGGGTCTCATGATTGCGCGACGGTTCACGGACGGAAGGATGACGATGGCACGTTGCTTGATAGCGGCGATTTCGTGGGAGCGCATACACCTTTCTCTCACCGCGGTCGTCTCTGGCTTCACTGGAGATCCTAGTGCTCTCCGTTTCCTGATTGTGGACGGTGAGCGAGAGTTTCCGGTGAACTCTCGGCAAACAGGCGCCGAACAGCACCGCCTGGAGATCAACGTCACCAACTTCCAGGATCGCCGCCAGGTACCCAACGGCACTTGGCGGATCGTTCCGGTGATCGGTGAGGAACGACTGCCGGCCGCCGGCTTCGACCTCAAGGCCACGGATCGCCTTGACGTGGACTCCCGTACCTTCCTCTACGACCGCAACCGCTCGGCGTACGTGATCGCGTTCGGACTCTCGGACGACGACGAGAACCCCGAGTTCCTGATGCGGACGTACCAGCTGTTCCGCAGCGCCGGGCCGAGCACGAACAAGGACGCCCCGAAGGCACCGCTGCGCAAGCGACTCGGGCTGCGGGTCCTGCCACGGGCCCGGCGCCGCAAGCTCGCCAATCACGTCTATTCCCTCTCGCGCCGCCTGAACCCCCCACGTGGCAACCGGATCCTGTTCGCCTCAGAAATGCGCACAGGCCTCGGCGGCAACCTGGCGCGCGTCCATGACCGGATGATCGAGCGGGGCCTCGACAAGAAGTACTCGTTCCGCCACTCGTTCCGGGTTCCCAGCACCGCGAACAAGTGGAGCACGCTGCGCCTGATCTACTTGCTCGCGACGTCGGACACCGTTCTGATGGACGACTACTTCGGGCTCCTCGCGCAGCTGGGCATCTCCCCGAAAACCAAGATCATCCAACTCTGGCACGCCGGAAGCGGATTCAAGTCGGTCGGCTACAGCCGGTTCGGACGATACGGTTCGCCGAAGCTGACCAACGCCCACCGCAAGTACACCTACGTGATCACCGGATCCAAGCATCTGGTGCCGGTGTACGCCGAGGCATTTGGCATCGAGGAATCCGCGGTCGTACCGACCGGCCTGCCCCGAATAGACACGTTCCTCGACAAGGACCACTCCCGCAAGGTCGTCGAGGACTTCTTCGTCGCCAACCCGAAGCTCAAGGGCAAGAAGATCGTGCTGTTTGCGCCGACCTTCCGCGGGAAAAGCATCGGCGACGCTCATTACGATTACGACCGCATCGACTTCGCGAAGCTGCACGAAGTCTGCGGGGACAAGTTCGTCGTGCTCTTCCGCATGCACCACTTCATTCCGGGCTCCGTTCCGATTCCCGCGGAATATTCCGACCGGCTGCTGGACTTTGCGTCGTTCCCGGACACCAACGACCTGCTGCATGTCACGGATGTACTCGTCACCGACTACTCGTCCATCATCTACGAGTACACACTGCTCGACAGACCGATCCTGTTCTACGCGTACGACAAGGAAACCTACTCGGTGATCCGCGGGTTCCACCGAGACTACGACTCCGTCGCTCCCGGCAAGATCTGCGTGACCTTCGACGAACTGCTCAAGGCCCTTCAGGACGAGGACTACGACCTCTCGAAGGTCGAGCAGTTCCGGCAGGAGAACTTCGACTTCGTCGACACGAATTCCGCGGACCGGGTGATCGACTGGGTGGTGCTGGGGGATCCCGCCGCAGACGGAGACACAAACGGCGACCACCGGTGGCTCGATCTCGCCCCGGACGACACGGCGGTGGGCGACCAACCGCTCAGTGACCAATCGGAGGCATGAGCTGTGAACGTTGCGTTGCTTTTCGCCGGCGGCATCGGTTCGAGGATGAACTCGCGGGACCTCCCGAAGCAGTTCCTGGAGATCAACGGCAAGCCGATCATCATCCACACCCTCGAGCGCTTCGAGAGCCACCCGGACATCGATGCCATCGCCATCGCGATCCTTCCCGAATACCGCGAGCACATGGTGAAGCTGCTCAAGCGGTACGAGATCGAGAAGGTGAGGTGGATCGTCGACGGCGGCAAGACCGGTCAGGAGTCCCGGCACAACGCCCTCAGGACGGTGGCCGCCGAGTGCCCCGAGGACACCGTGGCCCTCATCCACGACGGCGTGCGGCCACTGATCGACGCGAAGCTGATCACCGCCAACATCGAGACCGTCAAGGAGCACGGCTCCGCCATCACCTGCACGAAGTTCAACGAGACCGTGGTGTCGAGCGAGAACGAGCACATCGACGATGTGATCCCGCGCGACCACATCTACGCCGCGCAGGCCCCGCAGAGCTTCCGGCTCGGCCAGATCCTCGGGCTGTACGACCGGGCGGTCGCCGAGGGCGAGCACGACAGCATCGACTCGTGCTCCCTCATGCACCGGTACGGTCAGAAGCTCTACCGGGTGGTCGGCCCCCGCTCGAACATAAAGATCACGACGGCCGAGGACTTCTACCTCTGCCGGACCTTCTTCGAGATCATCGAGAACCAGCAGATCGTAGGTACGTGACTCCAGTGACCACCGTCTCCAGCTCGGTCGTGGCGCACGACCTCGACGAAATCCTCGACCGCGACCTGCCGTGGAACGAGCTGTCCGGTCGCGCCGTGCTCGTCACCGGCGCGAGCGGCATGCTGCCCTCGTACGCCGTCTACACCCTGCTCGCGCTGAACGACCGGCACGGGCTGGGCATCACCGTGCACGGTCTGGTGCGGAACGAGGAGAAGGCCAGGCGTCTGCTCGCGGACGTGCTCGACCGCCCCGACTTCCACCTCGTGGTCCAGGACGTGTCGGTCCCGCTCGAACTGTCCGGCCCCGTCGACTACGTGATCCACGGGGCAAGTGCCGCACGGCCCGCCCTGCACGGCAGCCGGCCGGTCGCGACGATCCAGGCCAACCTCCTGGGCGCCTTCCATCTGCTCGACCTCTGCGTGGCGAAGGCCAGCCGCGGTTTCGTGCTGATGTCCTCTGCCGAGGTGTACGGAGCCCAGCCTCCGGAGACCGAGCTCATCGACGAGCAGAGTTACGGCGGTTTCGACATCCTCAACCCTCGCGCCTGCTACGCCGAGGGCAAACGCGCCGCGGAGACCATCTGCGCGAGTTACCAGGCTCAGCACGGCATCGACTGCCGTGTCGTCAGGTTCGGCCACATCTACGGGCCCGGGATGGCGCTCGACGACGGGCGGGTGCAGGCCGACTTCGCGGCGAGCGTGGTGGCCGGCAAGGACATCGTGCTCAACAGCGACGGCTCGGGCGTGCGCACCTACACGTACGTGGCCGACGCCATCGCCGGGATGTTCTATGCGCTGCTCCGCGGTGACCAGACGGCCTACAACGTCGCGGATCCGGCCGGGCTGGTCTCCATCCGGCGCCTGGCGGAGCTGTTCACCGAGGTCCGGCCGGACCGTGGACTCCAGTTGCGCTTCAGCAACGAGTCCGACGCGCGGTCCTACAGCCTGGCCAAGAAGCAGGGACTGGACAGCGCGCGGCTGGCGGCCCTCGGCTGGAGCCCGGTGGTCGACCTGTCGGTCGGGCTGAACCGCATGGTGACCCATCTGGAGGCGACCGTCGGGCGAACTCCGCACCCAGCAGGCTGAGAACGAGAGCCGCCCGGCAGCAGATCGCCTCGGCACGAACGAAGTTCGTGCCGAGGCGATCTGCTGCCGGGCTGATGTCATTCGGCATCCGGAACACCTCGGTGCCGGACGGCCACCGCGATCGACGGTCGCGTCAGACCTTTCGCGACGGGCGCAGTTTGCGGGCCAGTCGCCGTACCGGTGCCGGGAGACGTCGGGCCAATCGCCGCTGCGGCGCCTCCGCCCGCGGCCGCACCACCGGCTTCTCCGGGATCGCCGTCTCATCGGTGAGGTTCCAGTACTTCGGGGATTTCTCGCCCTTGCGCGGATACTGCTCGTTCGGGCGGCGCGGCACGACCTCGGGACGCTCCCAGGCGATGTCCTTCCGCACCACGCGCGCCGGTGCTCCGACCGCGATGCAGTTGTTCGGAATGGACGAGGTGACGATGCTGCGGAAGCCGATCACCGAGCCGTTGCCGATGGTGACACCGCCCATCACGACCGCGTGCTTCGCGATCCAGACGTGTTCGCCCACGACAATCGACTGGGACGGGTTCATGCGCTTCTCGGTGCGCACGTCGAAAATCGGGTGGGTGTCGTCGCCGCGCACCTCGATGTTCTTCGCGAACATCACATCGTCACCGATCGTCACCGACACGCCTTCGACTGCGGAGATGAAGGTGCGGCCGGCGCAGCCCACGTTCTCGCCGATCCGGATCCGGGACTCGTGTCCGCAGCGCAACTCGAAGCGGAGACCCGCGCGCTTCTTCACGGTCGAACCTATTTCGATCCGCCCGTTGTCTCCCGAGAAGGTGACGAGCAGGTCCCTGATGTCGGCGTCGGCGCTGATGACGAGTGTGTTGTTCGATCCCTTGAACCGGATATCGATCTTGTCCTCGCGTATCTCACCGTCGTAGACGATCTCATTTCCCTGATCGTCCTTGTAACGCTCGAGCTTGTGCAGTTGCAGCATCGTTTCTGAGGGTATGCGCTCGACCGGGTCAGGGTCGGACCAGCCCCTCGCACCTCCGTTCCGGCCTGCGTGTTTCCGCTTAAGCTATCAGATGACTCTATCTCTGAGCAGTCGCCCGAACGACCCGGTTGCCGATCACGACATCGACTACGGGATCGAAAGCATTCAGCGCCATATCGCTCGGGTCCAACGTGGTCCAAGCGTTTGTCCACGGGAGTTGACCAAGCGGGTTCCGGGCGAAATATCTCGAAAGAAGTGAGAACTTCTGACGCAGTATGGATTGCGGCATTGCGCGACGCGACGGAAAGCCGCTTCCACCCCGTGGTGGCTAAACGATGCACCCTGATCCGGGATCCGTACCCTCGAGCGGCCCGTCCGCGTACTCGGCGACTCCGAAAAGTTCTCCGCCGAGTACGCGGACCGCTGTCTGTGCTTTCAGCCGGCTCTAGAACGGCTCGAAGCCGTGGTACTCGCGCTCGGCCTCGTCCCGTTCCGCATTGCGGTCGTGGCGCCGCTGCGCGGCCGGCCGCGGTGCGTCGAAGCGGTGGTCCTCGCCGCGGCGGCCCAGCATCTCGGCGCCTGCGGCCATGGTCGGCTCCCAGTCGAAGACGACCGCGTCCTCGGTGCTGCCGATGACGACCTCGTCGCCCTGGCGGGCACCGGCCTTGAGGAGTTGCTCCTCGACCCCGAGGCGGGCGAGCCGGTCGGCGAGGTAGCCGACGGCCTCGTCGTTGGAGAAGTCGGTCTGGCGCACCCAGCGCTCGGGCTTCTCGCCGACGACGCGGTAGAAACCGTCCTCGGCGACGATCGTGAAGCCCGCGTCGTCCACGGCCTTGGGCCGGATGACGACACGGGTGGCCTCCTCGACGGGCTTGGCGGCCCGCGCCTCGGCGACGATGCCGGCGAGGGCGTACGACAGCTCCCGCAGGCCCTTGTGGGCGACCGCGGAGACCTCGAAGACCTGGTAGCCGCGGGACTCCAGCTCGGGGCGGACCATGTCGGCCAGCTCCTGCCCGTCGGGCACGTCCACCTTGTTGAGCACGACGACCCGCGGCCGGTCGCCCAGACCGCCGTACTGCTTCAGCTCCTCCTCGATCGTGTCGAGGTCGGAGACCGGGTCGCGCTCGGACTCCAGCGTGGCGGTGTCCAGGACGTGCACGAGGACGCTGCAGCGCTCGACGTGCCGCAGGAACTCCAGCCCCAGCCCGCGGCCCTGGCTCGCACCCGGGATCAGCCCGGGGACGTCCGCGATGGTGTAGACGGTGGACCCGGCGGTCACCACGCCCAGGTTGGGCACGAGCGTGGTGAACGGGTAGTCGGCGATCTTCGGCTTGGCGGCCGACAGGACCGAGATGAGCGAGGACTTGCCCGCGCTCGGGTAGCCGACCAGCGCCACGTCGGCGACGGTCTTGAGCTCCAGGACGATGTCCTGGTCCTTGCCCGGCTCGCCCAGCAGCGCAAAGCCGGGGGCCTTGCGGCGGGCGGAGGCCAGCGCCGCGTTGCCGAGGCCGCCGCGGCCGCCCTGGCCGGCGATGAAGGTGGTGCCGTGGCCGACGAGGTCGGCGAGCACATTGCCCTGCTTGTCCAGGACGACGGTGCCGTTCGGCACCGGCAGGACCATGTCCGTGCCGTCCTTGCCGGAGCGGTTGCCGCCCTCGCCGGGCTTGCCGTTGGTCGCCTTGCGGTGGGGGCTGTGGTGGTAGTCGATGAGCGTGGTGACCGCCTGGTCGACGACCAGCATCACATCACCGCCCCGCCCGCCGTTGCCGCCGTCGGGGCCGCCCAGGGGCTTGAACTTCTCCCGGTGCACGGAGGCGCAGCCATGGCCCCCGTTACCCGCGGCGACGTGCAGCTCGACGCGGTCCACGAAGGTTGTCATGCCGTCTTCCTCCTCAAACAAACAGTGACGTGCTGGTGCCGATGGTGCAACGCGCCGAGGGCGGACCTGCTTCCCGCCCGGGAAGCAGCGTCCGCCCTCGGTGACGTCGTACGCGTGCGATCGCTCAGGCGACCGGGACGACGTTCACGACCTTGCGACCACGGCTGGTGCCGAACTCGACCGCACCGGCGGCGAGGGCGAACAGCGTGTCGTCCTTGCCACGGCCGACGCCCGCGCCGGGGTGGAAGTGGGTGCCGCGCTGGCGGATGATGATCTCACCGGCGTTCACGACCTGGCCGCCGAAGCGCTTGACGCCGAGCCGCTGGGCATTGGAGTCGCGACCGTTCCGGGTGGACGATGCGCCCTTCTTGTGTGCCATCTCTCTTCAGTCCCTTACTTCGCAGCGGCGGGGATGCCGGTGATCTTCAGCGCCGTGTACTGCTGGCGGTGACCCTGACGACGGCGGTAGCCGGTCTTGTTCTTGTACCGCAGGATGTCGATCTTGACGCCCTTGTGGTGGTCCACGATCTCGGCCTGGACCTTGATCCCGGCCAGCACCCACGGGTCGCTGGTGACGGCTTCGCCATCGACCACGAGCAGGGTCGAGAGCTCGACCGCGTCGCCCACCTTGCCCGTGGAAATCTTGTCAACCTCGACGATGTCGCCGACGGCCACCTTGTGCTGGCGGCCACCGCTGCGCACGATTGCGTACACGCGGAACTCACTCTCTCGCTCGGATCGTCACTCCTGACGCCAGCCGTCCCTGCGGAGCGTGGGGGGCCTCTCCCGGCCGGGCCGGGAGGGAGGTGCTCAGGAATGGGCGCTAAAACGCCGAAGGTCAAGGTTACGGGGCGCCCCCGATGGGGTCAAACCGGGATGCGCATGCCCCGGGACGCGCCGCGGGCCGCCCCCCGGTGGGGGACGGCCCGCGTGCGGTGACCCGGGGTCAGGACGCCTCGGTGGGCGCCTCGGCCGTGGCCTTCGCGGCGGACTTCTTCGCCGCCGTCTTCTTCACCGCGGTCTTCTTCGCGGCCGTCTTCTTCGCGGCGGCCTTCTTGGCCGGGGCCTTCTTGGCCGCGGTCTTGCGCGGGGCCCGCTTCTTGGGCTCCGCCTCGGCCTCCGCCTCCTCCGCCGCTTCCGCGCCGGTGTCCGCCGGCTGCGCGTCGGCGGCCGGGATGACCACAACGGCGGCCTCGGCCTCGGCGCTGGACGGGCCCGAGGGCGCCGACACCTTGCGCGTGGCACGACGGCGCGGGGTGGGCGGCGCGGCCTCGGCGGCCTCCGCCACGGGCTCCTCGGCAGGGGCCTGCTCGGCGACCGGCTCCGCCGAGGCCGGGACGACCACCGTCTCGGCCTCGCCGGCCGGGGCGCTGGGCGCGCTGACCTTGCGGGTCGCCCGGCGCCGGGTACGGGCCGGGGGCGCCGCCTCCGCGACGGCCTCCTCGGCCACCGGGGCCGGCTCGGCGACCGCGGCGGCCTCCGCCGCCTGCGGCTCGGTGGCAGGGGCCGCGGCCGGGACGACCGTGACGACCTCCGCCGTGGCGTCCGGCGAGCTCACCGGGGCGGTGACCCGCCGCGACGCGCGCCGCCGGGAACGCCGGCCGGCCGCCGCCTCGGCCTCCGCCGGGCTGCTGAACCACTCGTCGTCGGCTCCGCCGACCGCGGGCACCAGCTCGGCCTCGGCGACCGCGGCCGGCTCCAACTCGGTGAACGCTTCGGTCTCGTCGGCCTCGTCGGCCTCGACCTCGGCGATGCCGCCGGCCACCTCGGCGGCCACCGGCTCATCGCCGCCGCCGCGACGGCGCTTGCGCTTGCCGCCGCCGCCGACCGCCGTGGCCTGGTCCATGTGGACGATGACGCCGCGTCCGTTGCAGTGCACGCAGGTCTCGGAGAACGACTCCAGCAGGCCCTGGCCGACCCGCTTGCGGGTCATCTGCACCAGGCCGAGCGAAGTGACCTCGGCCACCTGGTGCTTGGTGCGGTCCCGGCCGAGGCACTCCAGCAGGCGGCGCATGACCAGGTCGCGGTTGGACTCCAGCACCATGTCGATGAAGTCGATCACGATGATGCCGCCCAGGTCGCGCAGCCGCAGCTGGCGCACGATCTCCTCGGCCGCCTCCAGGTTGTTCCTGGTGACCGTCTCCTCGAGGTTGCCGCCCTGACCGGTGAACTTGCCGGTGTTGACGTCGATGACGACCATCGCCTCGGTCCGGTCGATCACCAGCGAACCGCCGCTCGGCAGCCAGACCTTGCGGTCCAGCGCCTTCAGCAGCTGCTCGTCGATCCGGTACGTGGCGAAGACGTCGACCTCGGAGCTCCAGCGGCCCAGCCGGTCCGCCAGGTCCGGCGCGACGTTCGTGACGTAGTCGTGGATGGTCTCCCACGCGTTGTCACCGCTGACGACGACCTTGCTGAAGTCCTCGTTGAAGATGTCGCGGACGACCCGGACGGTCATGTCCGGCTCGCCGTACAGCAGCGACGGCGCGTTGCCGGTCTTGGCCCGCTTCTGGATGTCCTCCCACTGCGACTGGAGCCGCTCGACGTCGCGGCGCAGCTCGTCCTCGCTCGCGCCCTCGGCGGCGGTGCGCACGATGACGCCCGCGTCCTCGGGGACGATCTTCTTGAGGATCTGCTTCAGCCGGGCGCGCTCGGTGTCGGGCAGCTTGCGGCTGATGCCGGTCATCGAGCCCTCGGGCACGTAGACCAGGTAGCGGCCGGGCAGCGAGACCTGGCTCGTCAGACGGGCGCCCTTGTGGCCGATCGGGTCCTTGGTGACCTGCACCAGGACCGGCTGGCCCGACTTCAGGGCCGCCTCGATGCGGCGCGGGCCGCCCGACATGCCCAGCGCCTCGAAGTTGACCTCACCGGCGTACAGCACCGCGTTGCGGCCCTTGCCGATGTCGACGAACGCGGCCTCCATGGACGGCAGGACGTTCTGGACCTTGCCCAGGTAGACGTTGCCGACGTACGAGGTGGCCTGCTCCTTGTTCACGTAGTGCTCGACGAGGACGCCGTCCTCCAGCACGCCGATCTGCGTCCGGTCGCCGTTCTCACGCACGACCATGACGCGCTCGACCGCCTCGCGGCGGGCCAGGAACTCGGCCTCGGTGATGATCGGCACCCGGCGACGGCCCTGCTCGCGGCCCTCCCGGCGGCGCTGCTTCTTGGCCTCCAGACGCGTGGAGCCCTTGATGGACTGCACCTCGTCGGCCGGCTCGGCCGCCTTGCGGGGCTCACGGATCTTGACGACCGTGCGCTCGGGGGCGTCCTCGCCCAGGTTCTCCTCGCCCGCGTCACCGCCACGGCGGCGGCGACGGCGGCGGCGACGGCTGCTCGTGCTGTCGCCCGCGTGGTCCTCGGCGTCCTCCTCGCCCTCGTCCTCCTCGTCCTCCTCGCCGGCGGCGGTCTCCTCGCCCTCGGCGGCCTCGCCGCGACGGCGGCGGCGGCCACCACGGCGGCGGCGGCGGGACGGGCGGTCGCCCTCGTGGTCGTCGTCCGCCTCGTGCTCGTCGGCCTCGGCGTCCTCGTGGGCGTCGGTCTCGGCGTCGTCGTGGTCGTCGGCCTCGGCGTCGTCGTGCTCGTCGGCGATCCGGCCGGCGTGCGTCTCCGCGGCCACGGCGACCTCGGCGGGCTCACCGCGGCGACGGCGGCGGCGACGGCGGCCGGCGCTCTCGGCGGCCGGGTACTCGTCGGTGTCGTGCCCGTCGGCGACGTCGCTCTCGGGCTCGTGCTCGTCCTCGACGGGCCGCTCGGCCTGGGGCCGCTCCACCGGCGCCGTGCCGGGCGCCTGGAACACCGGCGCCTGGAACACCGCCATCGGCGGGCGGGTCGCGCGACGGCGGCCCCGCGACGGCGCGGGCTCCTCCTCGGGGGCCTCGGCAGCCTCGGCGGCCTCGACAACGGGTTTCACGGCCTCGTGCCGCCCGCCGCGGGGCACCTCGTCCCGGACCTCGACGACCACGCTGCCAGCGGGTACGCCGAAGGCCTCCGCCACGGCCTCGACGGCCCTGGCACGCGCCTCCTCGACGGTGTCGCCGTAGCCGCGGATCTCGTACGCGTCCTCGACCTCGACGGCCCAGCCGGTCCCGTCCTGGATCGCCTTGGCGGTGTAGACGCGCGGCTGCGCCACGGCGGCGGGGGCCTCGGGGGCGGGCGCCTCCACAGCCTTCGCCTCCTCCTCACGCGGCGCGAGCGCGCCCGGCTTGAGGCGGCGCGAGCCGTCGTCGGCCGCGAGGAACGAAGCGGCCGGGGCGGCCCGCTTGCGGCTGCGGCGCGCCTTGGGCTGCTCCGCCGCCGCGGCCTTGCCGGCCGGCTCCCGCAGTGCCTTCGCGGGTGCGTCCGCGGCGGCAGCGGCCTCGGCGGCGGCAGCCGGCTCGGGGCTGGCGACCTTGCGCGTCGCACGACGGCGGGTACGCGCCGGGGCGGCGGCCGGCTCGGCCTGCTCGGCCGGGGCCTCCGCGTGCAGCGGCAGGTCCGCCTGGAGCTCCTTGGCCTGCGTGTCCGCGGCCTCGGCCGACATCGCGGCCTCGACCGGCTCGGGGCTGGCGACCTTGCGGGTCGCACGGCGCCGCGCGCGGGGCGGCGCCGCGGACGGCTCGGCCTGCTCCGCGGGAGCGGCCTGCGTGGACGCAGCGTCCTGGGTGGTCTCGGGGATCTCGGGGGTATCGGCGTTCTGCGCCGGTGCGGCCGTCTTGCGCGTGGCACGACGACGGGCCGGAGCCGGTGCGGCTTCGGCCGCCTCCGCCTCCGCCGTCTCCGCGGGCGCACTCTCCGGCGCGACGGCCTTGCGGGTGGCCCGGCGGCGAGTGCGCGCGGGAGCGGCCTCGGCCTCGACGGGCGCCTCGGCCGGTATGGCCGGAGCACCGGCGGGCGCGTCGGCCGCCTCGGGGGCGTTCACGGCGCCGGCGGGCGGACCCGCCGGCCGTGAGGCCGCGCGGCGCCGTCGGCGCGGAGCGGCCGTGGCCTCCGTGTCGGTGCCGCCGGTGCCACCGGTGGCGTTTTCGGGGGCGCCGTTCTCGGGCGCCTCGTTCGGCTCGTTGTTCTCGAGCATGCGGGCATTTCTCCCGTCACGCTCCCGGGCGCCGCACCCTGATCCGGTCCACGGCGGCCCGCGTCTTCGCGGTGCCGCCGCCCGGGGGCGCGGGCGCCACACGGGAGCTGTCGTATCGCTCGTCGGCACCGCCCTGACGGGCCGACGAAAGTCTCGTCTGATGCGTGCTGCCGGTTCCGGGTCACCCCGAACGCCTCGGCGGCACAACGACGGCAGTCCTACGCTGAGCCTTCCGGTACCGTCGCGGCATCGCGGTCAGGCGCGAGCGGATCGGTCACCGTGCCGGTCTCCTCGTCGAGCGGCCCCTGCGCCAGCCTGGTCACCGCTGCGGGGACCGGCGGCGCGAGGTCGGCCACCGCACGGAGGCCGGACAGGACGTCGTCGGGTCGCACGGCAGGTGTCAAATGCCGAACAACCAGCCGCAGTATCGCACAAGGTGCTGGCCCAGGCCTATCGGCACCCTGTTCGAAGCCGTCGCCATGGCCCGCGGCGACCTGCGGGTCGACCACTTCGAGCCGGGTCACGGCGCCGCGCGCGTCGAAACTGCGCACGCCGTTCTTCGTCATCCGCTGGACCTCGACGGCCTCGGCGGCCAGGAACGCGGCCACCGCCTTTTCGGCGTCGGCCCGCTCCACACCGTCCAGCCGCAGCTGCCACACCGACGCCTCCAGGCGCTCGGCGAGACCCGAGGTGCGGGCCTCCACGGCGTCGACGACGTCGAGACCGCCGGGCAGCGACTCGTCCAGCAGCAGGCGCAGCTTCTCCGGCTTCCGGGCCTCGGCGAGCGCGATCTCCAGGTACTCGGCCTCGCTGCCGACGCCGGTGGGTGCGGCGTTCGCGTACGACACCTTGGGATGCGGGGTGAAACCGGCCGAGTACGCCATGGGCACCTCGGCGCGCCGCAGCGCCCGCTCGAATGCGCGCTGGAAGTCGCGGTGGCTGGTGAACCGGAGGCGGCCGCGCTTGGTGTAGCGCAGTCGGATGCGCTGCACCGCGGGTGCGGGCGGCGGGCCTTCGGGCTGTCGCTTGCCCAGTGTCGTTCAGTCCCTCGTGCGTCTGGTCGCCCCGAGTGGGGCTGCTTGTCACCTTCCAGGTTACTGGGGGTTCCGGGCTTCCGAATCCGCACCGTGCACCACGGGCCCCGCAACCGTCCCCGCGCCCCGGGCGCCGCGGGTCCCGTGCCCGCCGGCTGCCCCGTCACACCCGGAAGCGCAGCTTGCCCCCGGTGGCGCCGTCGAGGATCCCGCCGTTGGCCTCGATGACCCTCCGCGAGGCCGCGTTGCCCGCGTCGCAGGTGACCAGGGCCGGGTCGAGGCCGAGTTGACGGGCCAGCGGCAGAGCGGCACGGAGCATCGCGGTCGCGTGCCCCCTGCGCCGTGCGGACGGCCGGACGTCGTAGCCGACGTGGCCGAGCAGTTCGCCCCAGGGCGGCGTCAGTTGCGGGCGGACGGAGAGCCGGCCGAGGAAGGCGTCGCCGTCCACGTACCAGTACGTCACGCACAGGTCGACCGGGTCGCGGGTCGGGCCCCGGACCTTCGTCACGTGCTCGGCGAAGACCGCCGGGTCCCGCCAGCGGTCGCCGTACTTGCGCAGCGCGTTCCCGATCGCCGAGAGCTCGCCCCGGGCGCCGCGCCCCTCGGCCCGGAACTCCTCCATCGCGGCGACGTAGGACGCGTGGACGGCGGTGGTGGGACGCACGAGTGAGGGCGGCACGGCCTCAGTCTGCGTCACCGCCGGGCGGACGGCGCGGCCGGGCAGGTCCGTTCGCCGCGCGCGGCACTCCCCGACACCCGGGGGAACTGCGCTCCGGCGGTGAGAAGTTCGCCGGCCCCGCACCGCGGCGGCGCTGCGTCCCCGCGGCACCCGGTCCGCCCTTCGCCAACCGGGCCCTTGGACCTTCGTCCCGCCCGCTCCCGGTTTGCGGGCCGCTGGGAGGGAGCCGATTCTGAGGGGAAGGCATGCCATCGGATCGGGTAGACCGAGCGCAACGGTTGCGGAGCCCGCGGCGCGGAGCGCCGGTGCACCGGGGGGCCGCGGCCTGACCAGGGAGCGGATTCCAGATGAGGCTTGTCGTCGATCTCAACCGGTGCCAGGGATTCGCGCAGTGCGTCTTCCTCGCCCCGGACGTCTTCTCCCTCCACGGGAACGAGGCGCTGCTGTTCACCCCGCGCTTCGACGAGGCGCAACGCGACCGCGTGGAGCAGGCCGCCGCCGCATGCCCGGTCCAGGCGATCCTCGTCGACTGGTCGGACGAACCGACGAAGGGGGTGCGGCCCCATGTCGGCTGACACGGACGTCGAGGTCCTGCGGCGCAGGGGCCGCATCGTCGTCGTCGGTGCCTCGCTGGCCGGGCTGCGCGCCGCGGAGACCCTGCGCGACCGGGGTTTCACCGGATCGCTGACCATGATCGGCGACGAGCCGTACGAACCCTACGACCGGCCGCCGCTGTCCAAGCAGGCGCTGCTCGGACGGGCCCGGCCCGAGGACACCGCGCTGCCGCGGCGGCGCGACATCGACGCCGAGTGGCGGCTGGGCACCGCCGCCGAGGGCCTGGACCGGGACGCCAAACTGGTGCGCCTGGCGGGCGGGGACACCGTCCCCTACGACCGCCTGCTGATCACCACCGGGACCCGGGCGCGACCCTGGATCCATCCGGAAGAGGCCGCGCTGGACGGCGTGTTCGTGCTGCGTACCCGCGACGACTCCGTACGCCTGCACCGCAAGCTGACCGGGGGTGTCTCCCGCGTGCTGGTGATCGGCGCCGGTTTCACGGGCTCCGAGGTCGCCTCCGCGTGCCGGGAACTCGGCATCGAGGTCACGGTCGCCGAACGCGGCCCGGCACCGCTGGTGGGCGCGCTCGGCGGAGTGATCGGCGCGGTCGCGGACCGCATGCAGCGCAGGAAGGGGGTCGATCTGCGCTGCGGCATCAGCGTCACCGCACTGGAGGGTGACTACGTCGGGCGGCTCAGGCGCGCCCATCTGTCGGACGGCTCGGTGATCGACGTGGAGGTGGCGGTCGTCTCGCTCGGCGCCGTCCGCAACACCGAATGGCTCGCCGGCTCGGGAGTGGCCGCCGGTCCCCGGGGGATCGCCTGCGACGCCGGATGCCGGGTGTTCGACGTCAACGGCATCGTCACCGACGACATCTACGCCGCCGGCGACGTCGCCCGCAGCCCCCACCCGCTGTTCGACTACCAGTTCCTGTCCCTGGAGCACTGGGGCAACGCGGTCGAGCAGGCAGAGATCGCCGCCCACAACATGGTCTGCGCGAGCCCCGAGCGCCGTCCCCACCTGTGGCTGCCGATGTTCTGGTCCTCCCAGTTCGGCGTCAACATCAAGTCCGTGGGCGTGCCCCCGCTGGGAGACCGGCTGGTCGTCGCCCAAGGGGCCCTCGCCGAGGACCGGTTCGTCGCGGTGTACGGCTACCGCGGCCGCGTCATCGCCGCGGTGTCCTTCGACGGGGCCAAGTGGCTGGGCTTCTACGAGCAGCAGATCGCGGCCGGCGCGCCCTTCCCGCCGGACTACCGCACGGTCGACTGCCGCTCCGAGACCGCGCAGCCGGTCGACCCGGCCTTCCCGGACCCCCATCTGCCCACCCACGGGGCCACGGTCACGCTGACGGGCCACTCACCGAGTGAACGGCGCGTCGCCTTCACTCCGTCGCACGCCTGATCGCCGGCCCAGTGCCGCCCGGAGCCCCCAGGAGACGCCATGACGTCCGGCAGCATCATCGAGCAGATCACCGACTACGCCCACCGGGCCGATCCGTACCCGCTCTACGAGGAACTGCGCGAGATCCCGGTGAGGCTGCTGGACGACGGCACCTACGTGGTCAGCACCTACTACGAGGTGCGGAGCCTGGCCAACGACCCGCGGCTGAGCAACGACACGCGCAACCGGCCCGCGGGCTTCGCGCGCACGGGGCACGCGGACGACACCAACCTGCCGCCGAGCTTCATCTTCACCGACCCGCCGGTGCACGACCGGCTGCGCGACACCATCAACCGGCCCTTCGGCCCCCCGCACAGCCCCAGGTTCATCGAGGACCTGCGCGGGGAACTCGCCAGGGTCGTCACCGAACTGCTCGACGCCTTCGAGGGCAAGGACCAGGTCGACATCGTCGACGACTTCGCCTATCCCCTTCCCGTCACCGCCATCTGCAAGGTGCTGGGCGTGCCGCGCGAGGACGAGTCGCGCTTCCACGTCTGGGCCGACGCGCTGGCGTCGGCGCTGGATCCCCAGGCCGGCGAGGCGGGCCAGGCCAAGGGGCAGCAGGCGCGCGAGGAGCTGGGCGGCTACCTGTCCGACCTGATCGAGAGCAAACGCCGCCACCCCGGCACCGGGATGCTCAGCGCGCTCGCGCCCGACATGACACCGGCCGACCTGGAGGCCACCGCCGTGCTGCTCCTGGTCGCGGGCCACGAGACCACGGTCAACGCGATCACCAACACGACGCTCACCCTGCTGCGCCACCCCGACGTCCTGGAACGCTTCCTGAAGGAGCCGGACCTGGCCGTCCCGATCGTCGAGGAGGTCCTGCGGTACGAGCCGCCCGTGCAGTTCGTGCCGTGGACCACCGCGATCGCCGACATCGACATCGCCGGCACCACGATCCCCAAGGGCTCGCCGGTGTGGCTCATGCTGGCCGCGGCCAACCGCGACCCCAAGCGCTTCGAGGACCCCGACCGGTTCGACCCCGACCGCAAGGACAACGAGCACCTGGGCTTCTACACCGGCATCCACTACTGCTTCGGCGCCCCGCTCGCCCGGATGGAACTCCACCTGGCCGTGCCCGAACTGTTCCGCCGGGTCAAGTTCTCCCGGCTGCTCGAGGACCCGCCCCCCTACCGCGCCAACGCGGTCCTGCGCGGCCCCCGCCACCTCCCCGTCGCGATCGAGAGCCTCACGGCCTGAGCTCCGCGGGCATGCCGGAGGCGCGCTCCGCCCGTGTGCGGACGGGCGCGCCCCGGCATCAGTGCGTGTGACCGCCGGCGGCTCCCACCGGGGCGGCGTTCTTGACCGTCAGCGGGAGCAGCTTCTTGCCGGTCGGGCCGATCTGGATGTGGGTGTCGAGCTGGGGGCACACCCCGCAGTCGAAGCACGGGGTCCACCGGCAGTCGTCGACCTCGGTCTCGTCGAGGGCGTCCTGCCAGTCCTCCCAGAGCCAGTCCTTGTCCAGGCCCGAGTCCAGGTGGTCCCAGGGCAGGACCTCCTCGTAGGTGCGCTCGCGGGTGGTGTACCAGTCGAGGTCGACGCCCTGCTCCGGGAGCGCCTTCTCGCACATGCGGGCCCAGCGGTCGAAGCTGAAGTGCTCGCGCCAGCCGTCGAAGCGGCCGCCGTCCTCGTAGACGGCGCGGATGACGGCGCCGACGCGGCGGTCGCCGCGGGAGAGCAGGCCCTCGATGATGCCGGGCTTGCCGTCGTGGTAGCGGAAGCCGATGTTGCGGCCGTACTTCTTGTCGCCGCGGATGGCGTCGCGGAGCTTCTCCAGGCGGGCGTCGGTCTCCTCGACGCCGAGCTGCGGGGCCCACTGGAACGGGGTGTGCGGCTTGGGCACGAAGCCGCCGATGGAGACCGTGGCGCGGATGTCGTTCTGGCCGGTGACCTCGCGGCCCTTCTGGATGACGTTCTTGGCCATGTCCGCGATCTGCAGGACGTCCTCGTCGGTCTCGGTGGGCAGGCCGCACATGAAGTACAGCTTCACCTGGCGCCAGCCGTTGCCGTAGGCGGTGGCGACGGTGCGGATCAGGTCCTCCTCCGAGACCATCTTGTTGATGACCTTGCGGATGCGCTCGGAGCCGCCCTCGGGGGCGAAGGTGAGGCCCGAGCGGCGGCCGTTGCGGGTGAGTTCGTTGGCCAGGTCGATGTTGAAGGCGTCGACGCGGGTGGACGGGAGGGACAGGCCGATCTTGTCCTCCTCGTACCGGTCGGCGAGGCCCTTGGCGACGTCGGCGATCTCGGTGTGGTCGGCGGAGGACAGCGACAGCAGGCCGACCTCCTCGAAGCCGGTCGCCTTCAGCCCCTTCTCGACCATCTCGCCGATGCCGGTGATGCTGCGCTCGCGCACCGGGCGGGTGATCATGCCCGCCTGGCAGAAGCGGCAGCCGCGCGTGCAGCCGCGGAAGATCTCCACGGACATGCGCTCGTGGACGGTCTCGGCGAGCGGGACGAGGGGCTGCTTCGGGTACGGCCACTCGTCGAGGTCCATGACGGTGTGCTTGGACACGCGCCACGGCACGCCGGAGCGGTTGGGCACCATGCGGGCGATCCGGCCGTCGGCCAGGTACTCCACGTCGTAGAACTTCGGCACGTACACCCCGCCGGTGCGGGCCAGCCGGAAGAGCAGTTCGTCGCGGCCGCCGGGGCGGCCTTCGGCCTTCCAGGCGCGGATGACGTCGGTGATCTCCAGGACGGCCTGCTCGCCGTCGCCGATCACCGCCGCGTCCAGGAAGTCGGCGATGGGTTCGGGGTTGAACGCCGCGTGCCCGCCCGCGAGCACGATCGGGTCGTCCTCGGTACGGTCCTTCGCCTCCAGCGGGATGCCCGCGAGGTCCAGGGCGGTCAGCATGTTCGTGTAGCCGAGCTCCGTGGAGAAGCTCAGGCCGAGCACGTCGAAGGCCTTCACGGGGCGGTGGGCGTCCACGGTGAACTGCGGGACGCCGTGCTCCCGCATCAGCGCCTCCAGGTCCGGCCAGACGCTGTAGGTGCGCTCGGCCAGCACGCCCTCGCGCTCGTTGAGCACCTCGTAGAGAATCATGACGCCCTGGTTGGGGAGTCCGACCTCGTAGGCGTCCGGGTACATCAGCGACCAGCGGACGTCACAGGAGTCCCAGTCCTTCACGGTGGAGTTCAGCTCTCCGCCGACGTACTGGATGGGCTTCTGAACGTGGGGGAGAAGCGCTTCCAGGCGAGGGAAGACCGACTCGACAGGCATGAGAGGTGTCTTTCGTGAGCTGGCAGGGTGGTGACCATTCAGCGTAACGCGTCACGGTGGGCTCCCCGGCCGCTCACGGCCCCCCGCGGCGCCCCCGCACGGGCGCCGCGGGGACCCGGTCACCCCGCCAGGCTGCCGCGGTCGGCCTTGCCCCAGGCCTTGGGGAGGGCGTCCTCCGCCGCGTCGGCGAGATCGCGTTCGACCTGGAACATCACGCCGTAGGGGAAGGTGTCCTCGCCGGCGGTGCGGGCGTCGCCGGCGAGGCGGGCGACGGCCTCGCGGCAGATGACGCTGTCCTGGTGCTCGCCGAGGACCTGCTGGACGGACTTCATGCGCTTGGTGTGCTGCTTGGCGGGCTTGCGCAGGCCGGGGACGGCCTGGGCGGCCTCGCTGCTGTAGCGGGCGCGTTTCGCGGCCTTGCGGGCCTCGTGGAGGGCGAGGTCGCGCTCGTGGCCGCGTTCCATGGCGAGTGCGGGCTCGACGCGCTCGCGCAGGCGCCGGTGGTCGCGGCTGACGGCCTTGGCGCCGGCGGAGGCGGCCGGCGCCTTGGCGCGGTCGCGGTACGGGGGTTCGGCGAGGAGGGCTTCCAGGGTGTCGAGGAGGCGGAAGTAGCGGGCGCCGCCGAGTTCGCGCAGGAGCTCGGCGCGGGCGCCCTCGTGGACGGGCGCGTCGCCGCCGACGCGCTCGGTCAGGTCGCCGGTGACGAGGTCGACGGGGAGGTCGTCGAGGCGGTCCCGGAGCCGCTCGGCGAGCACCTCTCGGTCGCGTTCCAGACCGAGGACGCCCGCCAGCCACTTCAGTTCGTCGCCGATCGGGTCGGTGGCCCCGCGGTCGAGTTCGCGGCGGAAGCTCTTGAGGGCGCTGCGCAGCCGCCGGGTGGAGACGCGCATCTGGTGGACGGCGTCCGCCTCGTCGCGGCGGACGGCCGGGTCCCAGGCGGCGATGGCGTCGACCTGCTGGTGGACGTAGGCCATCGCCACGTCGCCCGCGGACTCGACGGAGGAGGGCGGCGCGCTCGGCCGGGGGGCGGCCGTCAGGCGGTCCCCGAGGGCGCGGGCGAGTTTGGAGGGGCTGTCGGAACGTCGCAGCCCGGCCTTGACGAGGCGTTTCTCCAGGGCGTCGAGCAGGGCCGTACCGCCGTCGGCGAGTTCGGCCTCCACCTCGTCCCAGGTGGTCTCCGAGGTGGGGTGGCCGCCGTTGTCGAGGACGGAGGCGGTGACGTGGTCGCGGGCGATCTCCAGCAGCGCCCTGCCCTTGGCGTCCAGCAGCCGGATCCGCTTGCGGGCGGTGCGCAGCCGTACGACGGGGACGAGTTCACGGCCGCGGACGACGGCGGCGATCTCGTCGGCGAGGGCCGCGGGGACGCGGGGGCCGCCCTTGCGTCCCTGCTTGCCCAGGGGGGCGTGGACCTCGGTGCGCGTGTCGGCGAGGGTGGTGGGCAGCTTCAGGTGCCAGCCCGCGTCGTCGCCCCCGGTGCGCCGCCGCAGGGTGACACGGCGGGTCGCCAGGCGAAGATCGGTGGTGTCGTAGTACACCGCGTCGAGCTCGGCCGGTTCCACGACCCGGACGGACGCCACGCCCGGCAGCCCGTCCAGGTCCGGCTCCCGGCCCCGTCCGGCGGCCTCGTACTTGCGCTCGGTCTCCGCGACACGCTTTCCCATGACTGGACCGTAATCGGGGGTTGGGGCCACCGCAATGGTGCATTCACCCAGTGGACTCGTTCAGGCGGACATGGGGCGCTGCATCTTCACTGCCTGGAGCAGTCCGACCGCGACCCAGACCGCGAACATCGAGGATCCGCCGTACGAGACGAAGGGCAGCGGCAGACCGGCGACCGGCATGATGCCGAGCGTCATACCGATGTTCTCGAACGCCTGGAACGCGAACCAGGCCACGACGCCGGCGGCGATGATCGTGCCGTAGAGGTCGGTCGCGTTGCGCGCGATCTTGCAGGCCCGCCACAGGACGACGCCGAGCAGAACGATGATCAGCATGGCGCCGACGAAGCCGAGCTCCTCCCCCGCCACGGTGAAGACGAAGTCGGTCTGCTGCTCCGGCACGAACTGGCCGGTGGTCTGGCTGCCGTGGAAAAGGCCCTTGCCGAGCAGTCCGCCCGAGCCGATGGCGATGCGCGCCTGGTTGGTGTTGTAGCCGACGCCCGCCGGGTCGAGGGCGGGGTTGGCGAAGGCGGCGAAGCGGTCGATCTGGTACTGGTCCAGGACGCCGAGCTGCCACACCGCGACGGCGCCGCCGGCGCCCGCCGCGATGAGGCCGAGCACCCAGCGGTTGGACGCCCCGGAGGCGAGGAGCACACCGAGCACGATGACCGCCATGACCATCACGGAACCCAGGTCGGGCATCAGCATGACGATGGCCATCGGCAGGACGGCGAAGCCCAGGGCCTGGGCCACGGTGCGGTGGTCCGGGTGGATCCGGTCGCCCGCGTCCACCCGGGCGGAGAGCATCATCGCCATGCTCAGGATGATGGTGAGCTTGGTGAACTCGGACGGCTGGAGGGAGAACCCGCCGCCGAGCACGATCCAGGCGTGCGCGCCGTTGACCGTCGACCCGACCGGGGTGAGGACGGCCAGGACCAGCAGGACCGAGATCGCGTACAGCACCGGGACCGCGCCGCGCAGCCGGCGGTGGCCGAGCGCCACGGTGCCGGCCGCCAGTCCGAAGCCGATCGCGGTGTTGAGCAGGTGCCGCAGCAGGAAGTAGAGCGGGTCGCCGTGGGTGAGCTCGGTGCGGTTGCGGGTCGCCGAGTACACCAGGGCGGCGCCGATCATCGACAGCGCGAGCGCCGAGCCGAGCAGGACCCAGTCCATCCGGCGCACTATCGAGTCGCGCGCCATGAGCTTGCCGATGGCGCCCTTCTCCGGGGTGAAGCGCCGCATGGTGTAGCCGCTGGTGCTCATGCCCCGTACCTCCTGCCCAGCAGGAACCTCTCGGAGCGGTCCGGGGGCAGTGCGGCGGCCGTGTACACGCCGTCGCCCGGGGCGGACGGGACGGCGGGCACGTCCCAGGCGGCCTTGCGGGCCTGGATCGTGCCGTCCGCGGTGATCTTGGGCAGCGCGGTCTCGGGGTGCGGGAGCAGGGCCTTCTTGTTGTTGATCGACCCGTCCTTCTGGACGCCGTACATCGCCTCGTAGATGGCGCGGACGGCCGGGCCGGAACCGCCGGAACCCGTACCACCCTGGGAGATCGTCATGATGACCGCGTAGTCCTTGGTGTACGTGGTGAACCACGAGGTGGTCTGCTTGCCGGCGACTTCCGCGGTACCGGTCTTGGCGTGCAGGGTGATCTTGTCCTGCGGCCAGCCGTTGAAGCGCCAGGCCGCGGTACCGCTGGTGACCACGCCTTCCAGGGCCTCGTTGATGTACTTCAGGGTGTTCGCGCTCGCCGGGGCCTTCGCGGTGACCTTCGGCTTGATCCTCGTGATCGTCTTGCCGTCGGCGCTGATGATCGCCTTGCCGATGGTCGGCTGGTACAGCTTGCCGCCGTTGGCGATGGCCGAGTAGATGCGGGCCATCTGGATCGGGGTGACGAGCGTGTCGCCCTGTCCGATCGCGTAGTTGACCGAGTCACCGGCACGCATGACATAGCCGTCGACGCAGTTCTCGCGCGCGATCTGGCTGGCGTAGTCCTGCTTGTCGCTCTTGGCGACCTTGCACCAGTAGGTCTTGTTGGCCTCGTAGTAGTCGCGCTTCCACTGCCGGTCGGGGATCCGGCCGGTGACCTCGGAGGGCAGGTCGATACCGGTCAGCGAACCCAGGCCGTAGGCCTTGGCGGTCTTGTAGAACCAGTCCGCGGGGTGCTTCTTGGGCTTGGTGCCGCCGTCCTTGAGCCACTGGTCGTAGGACAGGTGGTAGAAGACGGTGTCGCAGGAGATCTCCAGCGCGTGCGCCAGGGTGATCTCGCCGGCGCTCTCGCCCTCGAAGTTGTTGAAGACCCGGCCGCCGATGGTCATCGAGGACGGGCAGGGGTAGTGCCCGTTGATGGAGTAGCCGGCCTTCACCGCCGCGGAGGTGGAGATCGCCTTGAACGTCGAACCGGGGGCGGACTGACCCTGTATGGCCCTGTTCAGCAGCGGGAAGTTGGACTTCTTGCCGGTGAGCTTGGCGTAGTCCTTGGCCGAGATGCCGCCGACCCAGACGTTGGGGTCGTAGCTCGGGGCGCTGGCCATCGCGATGACCTGGCCGGTGTGCACGTCCATGACGACGACCGCGCCGGAGTCCGCCTTGTAGTAGCTGCCCGTGACGGAGTCGAAGGTCTTGCGGGCCACCTTCATCGCCTGGAGCAGTTCCTTCTCGGCGACCGACTGGACGCGGGCGTCGATGCTGGTGACCAGGTTGCTGCCGGGCACGGCGGCGGTCTCGCCGGCCTTGCCGATGACCCGGCCGAGGTTGTCCACCTCGTAGCGGGTGACACCGGCCGTGCCGCGCAGCTGGGTGTCGTACGTGCGCTCCAGGCCGGAGCGGCCGATCTGGTCCGAGCGCAGCAGCGACCGGCCCTGCTTCTCCGCGTCGGTGATCTCGTCGTCGGTGACGGGCGAGAGGTAGCCGAGCACCTGGGAGGCGTTGGCCCCGAACGGCGAGGTGTAGCGGCGCACGGCGGTGGGCTCCGCGGTGATGCCGGGGAAGTCCTCGCGGCGCTCCATGATCTGCATCGCCTGCTGGGTGGTGGCCTCGTCGGTGATGGGGATCGGCTGGTACGGGGAGCCGTTCCAGCACGGCTTGGGGGTCTGCGAGTCGCAGAGCCGCACCTTCTTGAGGACCTCGTCCGGCTTCATGTGCAGCACGGACGCCAGCCGGGTGAGCACCGCGCGGCCGTCGTCCTTCTGCTTGAGCAGGTCGGTACGGCTGGCGGAGACCACGAGGCGCGTCTCGTTGTCGGCGAGGGGCACGCCCTTGGCGTCCAGTATCGCCCCGCGCACGGCGGGGGTGACGACTTCCTGGACGTTGTTGCTGTTGGCCTGCGCGGTGTAGTCGTCGCCGTCGCGGATCTGGAGGAACCACAGCCGGCCGCCGAGGGTGAACAGCAGCGACAGCACGAGGATCTGGAGGACCACCAGGCGGATGGTGACGCGCGGCGTGCGCCCGGTCTCGGGGATGTTGCTCACAGCCGCCGCCCTCCCTTGGCGACGCTCCCCACCTTGCCGAGCAGGCTCGGGCGCTGGCCGCCGATGCGGGCGCCGAAGCCGCTCGCCGAGGTGTCGTCGGTGAGTGGGTCGTTGTCCAGCCGGCGGGCCAGGCCCATGATCCAGGGCACGGTGAAGGGCGCGAGCAGCAGGTCGTACAGGGCGGCCGTGAACAGCAGCTTGCCCAGGCCCACATGCTGCGCCGCGGTATCGCCGACGAGGGCGCCGACGAGGGCGTACAGCACGGTGGACCCGATGGCCGCGGCGACGACGACGAGCATCGGCCGGGTGGCCGAGCGCAGTTGGCCGCTGTCGGGCTTGGCCAGGCCCGCGGCGTAGCCGATGACGCACAGCACGAGCGCGTAGCGCCCGGCGGCGTGGTCGGCGGGCGGGGCGAGGTCGGCGAGCAGGCCGGCGCCGAACCCGATGAGGGCACCGGCGACATGGCCGTACGTCAGTGCGAGGCCGAGCACGACCAGCAGCAGCAGGTCGGGCACCGCGCCGGGCAGGTGCAGCCGGGCCAGCACGCACACCTGGATCACCATGGCGGCGACCACCAGGCCGGTGGAGAGCAGCACGCGCTTCATCGGACCTCCTGCCCGTTCAGCGGGGACTGCGAGGGGTCGACGCTCGGCGTCACCGTGACGGTGACCGTCGGGATCGGCTTCGGGCCGGCGGGCAGCACCGAGTCGCGGGGGTCCTTGCGCGGGCCCTGGACGACGACGCCGACGATGTCGAGCTTGGTGAAGCCCACGAACGGGGTGACCTCGAGGGTGCGGGTGAGGCCGCCGCCCGCGCGGTCGACCTTGGAGACGGTGCCGACCGGGACACCCGGCACGAACGGCTTGTCGGCCTGCGAGCCGAAGGTCACCAGCCGGTAGCCGTTCCGCACGTGCGCCTTGCCGTTGAGCAGCTGCACCTGCATGGGGCGGTTGCCCTGGCCCGAGGCGAAGCCGAGTTCGGAGGACTTCTCCAGCCGGGTGCCGACAGTGAAGTCCGGGTCGCAGGCGAGCAGCACGGTGGAGGTGGACGGCCCGACGGTGGTGACCCGGCCGACCAGGCCGTCGCCGTTGATGACGGTCATGTCGCGTTCGATGCCGTCGTTGGCGCCGGCGTCGATGGTGACCGTCCACGAGAAGCCCTGCGCGGCTCCTATGGCGATGACCTGCGCGCCCTTGACGCGGTACTGGCCGGCCCCGGCGGTCTTGAGCAGCTTGTCGAGTTCGCGGGCGCGGGCGCGGGTGGCGTCCTTGCTGCCGAGCTGCTGCTTCAGCTCGGCGTTCTGCCGCTCCAGTTCACTGATCCGGCTGCTGCGGTCGCCTGAGTCGCGTACCGCGTCCACCGCGTTGTCCACCGGATCGACGGCCGCCGCGACCCCGTTCTCCACGGGGCCGAAGACGGCGGCCGCGGCGGACCGGGCACCGTCCAGCGGTGAGTCCTCACCCCCGCGGATGTCGACGGTGATCAGCGCGAACGCGATCGCCACCAGCAGCACCAGCAGAAGCCGGCTCTCTCGTGTGTCCCTCACGGGGGCCAGTCCGTGCCTTCCTCGTCAGAGCGTGTGGGCCGTGGGCCCGGTGTGCCGTGCCGGAGAGGAGAACGATCCGGCGTACGGGCGGGAGTTCGCCCGTACGAAGGATCGTGCGAACTCACCTGCGCGGCTGCGCGTCCAGGACCTGCTGGAGTGCCTCGAACTCCTCGACGCACTTGCCGGCGCCCAGCGCCACGCAGTCGAGCGGGTTCTCGGCAATGTGGATGGGCATGCCCGTCTCGGAGCGCAGGCGCTCGTCGAGACCACGCAGCAGCGCGCCGCCGCCGGCCAGGACGATGCCGCGGTCCATGATGTCGCCCGACAGCTCGGGCGGGCACTTGTCGAGGGTCGTCTTCACCGCGTCGACAATGGCGTTGACCGGCTCCTCGATGGCCTTGCGGACCTCGGCGGCGGAGATGACCACCGTCTTGGGCAGGCCGGAGACCAGGTCGCGACCGCGGATCTCGGTGTGCTCCTCGTCGTCGACCGAGAAGGCCGAGCCGATGGTGAGCTTGATCGATTCGGAGGTGCGCTCCCCCAGCAGAAGGCTGTACTCCTTCTTGATGTGCTGGATGATCGCGTTGTCCAGCTCGTCGCCGGCGACCCGGATGGACTGCGCGGTGACGATGCCGCCGAGCGAGATGACGGCGACCTCGGTGGTGCCGCCGCCGATGTCGACGACCATGTTGCCGGTCGCCTCGTGGACCGGGAGCCCGGCGCCGATCGCGGCCGCCATCGGCTCCTCGATGATGTGCACCTGGCGCGCGCCGGCCTGGGTGGCGGCCTCGATGACCGCGCGGCGCTCGACACCGGTGATGCCGGAGGGAACGCAGACCACGACCCGCGGACGGGCCAGGTAGCGCCGCTTGTGGATTTTGAGGATGAAGTAGCGCAGCATGCGCTCGGTGATCTCGAAGTCGGCGATCACCCCGTCCTTGAGAGGACGGACCGCGACGATGTTGCCGGGGGTCCGGCCGATCATCTTCTTCGCCTCGGAGCCGACCGCGAGGATGCCGCCGGTATTCGTGTTGATGGCGACGACGGACGGCTCGTTGAGGACGATCCCGCGACCCCTGACGTACACCAGCGTGTTGGCAGTGCCGAGGTCGACAGCCATGTCACGGCCGATGAACGACATGTTGTTCGCCATGAGGGTACGTCTGGCCTTCCCGAGCTGGAGCAGTGTGGGGGTGAGCACGGCGGGGCGCTGTGCGCGAAGCCTGAGGAGCGGAGATTCCATCCTAGTCGCGCCCGTCGGGGCGCGGGGTCAGGGATCCGCCGCCATTGTCATCAGAACACACAGCGGCCCCCGGCAATGGTGACGCCGTGTCGGCGGAATTGGTTCCCCCGTACGACGGGCATATGCCGCCAGGTGGCCGGGAAAAATTCCGGCCACCCATTGCGCTGATCGGGCGTCAGCGGGGAATCCGGGGCGAATGGCGCCGGGGATCAGGCCAGACCGGGAAAGAAGATCTTGATCTCCCGCTCGGCCGACTCCTCGGAGTCGGAGGCGTGGATCAGGTTCTCCCGGACGATGGTGCCGAAGTCGCCGCGGATCGAGCCGGGCGCGGCGGCGATCGGGTCGGTCGGGCCGGCCAGCGCACGCACGCCCTCGATGACGCGCTCGCCCTCGACGACCAGGGCCACGGACGGGCCGCCGGCCATGAACTCCATCAGCGGCTCGTAGAAGGGGCGGCCCACGTGCTCGGCGTAGTGCTGCTCCAGGACCTGCCGCTCGAGCGTGCGCAGCTCCAGCGCGGTGATGCTCCAGCCGGCCTTGCGCTCGATGCGGCCGAGGATCTCGCCGACCAGGCCGCGACGAACGGCGTCCGGCTTGAGAAGGACGAGGGTGCGCTGCGACACGGTGTGACTCCTATGTGCGGGGTAGCGGGTACGACGACATTACCGGGCGCCGGTGTGCGCCTCGGCCCGCCCCCTCGGCACCGGTCAGGCCGTCCGCGCCGCCCGGGCCGCCTTGGCCTGGTCGACCTTGCGGCCGTAGTGGACGGCGGCCCACCACAGCGCGGCGAAGACCAGGCCGAGGAAGAACATCACCGGCAGCACCAGGCCGCTCAGGACCAGCCCCGCCTGGAGCACCCAGCCGACCGCCAGACCGCCGCGGCGGCCCAGCATTCCGCAGAGCAGCACGCACAGTGCCATCGCCACGCCGCAGACCGCCCACACGGTGCCCGCCGACAGGTCCGGCTGTTTCATCGCGACCAGCCCCGCGAAGCCGATCACGAAGAATTCACCGATCAGAGTGCTCGCGCACAGGGTCCGCATCCGCTTGGTTCCGCTTCCCGCTCGTCACTTGCGGCCCAGCAGCAGCCGGGCCTCTCCCACGGTGACCACCGAACCGGTGATCAGCACCCCGGCACCGGAGAACTCCCCCTGGTCCTCGGCCAGCGTGACCGCCGCCTCGATCGCGTCGTCCAGCCGCGGCTCGACCTGCACCCGCTCGTCGCCGAAGACCTCGACCGCGAGCGCGGCCAGCTCGTCCACGTCCATCCCGCGCGGGGTGGAGTTGCGGGTCACCACGACCTCCGCGAAGACCGGCTCGAAGGCCTCCAGCAGCCCGCGCACGTCCTTGTCGCCGCTCGGGCCGACGACACCCACCAGATGGGTGAAGCCGAACGCCTCCGCGAGCGAGGCCGCCGCCGCCCGCGCGCCCGCCGGGTTGTGCGCCGCGTCCAGCACCACGCTCGGGCTGCGGCGGACGACCTCCAGCCGGCCCGGCGAGGTGACGGACGCGAAGGCCGCGCGCACGGTGTCGATGGCCAGCGTGCGGTCGTGCTCGCTGCCGATGCCGAAGAACGCCTCCACCGCGGCCAGGGCCACGGCCGCGTTGTGCGCCTGGTGCTCGCCGTGCAGCGGCAGGAACACCTGCTCGTACTCGCCGCCCAGGCCGCGCAGCGTCAGCAACTGCCCGCCGACGGCGACCTCCCGGTGCACGACGCCGAACTCCATGCCCTCGCGGGCGACCGTCGCGCCCACCTCCACCGCGCGCTGGAGCAGCACCTGCGCGGCCTCGACCGGCTGCTGCGCCAGCACGACGGTCGCGTCCTTCTTGATGATCCCGGCCTTCTCCACCGCGATCTCGCCTGTCGTGGACCCCAGCCGGTCGGTGTGGTCCAGGGAGATCGGGGTGACGACCGCGACCGAGGCGTCGATGACGTTGGTGGCGTCCCAGCTGCCGCCCATGCCGACCTCGACGATGGCGATGTCGACCGGCGCGTCGGCGAAGGCCGCGTAGGCCATGCCCGTCATCACCTCGAAGAACGACATGCGGTACGGCTGCGAACCGTCGACCATCTCCACGTAGGGCTGGAGGTCGCGGTAGGTCTCGATGAACCGCTCCGGCGCGATCGGCCGCCCGTCCAGGCTGATGCGCTCGGTCACCGACTGCACGTGCGGGCTGGTGTACCGGCCGGTGCGCAGGTCGAAGGCGAGCAGCAGCCGCTCGATCATGCGCGCGGTGCTGGTCTTGCCGTTGGTGCCGGTGATGTGGACCGAGGGGTACGAGCGCTGCGGCTCGCCCAGGATGTCCATCAGGGCCGTCATGCGGTCCAGCGACGGCTCCAGCTTGGTCTCCGGCCAGCGGCCCGCCAGCTCCGTCTCGACCTCGCGCAGGGCCTTGTCCAGCTCCGGGTCGGCCGGACGGCCGGGGATGTCGTCGTCCGGGGGCACCGGCCCGCCGGTCCGCAGGGTGCGGCTGCCCGCCTCGATGACCGCGAGATCCGCCTCGCGGACGGGGCCGGCCCCCTCGGCCCCCTCGTCGGCGTCGGCGTCACCGGCCTCGCCGGCACCGGCGTTCAGGCCGAGCGCGGTCAGCGGGTCGGAGAGGGCGTCACCCTCGGGGTCGGGGTGGGGGTCGTGGCCGTTGCCGGGGCGCGAAGTACTCACGCCACCAGTCTACGAACCGGGCGGAGCGGTCCGGGCCGTGGGCGGGCACTCGCGCCCGCCCACGGCTCCCGGTCATGCCTGCGGCAGTCCGGCCAGCTGGGCGGTGATGCGGGCGATGTCCGCCTCGGCCGTCTCCAGCCGGGTGCGGATCTTGGCGACCACCGGATCGGGCGCCTTGGCCAGGAACGCCTCGTTGCCGAGCTTGGCCGTGGCCTGCGCCTTCTCCTTCTCCGCCGCCGCGAGGTCCTTGGCGAGCCGCTTGCGCTCGGCCTCGACGTCGATGACACCGGACAGGTCGAGCGCGACCGTGGCGCCCGCGACCGGCAGGGTGGCGGTGGCCGCGAAGCCCTCGCCCTCCGGCTGGAGGCGCAGCAGCTGGCGCACCGCGGCCTCGTGGGCGTCCAGGCCGGTACCGGCCAGGTCCAGGCGGGCGGGGACCCGCTGGCCCGGCTGGAGGCCCTGGTCGGCACGGAACCGGCGGACCTCGGTGACCAGCGACTGGACGGCGCCGATCTCCTTCTCGGCGGCCGCGTCGCGGAAGCCGGAGTCCTGCGGCCAGTCGGCGGTCACGAGCGTCTCGCGGCCGGTCAGCGTCGTCCACAGCGTCTCGGTGACGAACGGGACGACGGGGTGCAGCACCCGCAGCAGCTTGTCCAGCACCTCGCCGAGGACCCGCCGCGACACCTCGGCGGACCGGCCGCCCGCCATGAAGGTGGTCTTGGACAGCTCCACGTACCAGTCGAACACCTCGTCCCACGCGAAGTGGAACAGGACGTCGCTGAGCTTGGCGAACTGGTAGTCGTCGTAGAGCGCGTCGACCTCGGCCACCGTGGACTCCAGCCGCGACAGGATCCAGCGGTCGGTCGCCGACATCTCCTGCGGCGCGGGCAGTGCGCCCTCGACCGTGGCGCCGTTCATCAGCGCGAAGCGCGTGGCGTTCCAGATCTTGTTGGTGAAGTTGCGGGAGCCCTGGACCCAGTCCTCGCCGATCGGCACGTCGGTGCCGGGGTTGGCGCCGCGCGCGAGGGTGAAACGCAGCGCGTCGGAGCCGTACTTGTCCATCCAGTCCAGCGGATTGACCACGTTGCCGAAGGACTTCGACATCTTCTTGCCGTTCTGGTCACGGACCATGCCGTGCAGGGCGATGGTGTGGAACGGCGGGGTCCCGTCCATCGCGTAGAGGCCGAACATCATCATCCGGGCGACCCAGAAGAAGAGGATGTCGTAGCCGGTGACCAGGACGGAGTTCGGATAGAACTTCTCCAGGCTCTCGGTCCGCCCGGGCCAGCCGAGGGTGGAGAAGGGCCACAGGCCGGAGGAGAACCAGGTGTCCAGGACGTCGGTGTCCTGCGTCCACCCGTCCCCGGACGGGGGCTGCTCGTCCGGGCCGACGCAGACGACCTCGCCGTTCGGCCCGTACCAGACCGGGATGCGGTGGCCCCACCACAGCTGGCGCGAGATGCACCAGTCGTGGAGGTTGTCGACCCAGTCGAAGTAGCGCTTCTCCATCTCCTGCGGGTGGATGGCGACCCGGCCGTCGCGGACCGCGTCACCGGCGGCCTTGGCGAGCGGGGCGACCTTGACCCACCACTGCATGGACAGCCGCGGCTCGATGGTGGTCTTGCAGCGCGAGCAGTGCCCGACGGAGTGGGTGTAGGGGCGCTTCTCGGCGACGATGCGGCCCTCGGCGCGCAGCGCGGCGACGATGGCGCTGCGCGCCTCCAGCCGGTCCAGGCCCTGGAAGGGGCCGTGCGTGGTGATGATCGCGTGCTCGTCCATGACGGCGAGGTTCGGCAGGCCGTGGCGCTGGCCGATCTCGAAGTCGTTGGGGTCGTGCGCCGGGGTCACCTTGACGGCGCCGGTGCCGAACGCGGGGTCCACGTGCTCGTCGGCGACGATCGGGATGCGGCGGCCGGTGAGCGGCAGTTCGATCTCGGTGCCGACCAGGTGGCGGTAGCGCGGGTCCTCGGGGTGGACGGCGACCGCGGTGTCGCCGAGCATCGTCTCGGCGCGGGTGGTGGCCACGACGATCGACGCATCGCCCTCGCCGTAGCGGATGGAGACCAGCTCGCCCTCGTCGTCCTGGTACTCCACCTCGATGTCCGAGATGGCGGTCAGGCAGCGCGGGCACCAGTTGATGATCCGCTCGGCGCGGTAGATCAGCTCGTCGTCGTAGAGCTTCTTGAAGATGGTCTGGACGGCCTGGGACAGTCCCTCGTCCATGGTGAAGCGCTCGCGCGACCAGGCGACGCCGTCGCCGAGGCGGCGCATCTGCCCGGAGATCTGGCCGCCGGACTCCGCCTTCCACTGCCACACGCGCTCGACGAAGGCCTCGCGCCCGAGGTCGTGGCGGGACTTGCCCTCCTTGGCGAGTTCGCGCTCCACGACGTTCTGGGTGGCGATGCCGGCGTGGTCCATGCCGGGCTGCCACAGCGTCTCGAAGCCCTGCATGCGCTTGCGTCGGGTGAGGGCGTCGATCAGCGTGTGCTCGAAGGCGTGGCCGAGGTGGAGGCTGCCGGTGACGTTGGGCGGCGGGATGACGACGGTGTACGGCGGCTTGTCGCTCTTGGCGTCCGCCTCGAAGTAACCGCGCTCTACCCAGCGCTCGTACAGCGGCCCCTCTACCTCGGCCGGCGCGTACTGGGTCGGCAGTTCGGGGATCGCGCTGTTCGGCCCGCTCGCGGCGGCCTGCTGAGTGTTGTCGGTCACGGCGCTCAGTTTACGGGCGCGGCCGCCCCGCCAACGAATCCCCTGCCGCCGCGGGGCACGGGCGGGACCGGAACCCGAAGGAGTGACCGTACACGGACAAGGGTAGGGGGAGGTCCGCGGGCGCCTGCCCGGTCGCCGCGCAACGGGGCGGGGCGGGGCGGGCAGCGGGACGGACGGTCGACGGCCGCACGGCGGCGCCGGTTCGCCCTGAATGATGCCAACCGGACGTCCGTACGTTCTTGTTACCGATTCCTGACGGCCCGGACGTAAAGGCGGGTTAAACAAGCGCCAGGATGAGCACCAGACAGCAGTGAACAACGAGGGGACCCCCGCATGAGCTTCAACCAGCCGCCTCCCCAGCCGGGTTGGGGAGGCCAGCCCGGCTACGGCCCTCCCCCGCAGCCGCCCACCCAGCCCCAGCCGCAGGTCCCGCCCGGCTACGGAAGCGCGCCGCAGGACGGTTACGGCTACCCGCCGCAGCCCGCGCAGCCCCCGCAGGGCGGCATCCCGCAGCAGCCCGGTGCGTGGGGTCAGCAGCCCGGTGCCTGGGGCGCCCCGCCCCCTCCCCCGCCCTCCGGCGGCGGCAAGGGCAAGGTGGCCGGCATCGTCATCGGGGTCGTCCTCGCGATCGCCCTGATCGGCGGCGGGCTGGTGTTCCTGCTGGGCGGCAACGGCGGCGGCCTCGGTGGCGGCGGCGGCGGCGGCGACTACACGCTGTCGATGCCGGCCACGCTGCTGGGCGGCGAATACACCAAGGACGCGTCCAACGGCGCCAACTCCGGGCTGAGCAACGGCGAGTCGGGGAACGACGCGGGCATCAAGAGCGCCAAGACGGTCTCGGGCGCGTACAAGAACTCCTCGAACTCCCAGCTGGTCGTCTCCGGTGCCTACGGCGACATCACCGACCCCGGCGCCGCCCTCGACGCGATGCTGACCGGCTTCAAGAACAGCGCCGCCTCCTCGGCGGGGCAGGAGCCCACCGAGCAGCACCCGGCGGGCTTCGACGGGGCCGTCATGAAGTGCGGCACCTTCGGTTCCGGCGGCGTCACGTTCCCATACTGCGCCTGGGCCGACGACAGCACGGTCGCCATGGCGATGAACATGAACCTGGACATCCTCGGCACCACCCGGACCCCCTCGGTCGCCGAGTGGGCCGACAGCACCGTGAAGATCCGCGACGAGGTCCGGGTCAAGAAGTAGCACCGCGCCAACGCGAAAGGGGGCGCCCGGCCTTCGCCGGGCGCCCCCTTCACGTGTACGGCGGGAGCGTTACGCGCTCTTCTGCTCGCCCTTGCCGATGATGCGCGGCTCGCGCGGCACCAGGGTGGGGTTCACATTGGAGTGAACGACGTCCTCGGTGATGACCACGCGGGCGACGTCCTTGCGGGACGGCACCTCGTACATGACCGACATCAGCACCTCCTCCATGATGGCGCGCAGACCCCGCGCGCCGGTCTGGCGGAGGATGGCCTGGTCCGCGATGGCCTCCAGGGCGGTGCGCTCGAACTCGAGCTCGACACCGTCGAGCTCGAACAGCCGCTGGTACTGCTTGACCAGTGCGTTGCGCGGCTCGACGAGGATCTGCAGCAGCGCCTCGCGGTCGAGATTGTGCACGCTGGTGATGACCGGCAGACGGCCGATGAACTCGGGGATCATGCCGAACTTGACCAGGTCCTCGGGCATGACCTCGGAGAACTGGTCGGCCGCGTCCATCTCGCGCTTGGAGCGGATGGTCGCGCCGAAGCCGATGCCCTTGGCGCCCGCGCGGGACTCGATGATCTTCTCCAGGCCGGCGAAGGCGCCGCCCACGATGAAGAGCACGTTGGTCGTGTCGATCTGGATGAACTCCTGGTGCGGGTGCTTGCGCCCGCCCTGCGGCGGCACCGAGGCCGTCGTGCCCTCCAGGATCTTCAGCAGCGCCTGCTGCACGCCCTCGCCCGAGACGTCGCGGGTGATCGACGGGTTCTCGCTCTTCCGGGCGACCTTGTCGATCTCGTCGATGTAGATGATCCCGGTCTCGGCCTTCTTGACGTCGTAGTCGGCCGCCTGGATCAGCTTCAGCAGGATGTTCTCGACGTCCTCACCGACGTAGCCGGCCTCGGTCAGCGCCGTGGCGTCCGCGATCGCGAACGGCACGTTGAGCATCCGGGCCAGGGTCTGCGCCAGCAGGGTCTTGCCGGAGCCCGTGGGGCCCAGCAGCAGGATGTTCGACTTGGCGAGTTCGATGCCGTCGTCGTGACCGCGCCCGCCGCTGTTCTCGCCGGCCTGCACGCGCTTGTAATGGTTGTAGACCGCGACGGAGAGCGCCTTCTTCGCCGGCTCCTGGCCGACGACGTAGCTCTCCAGGAACTCGTAGATCTCACGCGGCTTGGGGAGATCCTCCCAGCGCACCTCGGAGGACTCGGCGAGCTCCTCCTCGATGATCTCGTTGCAGAGATCGATGCACTCGTCGCAGATGTACACACCGGGCCCTGCGATGAGCTTCTTCACCTGCTTCTGGCTCTTTCCGCAGAACGAGCACTTGAGCAGGTCGCCGCCGTCACCGATGCGTGCCACGAGGTGCTTCCCCTTCGCCTGGGTCCCGTCAGTTCGACGAGTCCTGGTGCTTGCCTATCGACGGTACCTTGCCGCGCCCCCAGTGCGGGCCCCCCTTGGGACGACTGGGTCGTGACCTGCACAACCCTGCCGCCCCAAGAAGGGACTTTCGTGCCTCAAGAGGCCCACAGGGCCTCTTGCGGTCCTCAGACCGCGACGCTCGAACTCTTGCGAGTCGAGACGATCTGGTCGACCAGACCGTAGGAGAGGGCCTCCTCGGCGGTGAGGATCTTGTCGCGCTCGATGTCGTCGCGGATCTTCTCGATCGGGGTGCTGGAGTGCTTGGCGAGCATCTCCTCCAGCTGCGCACGCATGCGCAGGATCTCGTTCGCGGCGATCTCCAGGTCGGAGACCTGACCGCGACCCGTCTCGCTGTACGGCTGGTGGATCAGGATGCGGGCGTTCGGCAGCGCCATGCGCTTGCCGGGCGTACCGGCGGCCAGCAGCACGGCCGCGGCGGACGCCGCCTGGCCCATGCAGACCGTCTGGATGTCCGGCTTGACGAACTGCATCGTGTCGTAGATGGCGGTCAGCGCCGTGAAGGAGCCGCCGGGGCTGTTGATGTAGACCGAGATGTCGCGGTCCGGGTCCATCGACTCCAGGCACAGCAGCTGCGCCATGACGTCGTTGGCGGACGCGTCGTCGATCTGCACGCCCAGGAAGATCACGCGCTCCTCGAAGAGCTTCGCGTACGGGTCGTACTCGCGAACGCCCTGGGAGGTGCGCTCGATGAAGCGCGGGACGACATAGCGGGCCTCGGCGGCGCTCATACGGTCGTACATACCGCTGCCGGGGAAGTTCTGGGTGGTCACGTTCACCGTCCTGATGATGAGCAGTGGGCTGGGGTCGGTCCTGCGGGGCTGATCGGGCTCAGGCCCGGTCAGGCGCCCGTGCCGCCGCCGCCCGGTACGTTCACCGCGTGCGTGATGACGTCGTCGATCAGGCCGTACTCCTTGGCCGCGTCCGCGGAGTACCAGCGGTCGCGGTCGGAGTCGCGGGTGATCTCCTCGACACTACGGCCGGAGTGCTGCGCGATCAGCTCGGCCATGCGCTTCTTGGTGCGCAGGAGCTGCTCGGCGTGGATCTTGATGTCGGACGCCGAACCGGCGAGGCCGGCGGACGGCTGGTGCATCAGGATGTCGGTGTTCGGCAGCGCGAAGCGCTTGCCCGGCGTACCGGCCGTCAGGAGGAACTGGCCCATGGAGGCGGCCAGGCCCATGGCGATGGTGACCACGTCGTTCTTGATGAACTGCATGGTGTCGTAGATCGCCATGCCCGCGGTCACGGAACCGCCGGGGCTGTTGATGTAGAGGTAGATGTCCTTGTCCGGTTCGGCGGCAAGGAGGAGCAGCTGCGCGGTGATCTTGTTGGCGATGTCGTCGTCAACAGGCTGGCCGAGGAAGATGATCCGCTCGCCGAGCAGCCGGTTGTAGACCTGGTCGCCGAGGCCACCGATGGTCGGCTCGCCGGCGGCGGAAGGCATCGGAGTCGTCACGTATCCACCTGCTCGTTGTCGGACGGCGGTGAGCCGTCTCAGGGACTTCTCGTAGGGCACGGGCCCTCGTACTTACGGACCCTAACGCGCAGGTGGGGCCCGGCAATCCCCCACGCGAAACTGTTCGCTGTGAGCGCAGGCTGGCCCTACGCCGTGAGCGAACCCGAGCAGAACGGGCCCGGACGCGGAGGGCGTCCGGGCCCGTTCTACGACGCATCGGGCGGCGCGGGGCTCAGGCCTCGGCGTCGTCCTTCTTCGCCTCGGCCGCGGGCTCGCCGGCGGCCTCGGAGGACGCCTCGACCGTCTCGCCGGTCTCGTCGGTGTCGTCCTCCTCGTCCTCCAGGTCGACGACCTCGCCGTTGGTGTCCTTGACCGTCGCGGCCTCGACCACCAGCGCCAGCGCCTTGCCGCGGGCGACCTCGCCCACCAGCAGCGGCACCTGGCCGCCCTCGACGACGGCCTGGGCGAACTGGTCGGGGCTCATGCCCGAGGAGGCGGCACGGCGCATGAGGTGCTCGGTGAGCTCCTCCTGGTTGACCGACAGCTTCTCCTTGGAGACCAGCTCGTCCAGCACGAACTGGGTCTTGATGCCCTTCTTCGCCTGCGACTCGATCTCCGCGTCGTACTCCTCGCGGGTCTTGCCCTCGCGCTCCAGGAACGTGTCCCAGTCCAGGCCGAGGGCCGGGAACTGGTGGTGCTCCAGGTTGTGCGTGCGGGTCTCGATCTCGTCGGTGAGGAGCTTCTCCGGCAGCGGGATCTCCACCAGCTCCAGGAGGGCGTCGAGCACCTTCTCCTGCGCCTGGGTGGCCTGGTCGTACTGCTTGATGCGCTCCTGGCGCTTGACGGCGTCGGCGCGCAGCTCCTCCAGCGTGTCGAACTCGCTGGCCAGCTGGGCGAAGTCGTCGTCCAGCTCCGGCAGCTCGCGGGACTGGACGGAGGTCACGTCGACCTTGACCTCGGCCGTCTGCCCGGCCGCGGAGCCGCCCTTGAGCTCGGAGGAGAAGGTGGCGGAGCCGCCGGCCTCGACGCCGGTCACGGCCTCGTCGATGCCGTCGAGCAGCTCGCCCGAGCCGATGGTGTAGCTGACGCCCTTGGCGACGCCGTCCTCCAGCACCTCGCCGTCGACCTTGGCCTCCAGGTCCACGACGACGACGTCACCGTCGGCGGCGGCGCGCTCGACCACCGTGGTGGACGCGAAGCGCTCGCGCAGCTGCTCCAGGGACTTCTCGACGTCCTCGTCCGACACCTCGATGGGGTCGACGGTGACCTCGATGCCGGAGTAGTCCGGGATCTCGATGACCGGACGGATGTCCACCTCGGCGGTGAACTTCAGTTCCTCACCGTCGTTGAACTCGGTGATGTCGACCTCGGGCTGGCCCAGGACGTTGAGCTCGCCCTCGTTGACAGCCTCCGTGTAGAACTTCGGCAGGGCGTCGTTGATGGCCTCTTCGAGGACCGCGCCGCGGCCGAACCGCTGGTCGATGACACGCGCGGGGATCTTGCCCTTACGGAAGCCCGGCACCGTGACCTGCTGGTTGATCTTCTTGTACGCCGCGTCGAGGCTGGGCTTGAGCTCCTCGAAGGGCACCTCGACAGTGAGTCGAACCCGGGTCGGGTTCAGAGTCTCGACGGCGCTCTTCACGGTTGGGTCTCCTTGGGGGCTTTACGTTGATGGGCGGCCGCTCGGTGATCATGCGGATTCGGCGAATGCGGTCGCATGCCGGGTGGCCGACAACCCATCCTACCGGTACCACAAACGTGCGGCCGGGCCTCTCCGGCGCATGGCGCCGGGGACTGGTCGGGGTGGCCGGATTCGAACCGACGACCTTCCGCTCCCAAAGCGGACGCGCTACCAAGCTGCGCCACACCCCGTCGGTGCGACACGTAGAGTACATGCCCCCGCACACCCTGGCGCCCATATATGCGGGTGCGCGGAAGCCAGGTCGATCGGCTACGATGCGGTGTGCCAGAATGACTGGCCGTTGCGGGCGTAGCTCAATGGTAGAGCCCCAGTCTTCCAAACTGGCTACGCGGGTTCGATTCCCGTCGCCCGCTCTGTGAGGCGAAGGCCCAGGTCAGGGGAGGTTTTCCCCGGCCTGGGCCTTCGTCGTTCCCGGTCCGGTCCGGGACGCCGTGCCACGCACGTGCCACACGGGTCACGTCGGCCGTCATGATGTGGGCGTGACACACCGCATCGCGCTCTCGGCATTCGGCGCTCTCGTCGGCCTGGGGCTTCTGGGCGTCTTCGTCCGGGACTCCCTGTCGGGGGCTTCCCTCGTGTGGCCGGCCGTTGCGGCCGCCACCTCCGCCGCCGCAGTCCACACGCTCGTCCGTGACGTTCGCGACGCCCGTCGCCGGGCCCGCTGAACCGCGCAAGCCGTCGCCCGTACGGCTCAAGCCGCGGTTGATCCCCCCTTGTCGTACCCGGCACCTACGGTGACCGCCACCGGTCGAGAACCACGAAAGGCGAGCCATGGGTGCCAGCGGGTGGGACTACGTCACTGCGTACCGAGGAAGCCTCCGGGCGACGCTGACAGCCCTGCACGGCGAGGTGTTCCAGGAGCTCTACGGCGGCGGCGAGGAGTACGGGAGCCTTCAGGAGCTCTACGCCGACGAGGAGTTCATGGGCGAGGAGGGCACGCACTCGATCCTGGACATCGAACGCGTCGTCGAGACGAAGAGGCGCCGGCGCAATCCTCGATCGCCCGAGCACGGCACGATTCGGCCGCTGGCTCCCGCCCCGCTCATGCATCACTTCGGCACCGAACGTCCGACCGTCGACCAGTTCAATGACGCGCTGGCCCGGTCGTACGAGGCGATGGACACAAGGCGGCCGGGCGAGGAGGACACGACGCTGCTGGGTGAACTCCGGGCGCGCTGGACGGGCTTCTGCGTGCTCCTCCACACCGACGACCGGCCCACCCATGTGGGCTTCTTCGGCTTCTCCGGGGACTGACACGCGGTACGGCCGCCACGCCCTGCGTCACTGGTGGGTGGCCAGCCGGGTCCCGAACGTGGTGACCTCGATGAGCCCGTCGCACGGCTGCAGACCGGGCTTCGAGAGGACGACGGGGCGTGCGTCGTGGGGGACCCTGACCTCGGCTCTGAGCGGCGATTCGGGGACCGGGTGAGAGCAGTCGATGGACAACGAGTTGAGCCACAGCAAGTCGAAGGACGTGCTGTGCCCGGGGGAGAGCACGACGTCCGCAGGCGGCCGCAGCCGCGAGCGGACCGTTGTGAGACGCCGCTGTTCGTTCAGTCTTGTTCCCGGCGGACACGACCGGGTGTGCGGGGTGGGCCCGGGGAGGCAGATCGACACCATGTCGTAGCCGTAGAAGATCAGACCGGGCCAGCCGTTGAGCCGGCACGTCGACCGGCCCGCGTTGCGCAGCAGGACTCTGGTGACGGTCTGTTCCCCGTACTGGCCCGAGAACAGCCCCGGGTACGCGGTCGAGGCGGTGAGGTCGGGGGCCGAGCAGTCCCGGATCTCGGGGGTCGTGGGCGTCGTTGCCGTTGCAGCCGCGGTTGTCGCGGAGAGGGTCGGCAAGGCCGCCGCGGTGGCGGACGGGCGCGTGACAGGGGTAGTGGGGGGAGTCGGGGCCGGGGAGGGCGTGACGGCCGGGGCGGCCCGGCTCGGGACCTGCCCGTCGACCGACGCCGGTACACCGGCTGGCGCGGCACATCCCAATGCCGTCAGTAGCAGCGTGCAGGCCGTTGCGTGTCCCCACCGTCTCCCCATGCGCCGCAACGTAACAGCGAGGTCCGCGGTGTGCGGAGGCGGTCCCGGTGTCAGGGCCGCGCGCCCGCCGCAACGAGCGTGCGGCGGACACGAGCCCTTCCGTGGGTGCGGATCAGATGGCGGTCAGCGTGAGGACCGCGGTGTACGTGCCGGCCGGGGTGAAGGTCGGGGCGTCCAGGTCGAGTCTGGCGCCGAGTTCCGTGGTGCCGAGGCCGATGCCCATGGCCAGGGTCCGGGCGTCCTTGAGGCCGGTGCCTCCGGGAGCGACCGGGTCGCCCGCGATGACCGTGTGGACGTTGCCGTGGTCCAGGACGGTGGGGGCCCAGGTCAAGTGGCTCGCGTCGATGACGTGGCCGGCCGGGTCGGTGAAGTCGCCTGCCTGGGCGCTGACGACCCACATGTACTCGCCCGGGCGGGTGTCGGTGACGGTGACCGGGGCCATCTGACCCGAGGTGTGCAGGAACTCGCCCGACTCGTCGAGCAGCGGGGTCGGCAGCTCCACGTGCGGGTCGCCCGCGACGGACATCACGAGCGCCCCGGGTTCGAGCGTCGTCCTGATCAACTGCTCCGCGCCAAGGGCGGGCCCGTCGCACGAGGGACCGCTGTCCACCCGGTCGCAATCGGACGGGTAAGGGGCCGTCGTGACGAACGGGTTGGTGCCGTCGGCCGAGTAGGTGGGGTTGCGGCAGTTGCTGATGTCGATCGACTCGACGTTGACGCCGGGGATCTTGCGGACCTGTTGCAGACCGGCCTGCACGAGGTTGACCGGCAGGGGCGAATAACCGAGGTCGTCCACGTTCTGCTGGCCCTGGCAGAGGAAGTAGTACGCGAAGGCGCCCAGGGCCTGGCCCTTCTGGGCGGTGAAGTGCGACTCCAAGGCGGTCGGGACGATCATGTAGCTGTAGCTGGAGAGCGGATAGGCACGCGGGTCGGTGTTGTTGTAGACAGCGTCGAGGTTCTGCGTCGTGTCCTGGCCGATCCGCGCCTTCGTCAGCGCCACCGCGACGTTCCGCGGCGTGGGCGCGACGTAGTACCCGGCCTTGTTGAGCACCTTGGCGACCGGGTAGCCGGTGGTGTACTTCGCGTACGAGTACTCGACGTACGTGATGGTGCCCGCGTTGCGGGCCTGTGCCACGTAGCCGGCGACGCCGTTCGAGCCCGCCTGGGCAATGACGCCGGTGCCCGGCGCCAGCGGGTAGTCCGAGGTCGTCCCGCAGGGGGTGCTGCGGCCGGCCCGGGCGCAGTAGTCGTTCCACAGGGACGGGTACTGCCTGCTCATCCAGGTGCTGAACTGCGCCGTGCTGCCCGAGCCGTCGGAACGCACCACAGGGACGACCGGGCGGTCGGGCAGCTTGGCGGCGATCGCGGGGTTGTCGGCCTTGATGGCGGGGTCGTTCCAGCTCGTGATCCGGCCGGTGAAGATCTTGGTGATGACGTCGCCGGACAGCCGCAGGTCGGTCACCCGCATGCCGTCGATGGTGAGGTTGTAGAGGAAGGACGTGCCACCGGCCGTGATCGGCAGGTAGGCGAAGTTGCGGGACGGCGGCGCGTCGGTGCCCGAGTCGTCGACACCGTAGGGGATCTCGGAAACGGCGTAGTCCACCGTGCCGTTGCGGTACTGGTTGCGGCCGTCGGAGGAACCGGTGCCGCTGTAGCTCACCGTCATGCCGTACTGCTTGACGTAGGCCCGCCACTGGTCGAGCGCGTTCTGGCTCCAGGTCGACCCGGCGCCCGAGATCGGCACGTACGTGGCGGCTGTTGCCGGGCCGGCGCCGAACAGGACGCCGGCCAGAAGGGTGAGAGCGGTGACGACTCTCAGACGCGCGAGAAATGCCGGAAGCGAGCCGGGCATGGTGAAGGACTCCTGGTCGGTGCGGTCGCGTGCGGGCCGACGTGGTCGCTGAGGGGATGAGGCGGGTTTCGCCTGTTCGTGCGTGGTGCCACGCTGCCCCGCTCCCCCCTGTCACGGCGCACGGTGTCCGTGCCCGCGGCGCGATCGGGGGCCCACCCCCTGAGCCCGACCGCATCGCGCAAGAATGCGCGCCTCGCCGCACGCCGGGGCGACGGACAGGTGAAGGACAAACGAACGCGCCGCAGGTGATCCACCGAACGGGCTGTAGCGTGCAGGCATCACCACCGTCATCCGTTCACCGTCCGGCCGGAAGTGCCATGCCCCCTCACCGCGCAAACGGCCTCACCTACGGCTCCGTCGGCGCGACGCGACCGGCCGAGGAGCACTGGGCGGCCGGGCGCACGGGCCTGCGCCCGTACGCGTGCACCGTCGTCATCGGTCACGGGGAGCGGGACTGGCGTGCGGCCGCCGACGCGGTGCTGCACTGGGAGGTCAAGCGGCGCAGCGGCTTCACCGTCACGGGCTGCGCGGGGGCCGGGGAGCGCGTCACCGTGGGGGCCGAGTACCGGATCACCGCGGGCCGCGGCCCGTTCACGGTGCGGGAGCCGGTGCGCGTCGTGGCGGTGGTGGACCTGCCGGATCGCTGCGGCTTCGCGTACGGCACTCTGCCCGGGCATCCCGTCCGCGGCGAGGAGGCCTTCGTCGTCCACCGCTCCCCCGACGGCACGGTCGCGCTGACGATCCGCTCCCTGACCCGTGCCGCTCCGGACGGTCCGTGGCGGCCGCTGTTCCCGGTGCTGCTCGTGGCGCAGCGGTTCTTCCGGCTCCGCTACCGGCGTGCCCTGATGGCGTCGTCCTGAGAGAACGCCGGGGCGTCGCCGGTCACGCGCGGGACACGGCGTTCCAGCCGGCCAGCATCGGCAGGACGCGGGCGGTGGGGGAGTCCGGTTCGGCGGTGTAGACGACAAGGCGCTGGTCCGGCTCGTGCGGCGCGCACACGATCTCGATCCGGAAGGTCATCGGACCGGCGGCGGGATGCTGGACGCGCTTGGTCACCGACGCGTAGTCGCGCACGGCGTGGTCGTCCCACCAGCGGGCGACGTCCTCGTCGGTCGCCCGCAACTCGTCCACGAGCGCGGTGAGGCGGCCGTCCCCCGGGCGGCGGGCGATCTCCCGGCGCATCGTGGCGACGGTGGCCGAGGCGAAGTCCGCCCAGTTCACGATCCGTTCGCGCGCGGCCGGGTCCTGGAACATGAAGCGGACGAAGGACGTCCCGGGCTCCAGCGGACGGCCCAGCACCTCCACCAGCAGGGCGTTGCGCGCCAGGACCTCGCCGCGCAGGCCGAGCAGCAGCACCGGGACGTGGTCGAGCGTCTGCATCAGCCGCAACAGCCCGGGATCGGGTCGCTGGGCGACCCGCGAGGCCGCGGCGCGGCGCCACGCGGTGGGCGCCGCGAGGTCGCGGAGGTGCGCGTGCTCGACCTCGTCCAGGCGCAGCGCCCGGGCCAGCGCGTCGAGCACCTCGGGGGAGATGTTGGCCTGGCGTCCCTGTTCGAGCCGGCTGTAGTAGTCCGGGCTCAGGCCCGCCAGCACGGCCAGTTCCTCGCGCCGCAGCCCCGGCACCCGGCGGGCCCCGGGGAAGGCCTCGATGCCCGCCTGGGAGGGGGTGAGGCGGTCCCGGCGGGAGCGCAGGAACGCCCCGAGCGCGGCGCGGTCGCGTGGCATGGCTCCAGCGTAGGCGGCCTCCCGGCGTCCTGGGTGGTCCTGCCGTGCCCAGGTTCCTCCTGACCTGGCCCGATGTCCGCGAGGCGTCCTAGAACGGAAGGCATGACTACTTCCCTTCACACGAACCACAGCACCGCCTCCGCCCCCGGATCCCGGCTGGCCGGCCGCACCGCGCTCGTCACCGGATCGACCAGCGGGATCGGCGCGGCGATCGCCCGCGTCCTGGCCGGAGAGGGCGCGCACGTCGTCGTCAGCGGCCGGCAGGCGGCGGGCGGAGCACGCGTCGTCGACGAGATCCGCGGGGCGGGCGGCCGCGCGGACTTCGTCGCGGCGGATCTGGCAGGCGGCTACGCGCAGTTGCGCGCCTTCGCCGCGCGGGCGGCGGACGTGCTCGGCGGACGCGTCGACATCCTGGTCAACAACGCGGGCATCTACCCGGCGACGCGCACCGAGGACCTGCCGGACGCGGACCTCGACGCCATGCTCGCGGTCAACCTCCGCGCCCCTCACGTGCTCGTGGCTGCGCTGGCGCCAGCCATGGCCGCCCGGGGCGGCGGCGCCGTCGTCACCGTCGGCTCCTGGATGGCCCGGGTCGGCACCCCCTATGCGGCGATGTACACCGCGACCAAGGCGGCCGACGAGCAGCTCACCCGCAATTGGGCCGCGGAGTACGGGCCGCGCGGCGTGCGGGTGAACACCGTCGCGCCCGGGGCGACCCTCACGCCGGGCAACGAGGCGGCCCGTGCGGAGCTCGACGCGATGACGGCCGCCACCCCGGCGGGCGTCGTCGTGCGGCCGGACGACATCGCCAAGGGCGTCCTGTACCTGGTCAGCGATGACGCGGCCATGGTCCACGGCATCACGCTCCCCGTGGACGGCGGCATCTCCGCCGCCCGCCCGGCCTGAGACGCCACGTCGCCCCGGGCTGCGCGCGCGGAGGACGTTCCTTCGGTCCCTGCGTGCGCGCCGGCGGTGCGGGTCACCACGGCCGTTCCGGGTCCGTCTCCGCGAACTCGAAGGGCTGGAGCGACGCGGCCGCCAGGACGACGAAGCTGCTCATGGCGTAGAAGATCGCGACTCCGGCGGTGAGGGGCCGCCACTCGGCCCTGTCGTACTCGGCGTCGGTCAGGACGACCCGTTCGCCGCGCGGGTCCGCGGCGTCCTTCCGGACGACGTAGTGGACACCGTGCGCGTCCGTCCTGACGTCCTCGGTGCCCGCTCCGGCGAAGCCCAGCACGGACAGCGCGAACACCACGGCGTAGAACCACTTCAGGCGTGCGGGCAGGTCCCACACGAACCACAGCAGCCGTCCCCCGTTCCCCCGGCCGAGGAGCCTCGCGGCGCTGCCGGAGTGCAGGGCGCGGAAGAGCGCGGCGCCGAAGACCGGGAAGACGGGGAGCACGAGAGCGGCCATGGCGGCACGGGGCACGGAGTCCGGGCCCGACAGCCAGGTCACGGCGGTGAGCAGCAGCGCGAGCACGCACAGCCCGCAGGCGAGAAGGAAGTGCACGAGACGGCCGCGCTCCAGCCCCAACGATCCCCACCAGTCCACGAGTAGGGACGATAGACGTTCGCCGTGATCGCGGTCCAGGGTGTGCGCGCCGCACGTCTCCGCGCACCGTGGGCGGTTCGCCCGTGGCGCGGGAGCGCGGGGCCGTACGCCGACCGCGTCCGCGGCGGTACCGGTCCCTCAGTCCGCGACGTCGATCCCGGCGAACCCCGCCCAGTTGCGCCCGATGCGCGCCCAGCGGGGCAGGGCGGTGGCCGGTCCGCCAGCCGGCGGCGGCTCGTCGCGCAGCCGGCCGGTGAACAACGGGCGCAGATCGGTGTCGCGTTCGGCCCAGGCGGCGGAGAACTGGCTGCGGGTGACGCGGAGGCTGCAGTTGAGCTGGGCGACGGCCGCGCGGGCGCAGTCCTCGCGCCACTCGTCGCCGGACCAGGTCACCGACCCCGCGGGGGGCGCCGCGTTCAGCGCGAGACTCAGGAAGCATGCGGCGTTGTAGTAGACCAGGTATCCCGCGGAGGCGCGGTTGGGCACGCGGTGGCCCGGGGCCGGGCCGGTGATCAGCGCCTCGGCGTGGGTGCGCGCACCGGGTCCCCCGCGGTGCCACGGCCGCGGCGCGGGGGCGCCGTCGCCCGCGTGGCCGCCGCCCCGCCGGTGGTCGGCGTGGAGCATGCGGCGCATCCCCCAGTCGGGCCCGCCCCACAGCCGGCCCCAGCGGGCCCACACACCGCCCGTCACCTCGCCGGCCACGGTGGCGAACGCCTCGCGCAGCCGGTCGGGATCCGGCCTGCGGTTCATCCGCAGTTCCTCGGCGGCCTCGGCTATCCGCACGGCCGCGAGGAAGGAACGGCGGCGGGTGCGCAGCGCCGGGCGGGGCCGCTCCATGGCGAACCACTGGCGCCAGTAGCGGCGTTCGCCGAGGTTGCGGCGGCCGAGGAGCCAGGTGCGGGCGTAGCGGCGGGCGATCGCCGACCACGACAGCCGGTTCAGGAGCAGCCGCAGGTGCTCACGGGAGTCGCGCTCGTAGTCCTCGGGCCGGTGGCGGCCGCCGGTCCGCGCGCGGTTCTGCTCGGCGCAGGCGATGGACAGCCGGTAGGCGGTCTCGACGTGCTCGGGCCACAGCTGGATGCAGTCCTCGTAGATCTCGATGGCGTGCTGGATGTGGGCGGCGGGCTCCTCCGCGCCCCCGTCCTGGCCCATGAGCTCCAGGACACCGGCCTGGTGGAGCCGGACGGTGAGGTTCCCGGGGACCAGCGCGGCGGCCTCCTTGTAGTGCCGCAGCGCGTGCCGGTAGTGGGCGAGCTCCTGGGCGTGGTCGCCGCGCTTCTTCGCCGCCAGCGCCTCCTCCTGCGCGCGTACGCCCATGCGGTGGAAGCGGTACGAGTCGTAGTCGTCGCCCCAGCTCTCCCAGCGGGGGATGCGGTCCTGCGAGCGCGGGTCGCCGAGGATCTTCACCGTGCAGTAGCAGGCGATGCGCTCGTACAGCCGGCGGTCGCGCCGCCGGACCTCCTCGTCCGCGGCGTCGGGGCCGGTCTCCTCGCCCTCCATGATGGTGGCGGCCACCACGGTGTTCTTGGGCATGTAGAGGACGCGGACCGAGAAGCGGGGCGGTTTGTCGTCGGCCGACAGGCAGTGCAGCATCACGTGGTACGCCCGCGGCCGGAAGAGGGCGAGGCGCTTCATCACGTCCACCCAGCCGTGCGGGGAGGACGTCGTCTCCGGCGCCGGGTCGGGGCCGGTGGGCGTGCCGCTGCCGGGGGTCAGGACGCGCGGGCCGAGCGCGTCGGCGGCCATGTGCTCCGTGATGTACGCGGCCAGTTCCCTCGTGCGCGCGGGCTCCTCGGCGTGGCCGGGGGCGGGCGTCCCCGCGCCGTGCCCGCCGCCGTTGCCCCGGTGGCCGCCCGCCTGGCCGCCGAGCAGGCCGCGGTCCTCCGAGACCACCACCGGCAGCAGTCGGTTGCTGCGGTGCCGCAGCAGCAGGCCGGAGCCCAGGCGTACGGCGACCACGATCACGATCACCGCGAAGATGCCCAGCACCCACACGGCGGTGCCGCCCGACTGCTGCCAGAAACCGTCCCAGAAACCGGCGTCATCGGCCGTGCCGGACGCCGCGGATCCCCACCCCATGGCACATCCCCCCGTCACACTCTCCCCGAACGCATGTTTCCCGCCACGGGAGATCGACAATCCGCCACGTGCGCCGGTGCCGACCGCCGTGCGCCGGGGGGACGTTCGCGGGATCAGCGACCGGGTGCGCCGCCGCCCTCCGCCGCCCGGTCGGCGAGCCAGTCGAGCACCCCGGGAGCGGCGGCGAGCACCGAGACATGGCCCTCCTCCGGCAGGACGCGCAACTCGGCGGTGGGCATGCGGCGGGCGAGCCACGTCGCGTGAGCGGCCGGGACCATGCGGTCCTGCCCGCCGTGGAGGAGGAGCACGGGCGTGCGGACGCCGGCCGGGTCGAAGCCCCAGGGGGCGACGTAGGCGAGGTTGTCGTCGATCATGCCGTCGGGTCCGCCCTCCAGTGCCCGGCCGGCCACCCCGGCGAGCCAGGCCCATTCCGCAGCGAGCGCGGAGCGGTCGGCGGGGGTGAACATCTCCGGGTCGAACTCACTGGTGGCCAGGTACTCCTCCAGCGGGCCCCGGCCCGCCGCCGACGCGCTCAGCTCGGCCACGCTCGTCGGGCACATCCCGGCGAGCCAGTCGAGCCCCTCGGCGCCGTACGGGGCGAGGCCGGACCCGCTGACCGTCGCGGCCACGCGGTCCGGGAGCAGCGCGGCGCACGCCAGGGCGTGCGGGCCTCCGCCGGAGTGGCCGAGGACGGCGAACCGGCCGATGCCGAGGGCGTCGGCGACGGCGGCGACGTCCGCCGCCGCGGCCGCGATGTCCCGGCCCGGCTGCGGGGTGGAACCGCCGTACCCGGGCCGGTCGTACGAGAACCAGCGGATGCCGCGCTTGCGCGCGGCCTCGAAGAGCGGTTCCGGCGGCTCGCCCACGTTGGGCGTGCCGTGCAGCCAGGCGACGGCGAGGCCGTCGCCGCCCGCCGCCGGACCGGTGTCGTAGAAGTGCAGGGTGCGTCCGTCGCGCAGTGTGGTGTCCGCTTCGGTGACCATGCGCCGAGTCTAGGAAGGGCCACTGACACCCGTACGGCGTTCGGCCGCGGTGCTCAGCCGGCCGGCTGGTGGGCCGCCGGGAGGCCCGGCCGGTGGTGGGCCGCCAGCGCGCGGATGTGGAAGGCGTGGACGATCTCCGCGACGCCGAGGACGACCAGCCACACTCCGGAGACCAGGGTGAGGGCGGCGAGGGAGCCGAAGGGCGAGACGATCAGGACGATGCCCGCCACAAGGGTGATCGCGCCGAAGAAGATCTGCCAGCCGCGGGCCGGCAGGCCCTCGGTGGAGACCGCCGCGGCGACCAGCATGATGCCGCGCAGCAGCCAGCCAAAGCCGATCCACAGGGCGAGCAGCAGCAGGGACTGCGCGGCCCCGCGGAAGCAGATCAGGCCGAGCAGGATGCTCAGGGCGCCGGTGACGAAGTGCAGCACCCGCATTCCGCCCGGCACGTGCGGGCCGAAGGCGCCGGCCAGCTGGAACACGCCGCTGATCAGCAGGTAGATCCCGAACAGGACACCGATCACGAGCAGCGTCTCGCCGGGCCACGCCAGGACGCAGACGCCGAGGACGATCGCGGCGACGCCTGCGGTGAGAAGGACCTGCCAGCCCCTTTTGGACAAGGCGGCGAGGAATCCCGCCGGCATCCCGGCGGCATCCTGGTGAGGGTTGGTGGTCATGACACCCGCCTTTCGCGGAAGGAGCCGAGGACCCTGCGGGAGCCCATTCATCGTGCGTCCCCCCGGGCACGCCCGCCAGCCGTCCACATTGTTCAAAGGGGGCCGCTTATGCGGCGGGCCCCCGGGCAGGCGCCCGTGAGTACCACTGGACCCCGCCGCCCGCCGACGAGGTGGATGCGGAGGGCCGAGAGGAGACTTCATGAACGCCCCGACGCCCCACGAGAACCACCGGGCCGGCGAGAGCTTCGAGCACGCGGCCCCGCCCGAGGACGCGCCGTCCGCGCAGCAGATCGCCGAGACCGAGGCGGTGCTGGCCGACCTGGCGGGCAGGACGGCCCTGCTGCCGCAGGTGCCGCCGGCCGAGGGCGAGCCGGCGCGTCCCGAGGGGGCCGTCTCGCTGCCGGTGATCGAGCAGGACGGGACCCAGTACATCCCGGTCTTCACGGCCGAGGAGACGCTCGTGGCGGCGGGCGGGGACCCGGCGACCGCGCTGCGGATATCCGTTGCCGAACTCGCCGCCAACTGGCCGGCCGACGAGCTGTGGCTTGCGGTCGACCCGTCCACGGAGGAGGGCCTGGCCCTGCCCCCTGACCTGGTGCGGGCGCTGCCCGTCTTCGCCGGGGCCGCCGGGGACGCCTGACAGCGCGGCCCGCCTACTCGACGGGCACGCCCCGCGGCCCCTTGATGCGTTTCATGATCATCTGTGAGTTGACCTCGCTCACCCCCGGCAGCGAGATCAGCGTCTCGGTCCAGAAGCGCTCGTAGGCGTCGCTGTCCTTCACGGCGATGCGCAGCAGGCAGCCGGGCGCGCCGTACAGCCGGTACGCCTCCACGATGTCCGGGGTGGCCCGGACCTGGGTCTCGAACGCCTCGACGGACACGCGGTCCCGGCGCACCTCCACGGAGGCGAAGACCTCGAAGCCGCGGCCCACGGCGGCCGGGTCGACCACCGCGCGGTAGCTCCGGATCACGCCGTCCTCCTCCAGTTGCCGCACCCGGCGCAGACAGGGCGAGGGGGTCAGCCCGACGCGGGCGGCGAGTTCCTGGTTGGTGAGCCGGCCGTCCGCCTGGAGCTCGCGCAAGATACTTCTGTCGATGGCATCCATGTCGGCGATTTCTACCACGCCTGCGCGATCTACGCGGGCTGATTCGCAATCGCGTGCCGGAACCTTGCGCATATCCTTGCGGCGGTTGACTGGGCGCGCACGCGAGCGAGGGACACGTGAAGCACATCGTCGTGATCGGCACCGGCGGCACGATCGCCAGCCGGTGGCAGGGGGTCGGTTACGCGGCCGAGGCCGCCGGCCGCGAGGTGCTGGCGGCGGGAGCGGTCCCCGAGGGCGTCGACGTGACCGTCCGCGACCTGTTCACGGTGAACAGCTCCCAGCTGACCACCGCCCACCAGATGCTGCTGCTGCACACGGTGCACGAGGTACTGGCCGACCCGGCCGTGGACGGCATCGTGGTCACGCACGGCACCGACACCATGGAGGAGTCCGCCTTCCTGCTGGACCTCCACCACGACGACCGGCGACCGGTGGTGTTCACCGGCGCCCAACTGCCCCTGGACGCCGTCGACGGCGACGCCGCGGGCAATCTGTACGACGCCCTGCTGACCGCCGCGACCGCCCAGGACGTCGGCGTGGTCATCGCCTTCGGCGGTTTCGTGCACGCCGCCCGCGGCACCGTCAAGGCGCACACGCTGGACGTGCAGGCCTTCGCGGACCCGTCGGGACGGCCGCTGGGGCGGGTCAAGTTCGGCGAGATCGCCTGGGACGGGCCGCACGCGCGGGCCGCCGCGCTGCCCCTCCCGGGCACCGGGACGCCGGCACCGCGCGTCGACGTCGTGATGCACCACGTGGACGCCGACCCGGTGCTCTTCGACGCCGCGCTGACCGCCGGCGCCCAGGGCATCGTGCTGGTGGGCACCGGCGCAGGCAACGCCACCCCCGAGTTCACCGAGGCCGTGCGGCGGGCGGTGGACGCGGGCGTGCTGGTCGCCGTGAGCACCCGGGTCGCGGCCGGGCCGGTCGCGCCGATCTACACCGGCGGGGGCGCCGTGGACCTCGCGGCGGCCGGCGCCGTACTGGCCGGCACACTGCGCGCCGGACAGGCCAGGATCGCGGTGCTCGCCGCGCTGCTGTCGGCGACGGACCCCGCGGAACGCGCCGAGGCACTGCGGCGCATCGTCGGGACCGCGCAGGAGCGGACGCCCGCAGGCGTCTGAGCCCGCGTCAGCTCCACTCCCCAGGGGGCGGATCGGGCCGTCCGGCCCGCACCGTCAGAAGTTGATCTGGTTGATGGTGTCCGCCAGCGAGTCCAGGAACTTGGTGATCGCGGGCGCCATGCCCGTGGAAGCAAGGAAGAAGCCGAACAGGGCGGCGATGATCGCCGGTCCGACTTTGAGTGTTTTGCCCCTGATGAGCACGACCATGATGATCGCCAACAAGAGCACCACGGACAGGGAGATGGCCACTGGGGATCACATCCTCGGTCTGACGCCTCATCGTTCCGGGGGAACAGCGGCAGCCGCGCCCCCGCGACGTCCATCGTGCCACCTGCCACCGACACCGAGACCCCGCAGGGCTCACCTTCCCCGCAGACCGGGGGCGCACACCTGTGACGCGGGGCACCCGCCCGCCCAACGGCCGCCGCGCGGCGGCATCCCGCGTCCTTCCGGCAAGGCGATTCCGGTCATTGCACTGCCCGTCGCACATGAATGTCCGTCACATCGTTGTCGTACACATTCAGTTGACGCACGCACCGTCACCGCGGGTACCGGAAGGTGGGTATTCCCTCCCGTTCAGCCCTTTTGACGCAGGACATCAACGGACGAATACGACATCGGGATGGGAGGTCAACTCCGGGGCAGCCGAGACGTCATCCGCATTCCAGAGAGAATTCACGCGACAGGTTTCAGCTCGCCCTGGTGCCTCGAATGTTCCAGCCCCCGCAGGAGTTCGACGGCACGTCCCCGCCGCCGGTCCCCCGCGGGACCACCGGGCCCGGCGGTGCCCGCTCCCCCGGCGACCGCGACCCGTCGCCTCGTCACCGGTGTCGTCGTGCCGTACGTGCTCTTCGAGACGGCGTACGGCCTCTTCAGGCGCTGGGCGGAGCACGACCCGTCGCAGCCGATCAGCATCTTCGATCCCTGGTACCTGACCTGGTTCCTGGTCGCCCTCGGCGCGGTGGCGACCGCCGGGCTCTTCTGCCTCTCCCTGCTGCTGACCGCGTGCTTCTTCGCATGGGTGCCGCGCCGCCGCACCTGGTTCACCGCCCTGGGAGCCGGGACGCTGTACGGCTACCTGCTGCACGGCTTCGCGGTGAAGACCGCCCTGTCCCTGGGCTGGTTCGACCCCCCGTGGGTGCACACCGCGCCGGGCAGGGTGGCGTGCACCCTGATCGCGGCCGCCGTGGTCAGTGCGCTGTGCACGCCGCCGGTGCAGAGGCTGTTCCGCTTCGCGGTGCAGCCGCGGATGGCCTGGGCGTTCCGCCGTACCGAGACGGTCAGTCCCGGCACACGATGAGCAGGGCGCGGTCGTCGTTGACGTCCTTGGCGACCGCCTCGATCAACTGCCAGGCCGAACCGCGGAAGCCGTGCGCGACATAGCGGTCGGCCTCGCCGATGAGCCGGTCGATGCCCTCGGCGATGTCGCGTCCGGCGGCCTCCACCAGGCCGTCCGTGAACAGCAGCAGGACGTCGCCGGAGCGCAGCGTGCCCTTCACGCCGTGGAACTCGGCACCGTCGTACACGCCCAGCAGCGGGCCCTCGGCGGCCTTCTCCTCCCAGCGGCCGGTGCCGGCGCTCAGCTGCATGCCGGGCAGGTGCCCCGCGGAGAGCAGTTCGTAGTCCCCGGTCTCCAGGTCCAGCACCAGGTGGACGGAGGTGGCGAAGCCCTCGTCCCAGTTCTGCCGCAGCAGATAGCCGTTGGCGGCCGTGAGGAAGGCGTGCGGCGGGAGCGAGCCCAGCAGCCCGCCGAAGGCGCCGGACAGCAGCAGGGCCCGTGAGCCCGCGTCCATGCCCTTGCCGGAGACGTCGGTGAGGACGGCCTCCAGGATCCGCCCCCCGGTGGTGCGGGTGGCCACCACGAAGTCGCCGGAGAACGACTGGCCGCCGGCCGGGCGCAGCGCCATCTCCGCGTGCCAGCCGTCCGGCAGCCGCGGAATCCTGCTCTGCACCCGGATGCGCTCGCGCAGGTCGAAGAGCATGGTGCCGCCGCGCATCCAGGGCACACCGACCCGGGCGCGGAACTGGGCCACGACCAGCCCGGCGAGCGCGACCGCCGCCACGACCAGCACGGTGCCCGGGGTGACCCGGCCCACGCCGTCCCGGTACGGGCCCAGCACCGCCGACTCCACGACCAGCGCCACCGCCGAGCTGCCGTACAGCAGCAGCAGGCTCGACGGCCGCAGCAGCAGCCCGCCGAGGAGGACGGGGAGCACCAGCGTGGTGGGCGGGCACCACTGCGGGGCGAGCACCGTGCCCCAGGCGATCACGGGGACGCAGAGCAGCAGGACGACCAGCGCGAGCCAGTCGGCGGCGTCCCCGCGGAAGTAGTCGACCGCGGATTTGCGCAGGCCGACGCGGGCCTGGTGGGCGGTCCTCCCCCACCTGGCCCTCAAGCCGTCTCCTACCGGGCGTTGTGCCATGTTCCCGGCGACCCTATCCACTGTCACCCGTTCTCCGCAGCGCAGGTCCCCCCGGCGGTTCGCCGTCCCGTCGCAACCCGCGGCGAAAATCGCTCGCCGGTACGGGAGGCCGCTGGTAGTCAGGAAACATGACGGTGGACTTGCGGGTACTCGAACCCGGGCAGTGGGACACGTGGTTCGGCACGCTGGAGCGGGCCTTCGGCAGCGCGGCGATGCCGGCGGAGGAGCGGGACTTCGACCGCTCCGTGACGGAGACCGGGCGGTCGCTGGCCGCCTGGGACGGCGACGAGATCGTCGGCACGGCGGGGGCCTTCTCCTTCCGGCTGACAGTGCCGGGCGGGGTGGTGGTGCCCGCGGCCGGCGTGACGATGGTGAGCGTGGCCGCGACGCACCGGCGCCGCGGGGTACTGACCGCGATGATGCGGCGGCAGCTGGACGAGGTGCGCGGGCTCGGTGAACCGCTGGCCGTGCTGACCGCCTCGGAACCGGCGATTTACGGCCGCTTCGGCTACGCGGTGGCCACCGACCAGATGATCGTGGACATCGACACCGTGCGCGCCGGCCTGACGGTGCCGAACGGCGCCGACGACGTGACACTGCGCTTCGCGGACCCCGAGGCGTCGGTCCCGGCGTGCGAGGCGGTCTACGCGCGACTGGTCCCGGGCCGCCCGGGCATGCTGGAGCGGCGCCCCGGATGGGAGCGCAAGGGGGTGCTCGACCCGGAGGCGTACCGCGACGGGGCGTCGAACCTCCAGTGCGTGCTCGCCGAGCGCGACGGCGAGGTCGTCGGCTATGTGCGCTACGCGGTCAAGAGCTCCTGGAACGCGCACGGCCCGGACGGCACGGTCGTGCTGCGCGACCTGGAGGCCCTGGACCCGGCCGCCCGCGGCGCCCTGTGGCGCTACCTGTTCGGCATCGACCTGACCTGCCGGATCACCTCCCGCAACCGCCCGGCCGACGACGCGGTCCTGCACATGGTGGAGGACGTGCGCCGCTGCGGCGTGCGCTTCAAGGAGGGCATGCTGCTGCGCCCGGTCGAGGTGGGCGCCGCACTCGCGGCCCGTACGTACACCGCGCCGGTGGACGTCGTGCTGGAGGTCACCGACCCCTTCTGCCCCTGGAACGAGGGCCGGTGGCGGCTCTGCGGCGACACCAAGGGCGCCTCGTGCGAGCGCACCACCGACCCCGCGGACCTCGCGCTGTCGGCGCGGGAGCTGGGCGCGGCGTACCTGGGCGGCACCTCGCTCACCGCGCTGGAGCGGGCCGGCCGGGTACGGGAACTGCGCGGCGGGGCGGTGAAGGAGACGTCGGTCGCCTTTGCCGGCGACATCGCGCCGTGGCTGCCGCACGGCTTCTAGGGGCGGTTCCGGGCCGTGTCGTCGCATGCCCTCCCCCGGCCGCCGCTGGGGGAAGGCGTCCGACGGCACGGCGCCCAGGGCGGTCCTAGCCGCGGCCGCCCGCGGCCGGCTGGCAGCCCGGGCACCAGAAGAGGTTCCGCGCCGCGAGGGCGGCGGTGCGGACCTCGGTGCCGCAGACGAGGCAGGGCATGGCCGCGCGGCGGTAGACGTAGACCTCGCCGCCGTGGTCGTCGACGCGCGGCGGCCGTCCCATGGCCTCCGGCGTGTGCTCGGGCCGGACGGTGTCGATCCGGTTGTTGCGCACGCCCTCGCGCATGAGGGCCACCAGGTCGTCCCAGACCGCGCTCCACCGCTCGCGGCCGAGGTCGCGGCCCGCCGTGTACGGGTCGATGCCGTGCCGGAAGAGGACCTCGGCGCGGTAGACGTTGCCGACGCCGGCGACGACCTTCTGGTCCATGAGCAGCGCGGCGACGCTGGTACGGCTGCGCGCGACACGGGACCAGGCGCGGTCGCCGGTGTCCGCGGGGCGCAGGGGGTCGGGGCCGAGGCGGTCGTGGATCGCCTGCTTCTCCCCGTCCGTGATCAGCTCGCAGGCGGTGGGGCCGCGCAGGTCCATGTGGTGGTCGCGGGTGGCCAGCCGCAGCCGCACCTGGCCGACGGGCGCGCCGCCCGGCCCGGCGCCGAAGGCGCACTTGCCGTACAGGCCCAGGTGGACGTGGACCCAGCCGAGCGGCCCGAAGCCCAGGAACAGGTGCTTTCCGTGGGCCTCGGCGCCCAGCAGCACCTGGCCGTCCAGCAGTGCGGCGCCGTCCGAGAACTTGCCCTGCGGACTGCTCGCGCGGACCGCGTGGCCGCCGAAGCGCTCCTCGTGGTCCGCGGCGAGGCGGTGGATCGTATGCCCCTCGGGCATGCCCGGATCAGCTCTCCCGGGGGTCGGCCGGGACGGGCGGCAGTTCGCCGGTGGCCTCGTAGGCGGTGAGCATGGCGATCCGGCGGGAGTGGCGCTCCTCGCCCGAGTACGGCGTGCCCAGGAAGACCTCGATGAAGCGGGTGGCGTCCTCGCGGGAGTGCATGCGGGCACCGACGCTGATGACGTTGGCGTCGTTGTGCTCGCGGCCCAGGGTCGCGGTCTCCTCGCTCCAGGCGAGCACGGCGCGCACGCCCTTGACCTTGTTGGCCGCGATGGCCTCGCCGTTGCCGGAGCCGCCGATGACGATGCCACGGCTGTCGGGGTCGGCGGCCGCGCCCTCGGCGGCACGCAGGCAGAACGGCGGGTAGTCGTCCTGGGCGTCGTAGACGTGCGGTCCGCAGTCGACGGGCTCGTGGCCGTTGGCCTTGAGCCACTCGACGAGGTGGTTCTTCAGTTCAAAGCCGGCATGGTCGGAGCCGAGGTACACGCGCATAGCGTCGAGTGTGGCACGGCCACCCCCGAGGGTGCCGCCCCGGGTGCTCCGATTGACGTCCTCCCCGCCGCCCCAACGGGCGGGGATTTCTGGCTCACGTGGGCTGGGGACCAGCAGTCCGCCGGCTCTTGCACGATCGGCACCAGCCGGGTTGGGACCAGCCCGGACCAGCATCACGTGGGCGATGCGCAGCCGACTCCGCCGCTCCGCGGCTCCGGCCTGAGCACCCATTCCTCCCCGGCTCGACGGCCCGGGTCTCCCGGGAGAAAACAGGTGAGGGAGTGATGGCCGTGTGCGGTGTCGGCCTCCCGCACGGCGTTCTCGCTCGGCCGGCGCGGCGACGCGCCCAAGGCGTTCGCCCGGACCAGCACCCACGGTGTGCCGCGTGCGGCGATCCTGGGTTCGGTGGTCTTCGGCTTCGCCGCCGTCTTCTGCGACCACACGTACCCGGACAGCGTCTTCCTCTTCGTGCGCAACGCCTCCGGCGCGATCGCGCTGTTCGTCCGGCTGGTGATCTGCTTCTTACGGCTGCGCATGCGCCGGGGCGGGTGCGGCTGCGGGGGCCGCGACCAGGTGGTCGTCTCGGTCCTGCTGGCCCTGGGGGTGATCGGCGTCGCGGTGGTCCGCCGGCGGGTTCAGAGCGGCCGGAAGGACGCGGTCACCTCCTCGTAGACCGACAGCGCGGCGGGCTCGACGGCCGCGTCGTACCAGATGTTGACCTGGTACGACTTGCCCGCCTCGGTGAACCCGAGCTGCCGCGCCTTCCAGGGGGAGCCGGCCTGCGAGAAGGAGTAGTCCCACACGACGGCCGGGCGGCCGCGGAACGTCGTCCGCTCCAGCCGGATCTTCCGGTAGCCGGGGACGTCGTGGGAGTTCGCCTCGAAGTCCTGCCACTGCTGGAGGAGATCGCCGCCGCGTGCGAGTGCGTACGAGGCGGCGATCTCCTGCCGTCCGTCCGGGGCGTGGTAGTGGACGTTGGACGGGCTCTTGGCCGTTCGGGTCCAGCCGTGCGGGGGCTGCCAGGCGAAGCCGGTCTCGTTGCGGCCGGAGACCGACGCGGTGGCGGGTGAGGTGGCGGGCGGCGCCGTGGCGCTCGCCGGGGGGCGGCTGGTGCCGGCGACGACGGGGCCCTCGCGGTGGCCGGTGCGGGAGGCGGTGAGCACGACCACGGTCGCGGCGACGGCAGCGGCGGTCAGGCCCGCACCGGCGAGCAGGGCGGCGCGGCGGAACCGGGCGCGGGCGGGGGGCGGTTCGGGCGTCCCGGCCGGGACGGCCGGTTCCGGTGGAGGCGCGAGCTCGGGCGCAGGCTCGGGCGCCGGCTGCTCGCTCTTCGCGGCCGCGTACGCCTCCCAGCCGGGCGGGACCGCGTCCTCCGGCTCCGGTGCGGGCGGCGGCGCCCCGCCCACCGCGAGCGTGGGGACGTACCCCTCCTCGGCGGGCGGCGGGGCCTGCCGGGTCACGACGGTGGGCCCGCCCACGGGGCCGGCGAGGGCGGCCAGCGCCTCGTCGAGCAGGTCGAGGGTCGGCCGCTCCTCCGGGTCCTTGCGCAGCAGCGCCGCCAGCGTCTCGCGCAGCGGGCCCGCCTCCGGGGGCAGTTGGGGCTCCTCGTACAGCACGGCGTGCAGGGTGGCCAGGGTGGTGGGGCGGGCGAAGGGCGACTGCCCGGCCAGCGCGGCGCACAAGGTGGCACCCAGCGACCACAGGTCCGACGGCGGCCCCTGCTGCCGGCCCTCGATGCGCTCCGGGGCCATGTAGTCCGGGGAGCCGATGAGCATCCCGGCCATGGTGAGCGCGGCGGAGTCCTGGATCGCGGCGATCCCGAAGTCGGTGAGGACCACCCGCCCGCGGGTGTCGATCAGGACGTTGCCCGGCTTGATGTCCCGGTGCAGCACGCCGACCGCGTGGACCTCGCGCAGCGCCCGTGCCAGACCGGTCGCAATCCGCACCGCCTCGGCGCGGTCGACCGGGCCGTCCTGCACGAGCACCTGCTCCAGGGAGCGGCAGTCGACCAGTTCCATCACGATCCAGAGCCGGTCGGCCTCCTGGACCACGTCGTAGACGCGCACCACGTTGGGGTGGTCGATGCGGGCCGTGGCGCGCGCCTCGCGCAGGGTGCGCTCGCGGCGGACGCGCGCGTCCTCGGCCGCCATGTCGTCCAGCCGCATCTCCTTGACCGCGACCTGGCGGTCCAGCACCTCGTCGACGGCCCGCCACACCCGGCCCATCCCGCCCTGGCCGATCGTCTCCGCCAGCCGGTAGCGGCCCACGACCAGCCGGCCGCGCACGTCGCCGCCCGTGTTTCCCACCATGCCCGGACTCCCCACTGCGGGAGGAATTCCCCCTGCCCCTCAATTCCTGTCCGGTATCGCATCATTCACGACGGGTCCGGGACAGAAGTATGAACTTGCCACCATCACAGCATAGATGCCCCGAATCTTGTGGTACCTCTTCACAGATACCGCTGATGCGGAGGCAAGAAGGGGGAAGCGCAATGCGCCTTTTCGATCGGCGAATTCACGTTCGGCGGACGGCCGCGGCGGTGGCCGTGCTGGGGCTGGCGTTCGCCGGGCCCGCGTTCGGGGCCGAGCCCGTACCCGGCAGCGGCCAGGGAGGCACCCCGGGGCCGAAGGTCCCCGCGGGGGTGAAGGTGGCCACCGAACTGCCGTCCCGGATCTCCGTCGACAACACGACGGGGAAGACCTCGATCACCGCGACGGTCCTCAACAAGGGGAAGAAGGAGTCCCCTCGACTCACGCTGCTGGTCGTCGGTTTCGACGCGATGAGGATCACCGGGGTCAAGGGCTGCGACCCGATCCCCGAGGGCAAGCTGCCCAAGGGCTCCAACAGCGGGTTCAGCTGCGACGTCGGCACTCTGGCCGCCGGGAAGCGCCGGAGCTACCCGGTGTCCGCGACCTACGACCTGAAGGGCAAGGGCAGGATCTGCCTGCCCGTCATGGACCGGGACGGCGTGCTGCTGTGGCAGCAGGGGCCCGTTCCCTTCGGCACCAGCAAGCCGACGCCCAACGCACCCGACACCCCGCTGCTGCTGGGCACCGACAACGTGCCCTTCGGCCCCGACGCGTCCGTCCGTCCGAGCCCGAGTGCCTCGGGCACCCTGCCCAGTACCGGCGCCCCCGACCGCACAGCCGTCCTCGCCCTGGGCGGCAGCCTGCTGCTGGCCGCGGGCGGCGCCGGCCTGTGGCTGACCCGGCGCCCGCGGTCGGCCCGGCACTGACCGGCCGCGCCGGCACGACGGAGGGGGCGGCCGGCGGCCGCCCCCTCGGTCGTTGCGTACGGGTCGTACGGTCAGCCGCGGCGGCCGACGAGCTTCCAGGCCGCGGGCAGCGCGCCCATGGCCAAGGCCGCCTTGACGGCGTCACCGATCAGGTAGGGCGTGAGGCCCAGGGAGACGGCCTGGCTCAGCGAGAGGTGCGCGGCCAGCGCGAGGTAGGGGACACCGACGGCGTAGACGACGGCGCTGCCGAGCACCATCGTGCCGGCCGTGCGCCACACGTTGCGGTCCGCGCCGCGGCGGGCCAGCCCGCCCACGACGGCGGCGGCGAGCGCCATGCCGAGGATGTAGCCGAAGCTGGGCGCGCCCGCGCCCGACGAACCGTCGGCGAACCACGGCATCCCGGCGACGCCGGCCACCGCGTACAGGGCGAGCGCGAGCAGGCCGCGGCGGGCGCCGAGCGCGGTGCCGACCAGCAGCGCCGCGAAGGTCTGCCCCGTCACCGGCACCGGCGAGCCGGGCACCGGCACCGACAACTGCGCGGCCAGGCCGGTCAGTACGGCGCCGCCCAGCACGAGGGTGGCGTCCCGCAGCCGCGACGCGGGGATCAGGTCGGCGAGGACCGGGTGGGTGCGTACGGCGGAAGCGGCGGGAACTGCGGTGGCCATCGGTACTCCGCGGAGTGAGGGTCTGTTCGGTCACCGCGACGTTAACCCGGCTCCCTCGCCCCGATCATCGTCGGCCGAGCACAAAGCCCTGATCGCCGTGGTGGTGGCATCCCTACAAGGAACCACACGACACGTGAGCTTCGTCACGGGAAGGCGAAACGGCCGCTGTGGGATCTCTCCAATCGGTGGCGCCGGGGGAATCGCGCCGCAACGGCGCCGCGCCCGGCCCCGCGGGGGCGGCCGCGGCGTCCCGCTCTTATCCTTCTGCGACGGCGCCCCGCTCCGGATGCCGCCCGATCGCACCGAACTGGAGGCGTACCCGACCCGATGAGTGCTCCGTCGCCGTCCCCCGCGTCTCCGTCCGCCCCGTCCCGGGTCACCGTGGTCGGCGAGGTCCTCGTCGACCTGCTGTGGCGCTCCGGGGAGCGCGGGGTCACCCCGCTGCCCGGCGGCAGCCCGGCCAACGTGGCGGTCGGCCTGCGGCGGCTCGGCCGGCCCACCACCCTGGTCACGACCTGGGGCGAGGACCCGCCCGGCGAGCTGGTCCGGGACCATCTGGCGGCGACCGGGATCGACGTCGTCCGGGCGCCGGGCCCGGCCGGGCGGACGACGCTGGCGATGGCGTACCTGGACCGGGAGGGCTCCGCCTCGTACGACTTCCTGGCCTCCTGGGACCCCGAGGACCTGGCCGTGCCGCCGGACACCGCGGTGCTGCACACCGGCTCGCTGGCCACCGTCATCGAGCCGGGGGCGGGCCGGGTGCTGGAGCTGTGCCGGGACCTGCACGCGCTCCCCGGGCGCACCGTGGTCGCCGATCTCAACGTGCGGCCCGCGGTGCAGCCGGACCGGCTCGCCTACCGCAAGGCGTGCCTCCGGCTGGCCGGGGTCACCGATGTGGTCAAGGCCAGCGACGCCGACCTGGCCTGGCTCTTCCCGCGCCTCGATCCCACCGAGGCGGCCCGGGTCCTGCTGGCCGAGGGGCCGCGGCTGGCCGTCGTCACCCTGGGCGCCGGGGGCGCTGCGGCGGTCACCCGGGACGCGGTCGTGCGGGTGGCGGCGCCGCCGGTGGCGGTGGTCGACACCATCGGGGCGGGCGACGCCTTCCAGGCCGCGCTGCTGGACGCGGTCGCCGCGTCGGGCGTGCCCACCGCCCCGGAGCGGTTGTCCGGGGTACTGACCCGCTGTGTCACCGCGGCCGCGATCAACTGCACCCGGGTGGGCGCCGATCCCCCGACGCGGGCCGAGCTCGACGCCGCCTGCCCCGCCGGATAATCGCGGGCCCCGGAGCCCGTGCGCTGGTTAGGCTCCCGCCATGGGTGACGCGAGGCCGACCGGGCAGGTACTGATCTTCGACGCGGACGACACGCTCTGGGAGAACAACGTCGTCTTCGAACGGGTGATAGAGGACTTCCTCGACTGGGTCGACCACCCGGTGCTGGACCGGGGCCGGATCAGGGCGCTGCTCGACGAGATCGAGGCGGCGAACGCGCTCGTCCACGGGTACGGCAGCAAGGTGTTCCTGCGCAGCCTCGGCGAGTGCCTGGAGCAGCTTCGGGAGCGGCCGAGGACGGCGGAGGAGGCCCGCCGCATCGACGAGCTGGCGCTGGCCTTCACCGAGCACCGTGTGGAGCTGATGCCCGGGGTCGCGGACACCCTCGACGCGCTGGGCGGCCGCCACGACCTGCTGCTGCTCACCAAGGGCGACACGGAGGAGCAGTCCCGCAAGGTCGAGGCGTCGGGGCTGGCCGGCCGGTTCCGCGGGGTGCACATCGTCCCGGAGAAGGACGTGGAGACCTACCGGGGGCTGATCGCGCACTACGGCTTCGTGCCGGAGGCCACGTGGATGATCGGGAACTCCCCCAAGTCCGACATCATCCCCGCCCGTGAGGCGGGGATGAACGCCGTCCACATCCCCAACGCCCACACCTGGGTGCTGGAGCAGTCCGAGATCGACCCGGCCGACGGGCGCGTGCTGCGGCTGACGGCCTTCCCCGAACTGCTCCGCCACTTCTGAGCGGCCCCAGGTGCCCCGGAGGGGGGATCAGTCGAAGATCGGGCCCTGGTCGCGGGTCCGCTTGATCTCGTAGAAGCCGGGGGTCGACGCGACGAGCAGCGTGCCGTCCCAGAGGCGGGCCGCGGCCTCGCCCTTGGGGGCGGGGGTCACGACGGGGCCGAAGAAGGCGATCTGCTCGCCGTCGGCGCCGGGGACCGCGATGACCGGGGTGCCGACGTCCTGGCCGACCTTGGAGATGCCCTCCTGGTGGGAGGCGCGCAGCTCGGTGTCGTAGGCGTCACTGTCGGCGAAGTCGGCCAGGTCGGCGGGCAGGCCCGCCTCCTCCAGGGCGGCGACGATCACGTCGCGGTCCTTGTGGCCCAGGCCCTGGTTGTGGATACGGGTGCCCAGGGCGGTGTACAGGGGGCCGAGCACCTTGCTGCCGTACTTCTGCTCGGCGGCGATGCACACACGGACGGGGCCCCAGGCAGTGGTGAGGAACTCGCGGTACTGCTCGGGCAGGTCGCGGCCGTCGTTGAGCACCGCCAGGCTCATCACGTGCCAGCGCACCTCGACGGGGCGCACCTTCTCCACCTCCAGCATCCAGCGGGAGGTCATCCACGCCCAGGGGCAGGCGGGGTCGAACCAGAAGTCCACCGGGGTCGGGGTGGTGGCGTCTGTGGTCTCGGTCACGGTTGTCTCCTCGGGGCATGACACATCGACACGTGGTGCGGAACAGGGAACACCCCCGGCCGCATCGCCATTCCCGTGCGGTGGCCCCGGGTGCCGCGTGCGAAGATGCCTGGCGTCCACAAGACGGACCCCACAACGACGTGCCAAGGATGGAGACCCCGTGCCCGGTGAGAACCTCACGCGTGACGAGGCCCACGAGCGGGCCCGGCTGCTCGCCGTGGACGGCTACGAGGTCGCGCTCGACCTCCGGTCGGCGGTCCGGGCGGAGGAGCCGACCTACCGCTCGGTCACCACGATCCGCTTCCGCTGCGCCGAGCCGGGCACGGCGAGCTTCGCGGACCTGGTGGCGCCCTCCGTCACGTCGGTGCTCCTCAACGGGCGGGAGCTGGACCCCGCGGAGGTCTTCGACGGGGCGCGGATCGCGCTGCCGGACCTGGCCGCCGACAATGTGCTGGTCGTCGACGCGCAGTGCGCGTACAGCCGCACCGGCGAGGGTCTGCACCGCTTCGCCGACCCCGAGGACGGCGAGGTCTACCTCTACACGCAGTACGAGCCGGCCGACGCCCGCCGGGTCTTCGCGAACTTCGAACAGCCCGACCTGAAGGCGCCCTTCACCTTCTCGGTGACCGCCCCGGAGTCCTGGGTGGTGCTGAGCAACGAGCGGGTCACCGGCGTCTCGGACGGCGGCGAGACCCGGCACTTCGCGCCGACCCGGCCGATCTCGACGTACATCACGGCGGTCGTCGCCGGGCCGTACCACATGGTGCACGACAGCTACCGGCGCACCCTGGCGGACGGCACGGAGCTGGAGATCCCGCTGGGCGCGCTGTGCCGCAAGGGCCTGGCCCGGCACTTCGAGGCCGAGGACATCTTCACCGTCACCCGGCAGGGCCTGGACTTCTTCCACGACCACTTCGACTACCCGTACCCCTTCGGGAAGTACGACCAGGCCTTTGTGCCGGAGTACAACATCGGCGCGATGGAGAACCCGGGCCTGGTCACCTTCCGGGAGGAGTACGTCTTCCGCGGCAAGGTCACCCAGGCGTCGTACGAGGCGCGGGCCAACGTCATCCTGCACGAGATGGCGCACATGTGGTTCGGCGACCTGGTCACCATGAAGTGGTGGGACGACCTGTGGCTCAAGGAGTCGTTCGCCGACTTCATGGGCGCGTTCTCGCTCGTGGAGGCGACCCGCTACAAGGACGGCTGGATCACCTTCGCCAACCGTCGCAAGGCGTGGGCCTACCGCGCCGACCAGCTGCCGTCCACGCACCCGGTCACGGCCGACATCCGCGACCTGGAGGACGCCAAGCTCAACTTCGACGGCATCACCTACGCCAAGGGCGCCTCGGTGCTCAAGCAACTGGTCGCCTACGTCGGCCGGGACGCGTTCCTCGAGGGCGCGCGGCGCTACTTCAAGCGGCACGCGTACGGCAACACCGGGCTCGGCGACCTGCTGTCGGTGCTGGCGGAGACCTCGGGGCGCGACATGGCCGAGTGGTCCCGGGCCTGGCTGCAGACCGCGGGCGTCAACTCGCTGACGCCGCAGGTGACGTACGACGCCGAGGGGCGCGTCGCGGAGCTCGCCGTGGTGCAGGAGGCCGCGGCCTCGCACCCGCAGCTGCGGCCGCACCGCGTGGCGGTCGGGCTCTACCGCCGCACGCCCGGCGGCGCCCTGGAGCGGTACGCGCGCACCGAGACCGACGTCGCCGGAGCGCACAGCGTCGTGGCCGAGCTGGCCGGGGCCGAGCGCCCCGACCTCGTCCTGGTCAACGACGAGGACCTGACGTACTGCAAGATCCGCTTCGACGAGGACTCCCTGGCCGCCGTCCGGGAGCACCTGGGCGAGCTGGCCGACCCCATGGCGCGGGCGCTGACCTGGTCCGCGGTGTGGAACATGACGCGCGACGGGCTCATGCCGGCCCGTGACTACCTCGGCCTGGTGCTGCGCTTCGCGGGCGCGGAGACCGACATCGGCGTGCTCCAGGGCCTGCACATGCAGGCCCGTACGGCCCTGCACGACTACGCGGCGCCGCAGTGGCGCGAGGAGGGGCTGCGCGCCCTGGAGCAGGGCGCCCTGCGCGAGCTGCGCGCGGCCGAGCCCGGCAGCGGGCACCAGCTGGCCTGGGCCCGCTTCCACGCCTCGGTCGCCTCGGGCGAGGCCGGGACGGCGTTCCTGCGCTCGCTCCTGGACGGCACCGAGAAGGTCGACGGCCTGGAGGTGGACCAGGAACTGCGCTGGACGTTCCTGGAGTCGCTGGCCGCGGGCGGCGCCGCGGACGGGTCCGTCATCGACGCCGAACTCGCCCGCGACGACACCGCCTCCGGCAGGCGGCACCAGGTGCGCTGCCTGGCGGCGCGTCCTTCGGCGGCGGTCAAGGCGCAGGCCTGGGCGGCGGTCGTGGAGTCCGACACGCTCTCCAACGCGCTGGTCGAGGCGACCATCGCGGGCTTCGAGCAGGCAGGGCAGCGCGCACTGCTGGCGCCGTACGCCGAGAGGTACTTCGCCGCCATCGAGGGGATCTGGGCGGAGCGGTCGATCGAGATCGCCATGGCCGTGGTCCGGGGGCTCTTCCCGCATCTGCAGGACCGCGCGGAGACCGTCGACGCCGCGGACGCGTGGCTGGACGCGCACTCCGGTGCCGCTCCCGCCCTGCGGCGGCTCGTCGCCGAGTGCCGCGACGACCTCGCGCGGGCGCTGCGCGCCCAGGAACGCGACACCGCGGCCGGCGCGGAGGCCTGACCCGAGGTCGTGTGCGGGGGTGCGCCGCCCGGCGGTCGGCGCACCCCCGCACGCTACCCGCGCGCCCCCGCTCCCCCGGGAACAGACGTCCGGTCACCCCAACGGCGTACGGTCCCCCGTCCGGGCACCCCCTGGTGCCCCGGGTACCGCGGTGACGAATCCGCAGGCAGCCGGGGCCGGTACACCCGGATAGGTGAAATCCGCCCTTCGGCAACCGAACGTCTGAACTTTAGTGCGGGGATGTCCGCATTTGTCGACGGAACGGTAACAGCGGTTAGCCCGCCCCCGGGCAGCGGGAATTGACCCGACATGAACCACAACACCCCCCTCAGCCCCCGCCCCCTCGACCACCCCTCCCGCAAGCGGCCCGCGGTACTGACCGCACGTCAGCTGCGCGAGCACGGCGTCACCCCCGGCACGCTCTCGGAACGCTGCGGACCGGACGGCCCGTGGCAGGAGGTGCTGCCCAAGGTCTACGTGCTGCACCCGGGACCGCCCACCAGCGAGGAACGGCTGCAGGCGGCGCTGCTGTACGCGGACGGCGACGCGATGGTGACCGGCCTGGCGTGCCTCGCCCTGCACCGCTTCTCCTCGGTCCCCCCACTGCTCGGGCTGGAGCGGATCGACCTGCTGGTGGCCCGTCAGCGCAAGGTGCGCGCCGCGGGCGACGTGGGTTTCGTGCGGACGCAGACCCCGCCGCGCCCGCACCTGGTGGGCGGTATCCCGTGCGCCCCGGTGCAGCGGGCACTGGCCGACGCGGTGGCCGAACTCGAGGACGCGGAGACGGTGCGCCTGGTGCTGACCGAGGCGGTGCGCGGCGGGCACTGCGAGGCCACGTCCGTCGTCCGGGAGCTGAGCCGCGCGCGGCTCCTGTCGCGGCCGCACGTCGTCGAGGCCGTGGACGCGCTGCTGGCCGAGGGCCGCGCGATCGCCGAGAGCCGCCTGTACGACATGGTGCGCTGCTTCGGCCTGCCGGACCCGGTGTGGAACGTGGACCTGCGGCTGCCCGGCGGCCCGCACCTGGGGGGCGTCGACGCGTACTGGCCGGAGCACGCGGTCGCCGTCGAGATCGACGCGCGCGCCCCGCGCCAGGACGAGGACGCCCTGTGGTCGGAGTACGCCCGCAAGCGCGAGCACTTGGAGCGGCTCGGCATCACGGTGGTGCACATCACCCCGAAGAAGCTGCGCGAGGCGCTGGAGCAGCAGGCGGCCGTCGTCCGTACCGCGCTGATGGCCTCGGTGGACCGCAACCCGGCCTCGTACGTGGTGGTACTCCCCCGCTGAGGCCGACCAGAGACCGGGCTCTGCGGACGAGCCGGGGACGGGAGGCGGTGGGGACCTCCCGGGAACGGCCGTGCAGAGGCGCGGTCTCACCGATACGGGCACTGGGCGCCCGTTCCGGCCACGGAAGACGGTCCGCCGGCGGGGGCCACGGGGGTGGGTACAAGCCGGCGGCCGGGACGAGGCGGGGGCACACGCGGCGCCGGGGACTGCCGGTCCGTCAGACCGGGTGCGGCAGGGGGTGTCCTGCGACATCGACCCTTGACCGATGGCCGTCGCGTCGATCCGTCAGACCAGGGACGCTTCGAAGATCGCGCGGTTGGCCGAGGTATGGGCGTGATCGCTGTCGGACCACCGGATGCGTTCGGCGATCTCCTGGCCTCCGGCGACGTGCGGGGGCGGGCCTGCGAGGTGGCTGCGCCACCAATGGGCGTTTCGGGTCTGCCGGTCGAGCGCGGCATCGATGAGGCGGGGACGGGCAGCGGAGTCGAGCCGGTACGCGTCGGCGAGGACGCGCACCTGCGCCGCCTGTGCGGTGGCGGGCGGTGCGTCGGGTCTGGAGGAGATGCACCAGGTCCACGCCATGTATCCGAGGTCCTCAAGGGGGTCGCCGGGCGCGGCGGTGTCGAAGTCGATGAAGGCGACCGGGACGTCGTTCGCGAAGACCGTGTTGTTCGGCCCTGGGTCGTGGTGACAGACCACGGGGTGCCGGCCGGCCAGGCGGCTGCCGCGCGTGGCGTCATGGAAAGCGCGGAGCAGGGAGCCCGCGGCGGCCACCTGCGTGTCGGTCCAGCGTTGGAAACGGGCAGGCACCCAGCCGGGGAGGTAGCTGAACACCTCCCGACCGACCGCGTCGAACCCGAGGTGACGCGGAGCGCCGGTGAAACCTTGTTGCCGCAGATGACCGAGCAGCTCGGCGACGAACGAGGACGACGCGCCGACCGGCCGCCGGACGGTGCTGCCGACCCTGACCACGCCAGGAGTGATGCGTCCGCCCGACAACGGGACTTCGATCTCCATGGCTCCATCGTGCCGGGCGCTGAGCCGACCCCCCGCCCGCGCAGGGCCGTCGGTCGATGCTCGGTGGCAATCGGCCAAGGTTCGGTGTGGACGGAGTGGACACAGCGGCGCGGTACCTCGCGAGGGGCGGGGCGGCACCGGTGACCGGTGTGACCGGTGGCCCAACACGGGCGGAACGGCCGACGCCGGTCCCCTGACATCGGCCGGCGGTCCGCGCGCCGGCCATCCGGGACCGGCCCTTCCGCAGTGAACTGCTCATTCGATGTTCACCCGTCCCCCCGCATGGCAGGGCCGTACCGCGGGCGCGTGGACGGCGACTTGGGCGGGTTGGGGCATTGTGCGGCATTCGCAGTCGTCGCCACGTTGACGCATTCGCGTCATGGCAGACCTGCGCCATCTCCGGCACTCCCCAACAACCCGGCACATGGACCACTGTGTCCGTCAACTGGCGCCCAAATCTTGAACAAGGATGCCCATGTCTCTTGAACACATACGCGGGAAGAGACGCGTCCGCATCGCGCTCGCCGCGGGCCTCGTCGCCGCGTTGACCGCGACCGGAATATCCGCCTCCACCGCTTTCGCCGACCCGGCGCACGACCCCGCGGACGCGGCGGTCAAGACCGCCGGCGACAAGCTCGGATCCGCCGACGCGGAACTGCTCGCCAAGGCCAAGGCCGCCGGCGACAAGAACGTCACGATGATGATCGCCACCAAGGCGGGCTCCACCGAGCAGATCTCGGACGAGATCGACGCCCTCAAGGGCGCCTCGGTGGACCGGACGTACGACAAGCTCGGCTACGTCCGCGCCACCGTCCCGACGGGCAAGGCCGACGCCGCCATCGCGGCGGCGCAGGAGCTCTCCTCCGTGCAGGCCGTCGACCTGAAGCAGGAGATCAAGCTCGACGACCCGACCCCGTCGGGCGACGCCGCCACGGCCTCCGCGAAGAAGTCCGCGGCCGTCACCTACCCGGGCCCGGACGCCAACACCCCGGCGGTCAACCCGTACCAGCCCGCGTGGGAGACCGGCGCGGCCGACTTCGTCCGCAAGAACCCCGAGGCCGACGGCCGCGGCGTCACCATCGGCATCCTCGACTCGGGCGTCGACCTCGGCCACCCGGCGCTGCAGAAGACCACCACCGGCGAGCGCAAGATCGTCGACTGGGTCACGGCGACCGACCCGATCCTGGACAACGATGCCACCTGGCGCCGGATGACCAACGGCCCGACGGTCACCGTGGGCACCAGGACCTGGACCGCCCTCAACCCCTCGCAGCAGGTCACGGTGTTCCGCGAGTCGGCCACCGTCGGCGGCGACATGGCCGGCGACCTCAACCGGGACGGCGACACCACCGACCTGTGGGGCGTGCTCTACGACCCGGCCGCCGGCACCGTCCGGGTGGACCTCAACGACAACGGCAACTTCGGTGACGACACCCCGATGAAGCCGTACAAGGACGGCTTCCAGGTCGGGTACTTCGGCACCGACAACCCCGCGACGGCCATCTCCGAGCGGATCCCGTTCGTGGTGGAGATCCGCAAGGACGTCCCGACGGACCCGTACGGCGGCGACTGGATCGGCAAGAAGGCCGACTTCGTCAACATCGGCGTCATCCAGTCCGAGCACGGCACGCACGTCGCCGGCATCACCTCCGCCAACGGCCTGTTCGGCGGCAAGATGATCGGCGCGGCGCCGGGCGCGAAGCTCGTCTCCTCGCGCGCCTGCTCCTGGGACGGCGGCTGCACCAACATCGCGCTGACCGAGGGCATGATCGACCTGGTCGTCAACCGCGGTGTGGACATCGTCAACATGTCCATCGGCGGCCTGCCCGCGCTGAACGACGGCAACAACGTGCGCGCCCAGCTGTACACCCGCCTGATCGACGACTACGGCGTCCAGCTGGTCATCTCGGCCGGCAACAGCGGCCCCGGCCTCAACACCATCGGCGACCCCGGCCTGGCCGACAAGGTCATCAGCGTCGGCGCGACGATCTCCAAGGAGACCTGGGCGGCCAACTACGGCTCGCAGGTCACCAAGGACTACGACATGATGCCGTTCTCCTCGCGCGGCCCGCGTGAGGACGGCGGCATCGCGCCGGTCATCTCGGCCCCCGGTGCCTCCATCAACGCCATCCCGACCTGGGAGCCCGGCGCCCCCGTCGCCGAGGCCGGCTACAGCCTGCCGCCCGGCTACGGCATGCTCCAGGGCACCTCGATGGCCTCCCCGCAGGCCGCCGGCGCCTCCGCGCTGCTGCTGTCCGCGGCCAAGGACGCCGGCATCGACCTGACTCCGGTGAAGCTGCGCACCGCGCTGATCAGCACCGCGAAGAAGATCAAGGACGTCCAGGCCTTCGCCCAGGGCGCCGGCCTGCTGGACGTGGACCGCGCCTGGCATCTGATCAAGACCGGTGCCGACGCCAACACCTACACGGTCAAGGCCCCGGTCTCCACCGCCCTGTCGCAGTTCCTGGCCACCCCGGGCTACGGCACCGGCGTCTACGACCGCGAGACCGGCCTCAAGGCGAACCAGAGCAAGACGTACGACGTCACGCTCACCCGCACCTCCGGCCCGGACCGCGTGATCCGCCACGACCTGCACTGGCTGAACGACGACAGCACCTGGCGGTTCCCCGGTGACGACACCGTCGACCTGCCGCTGAACACGCCGGTCACCGTGCAGATCACCGCCAAGCCGCACACCGCCGGCGCGCACAGCGCGATCCTCGAGGTCGACGACCCGTCGACGCGCGGTGTCGACCAGCAGATCCTCAACACGGTCGTGGTCGCCACGCCGCAGGCCAAGCCGGGCTACGCGTTCACCGCGTCCGACACGGTCCAGCGCAACAGCACCACGTCGTACTTCGTGACCGTGCCCGAGGGCGCCAAGTCGCTCGAGGTCAGGATGAGCGGTCTCGCGGCGGGCAGCCAGACCCGCTTCATCGCCATCAACCCGTGGGGCGTCCCGGTGGACGACACCTCCACGCCGTCCTGCTACCCGAACTACAACAACCCGGCCAACACCTGCCGCCCCGACCTGCGTTCCTACGCGAAGCCGCTGCCGGGCGTCTGGGAGTTCGAGGTCGAGGCACGGCGGACCTCGCCGCTGCTGGACAACCCGTACACCCTGACCGCGACCGCGCTCGGCGTCTCCTTCGACCCCGAGGTCCAGACCGTCGCCGAGGCCACCGTCGGCACCCCGGCCCCGGTCTCGTGGAAGGTCACCAACGGCTTCGCCGCCGTGCAGGGCAAGCTGAAGGGCGGCGCGCTCGGCTCGGCCGAGGCGACCCGTCCGTCCATCAGCGAGGGCCAGGTCATCGACACGCAGGTCGTCGTGCCCGCGGGCGCCACCCGTCTCGACGTGGCGATCGGCAGCACCTCGGACACCGGCGCCGACCTGGACCTGTACGTCTTCCGCAACGGCGTCGAGGTCGGCCGCTCCGCGGACGGCGACTCCGAGGAGGCCGTCAGCATCGCCAACCCGGCGGCCGGCACCTACACCATCGAGGTGGACGGCTTCGCCGTCCCGTCCGGCACCACCGCGTACGACTACCGTGACGTCTTCTACTCGGCGTCGCTCGGCTCGGTCGTCGTCGACGAGGCGGCAAGCGTGCCGCTGGCCAACGGCGCCTCGGCGAACGTCACCGCGAACGTGCTGGTGGCCGCCCCCGCTCCGGCGGGACGCCAGTTCTTCGGCGAGGTCCAGCTGCTCAACGCCAACGGCACCGCCGCGGGCACCGGCAGCGTCATCATCGGCAAGGTGAACGCGGGCTAGTCCGCGCGACCTTGCGCACGATCCGGGGCGGGTGCTGGAACGAGCACCCGCCCCGGCCTTTTGCCCGGGCCGTACCGGCCTAGGCTGGGCAGGGTGACCGCACCCCACGAGCTGACGATGCTGGAACAGGCCGCCGCGGTACGCCGCCGGGAGATCTCACCGGTCGAGCTGACGACCCATCACCTGGACCGGATCGAACGGATCGACCCCGCGCTCGGGGCGTACCTCACGGTCACCCCGGAACGGGCCCTTCAGGACGCCCGGCGCGCCGAGCGGCTGCTGCTGGCCGGCGGGGACCTGCCACCCCTGCTCGGGGTACCGGTCCCGGTGAAGGACCTCACCCCGGTGGCGGGGATCCGCTTCACCTCGGGCTCCCCCGTGTTCGCCGACCGCGTCGCCGAACAGGACGCCCACGTGGTGACCCTGCTCCGGGACGCGGGCACGGTGATGACCGGCAAGACCAACACCCCCGAGTTCGGACTGCCCGCCTACACCGAGGGCCGCGTCGGACCGCCCGCGCGCACCCCGTACGACCTCACCCGCGGCGCGGGCGGCAGCAGCGGCGGCGCCGCGGCCGCCGTCGCCGCGGGCCTCGCGGCGGCCGCGCACGCCGGCGACGGCGGCGGCTCCATCCGGATACCGGCGAGCTGCTGCGGCGTGGTCGGCCTCAAGCCGAGCCGCGGCCGGGTGAGCCTCGCACCCGGCGGCGACATCAGCGGACTCGCCGTGGGCGGCCCGATCGCCCGCACGGTACGCGACGCCGCCGCGCTCCTGGACGTGCTCTCCGAACCGGCCCCCGGCGACCCCTTCCCGCTGCCGCGGCCCGAGCGGACGTTCCTGCGGTGGTGCGACCACGAACCGCGCCGGCTGCGCATCGCCCGCTGGGCCCGCCCGGACGTCGCCGGGGCCACCGTCGACCCGGAAGTGCTCGCCGCGTACGAGCGGACCTCGGCCCTGCTGGAAAGCCTCGGGCACGAGGTCGTCGACGTGCCCCAACCGCTGGCCCCCGGCGACCGGGACGCGTTCACCCCGGTATGGGCGGTCATGGCGGCCCTCACGCCCGTCCCGCCGCAGCGCGAGCACGAACTGCTCCCGCTCACCGCGTGGTTGCGCGCCCAGGCACTGGACGTCGGCGGCCTCGACTACGCGCGCGCCCTCGGCACGATGCAGGCCGCGGGCCGCAAACTGGCCCGCGCGGTCCAGCCCTACGACGCCGTCCTCACCCCGACCCTCGCCCAGCTCCCCGCACCCGTCGGCACCCTGCGTGACGACGCCGACCCCGCGGCCGACTTCGCCGCGCAACTGGCCTTCACCCCCTTCACCGCGCCCTGGAACATCGCCGGGCTGCCGTCGGTGTCGCTGCCGCTGGGGTGGAGCGCGGGGGGACTGCCGATCGGCATGATGCTCGGCGCGCCTCACGGCGCGGAGGGGCCGCTTCTCGCCCTGGCGCAGCAGCTTGAGGCTGCGGCCCCCTGGCCTGTTTCTCCCCCACCCACCCTCCCGTGAGCCCTGTGAAGTCAGGGCGCCCCGACGCGCGTTGTCCGGGGGCCGGGTTCGGGGCCTCCGGGGCTGCCATTCTGGACAGCACATTTAGGTGCCTCTGGTACCCGGCTTGATCACTCCGGGTTGTGCACCCAAATATGCTCCACAGTCCAGAACGCCACCCCTCCGACCCCGCCCCCTCAGGTTTCGCCATGCGCCTGATCCCCGGTGGGTGGGCGAAGAGGCGGTCCGGGGTCACCGCAAGTGCCCATCCGAACCCCCACCGGCCGTAAGTCGCCCCACCGGCCCCGGGAGGGGGTGTGGCGGGGTGCGCCCGGAAGCGACGAGCGGTGACCGCGGTACACGAATCGCGGGGGTAACCCGCGAGCGCTGAGGACGTACCCCGGCGCGGCACCGACCCCACGGCAAACGGGCGGGGCCCGCACTTACCGTGCCGGGCTGGGGGCACCCCCGGCCGAAGGTTGGGGGAGGGCGGGAGGGCGGGGAAAAAACCCGGGCGGCCAGCGCAGCGAACCCGCACGCATTGGGTATGGCTGAGGCTGTCGCCCTGTTTCGACCACCCCCGGGAGCGCACCCCGATGACCGATGCCGCCGAGCGGGACCGACTTGCCGTGCTGCACGGCGTAGCCCCCACGTACCGCCCCTCGGCCGACCGGGAGGTGCGGGTGCCGGACGACACCGTCGTCCAGGTGCTGGCCGCGCTCGGGGTGGACGCCTCGACGCCCGCGGCGGTGCGGGACGCACTGGCGGAGCACGAGCAGCGGGCGGGGCAGCGGCTGCTGCCCCGGAACGTGGTGCTGCGGGCCGGGCGCCCGGCGGGGCTGACACTGCCGGAGGGCACGGCCCTGCGGGTGGAGCGCGAGGACGGGGTCGAGAGCGCGTGGGACGGCCGCGCGGCGCTGCCGGTCGGCCGGCACGCGCTGCGGGCGCGGACGCCGGACGGGCGGACCGCGTCGGCGCTGCTGGTCGTGGCGCCGGAGCGGCTTCCGGGGCCGCCCGAGCGGGTGTTCGGCTTCATGGCGCAGCTGTACTCCGTACTGTCGGCGCGTTCGTGGGGCATGGGCGACCTCGGTGACCTGGCGGACCTCGCGGCGTGGACGGGGCGGGCGCTGCACGCGGGTTTCCTCCAGGTCAATCCGCTGCACGTGGCGGTGCCGGGGCGGCCGACCGATCCGTCGCCGTACCGGCCGTCCTCGCGCCGCTTCCCGGACCCGGTGTACCTGCGGGTGGAGGAGATCCCGGAGTACGCCCATCTCGACGCGGGGGACCGCGAGCGCGCGGCGGACCTGCTGCGCCGGGCGGCGGTGCTGCGCGACTCGGTGCTGCTGAAGGACGCCCTCATCGACCGTGACGCGGTGTGGGAGCTCAAGCGCGAGGCGCTGGCGCTGGTCCGCAAGGTGCCGCTGTCGCCGGGCCGCCGGGCCGCGTACGGGGACTTCCTGGCCGAGCAGGGGCAGGCGCTGGACGACCACGCCACGTGGTCGATGCTGGCCGAACTGCACGGTCACGACTGGCGTTCCTGGCCGGCCGGGCTGCGGGACCCGCGGTCGGGGCAGGTCGCCCGGCAGCGCGGGCAGCGGCTGGACCAGGTCGACTTCCACTGCTGGCTGGCTTGGTTGACGGACAGTCAGCTGGGCGCGGCGCAGCGGGCAGCGCGTGACGCCGGGATGGCCGTGGGCGTCGTGCACGACCTCGCGGTGGGGGTGCACCCCTCCGGGTCCGACGCCTGGGCGCTGCAGGACGCCCTCGCCCGCGGCATGTCGGTGGGCGCCCCGCCGGACGCCTTCAACGCCCGCGGCCAGGACTGGGGGCTGCCGCCGTGGCGCCCGGACGCTCTCGCGGCCACCGGGTACGCGCCGTACCGCGATCTGCTGCGCGGTGTGCTGCGGCACGCGGGCGGGCTGCGCATCGACCATGTGATGGGGCTGTTCCGGCTGTGGTGGGTGCCGGAGGGCAGGCCCCCGACCGAGGGTGCGTACGTGCGCTACGACGCCGGGGCCATGCTCGGCATCCTCGCCCTGGAGGCGCACCGCGCGGGAGCGGTCGTCATAGGGGAGGACCTCGGCACGGTGGAGCCCGGCGTACGGGAGGAGCTCGCGGACCGGGGCATCCTCGGCACGTCGGTGCTCTGGTTCGAGCGGGACTGGGAGGGGGCGGCCGCCGCGGGCGGGCACGGGCACGCCCGGCCGCTGCCGCCGCGGGAGTGGCGGGCGGACGTGCTGGCCACCGTGACCACGCACGACCTGCCGACCACGGCCGCGCGGCTGACCGGCGAGCACGTCGGGCTGCGGCACCGGCTGGGGCTGCTGACGCGGTCGTTGGAGGAGGAGCAGGCCGCCGACGCGGTGGACGTCGCGGAGTGGCTGGCGCTGCTCGGCCGGCTCGGGCTGCTGCCGGAGGGCACGCGGGACGAGGAGTCCGTGGTGAAGGCCGTGCACCGCTTCCTGGCCGCGACGCCGGCGCGGATGGTCGGGGTGTGGCTGCCCGACGGCGTCGGCGACCGGCGCCCGCAGAATCTGCCCGGCACCTGGGACGAGTACCCCAACTGGCGGCTGCCGATCGCCGACGCGGAGGGCCGCCCGCTCACCCTGGAGCAGCTGGCCGCCTCGCCGCGGCTGCACGCCCTCGCCCACGAGGTGCGCACGGCGATGGGGGCGACGGATGTCCCGTAGCCCCCGTGAAGGGCACCCCGGGCGCGCGGGGTACGGGAGCGTTCGCTACTTTGAGAGCGTGGACAAGCTCAACAAGAACGCCCTGCGCGCCGGTGCCGTCTCGGCCACCACGGCGCTGATGCTGCTCGTGTCGTCCCCCGCGTTCGCCAACAGCGTGGACGACGGCTCCGACCCGGGGCCGGGGCTGAGCGTGATCGAGACGCTGGGGCTGTTCCTCGGCATCCCGGTCGTGGCCTTCCTCATCATCGCGGGCCTGGTGACCGTGACCGACAAGTCGCGCAAGCCGCAGGCCTGACGGGCTCCTCCCCCCGACCGACCGCTCGGGCCGGGCCGCGGTTCCGCCGCGGCCCGTTCCGGCGTTCCCCCGTACGGCGCAGTGTGCCCGCCCTGCGGGCGGGCGTCCGCCGGGACCCGGGGAGCGACGTCCCCGGGCCCCGGTGCGGTCACGCCGCCGCGGCGTCCGCGGCCTGTGCCTTCAGGGCGCGTTCCACGCCGGCACGGCACTCGGTGACCATGCGGCGCAGCGCGGGCGCCGGGTCGGCGGCCGCGAGCCACGCGTCGGTGGCGTCCAGCGTGGCCTGCGAGACCTGGATCGCCGGGTACAGGCCGACGATGATCTGCTGGCCCATCTCGTGCGAGCGGGACTCGAAGATGCCGGCGATCGCGGCGAAGTAGCGCTCCGTGTACGGCTCCAGCAGCTCGCGCTGGTCCGGCACGGAGAAGCCGCCGATGACCGCTTCCTGAACGGCGTTGGTCAGCGTCTCGGCCTCGACGACCGCGGCCCAGGCCTCGGCCTTGGCCTCGGCGGTCGGCCGGGCGGCGCGCGCGGTCGCCGCGTGGCGCTCGCCGGCGGCGGTGGCGTCCCGCTGCAGCTCCGCGGCGATGGCGGCCTCGTCGGCGCGGCCGGTGGCGACCAGCCGCTGGAGCAGGCTCCAGCGCAACTCGGTGTCGACCGCCAGGCCCTCGACGACCTCGGAGCCGTCGAGCAGCGCGCCCAGCAGGTCCAGCTGGTCCTTGGTGCGCGCGGTGCCCGCGAAGGCGCGGGCCCAGGCGAGCTGGTGGTCGCTGCCCGGGGCGGCCGCGCGCAGGTGCTCCAGCGTGGCCTCCGTCCAGCGGGCCAGCCCCGTCTCGCGCCACTCGGGGGCGGCGTACAGCTCCAGTGCCGTCGTCACCTGGCGGTGCAGCGACTGCACGACGCCGATGTCGGACTCCTTGCCGATGCCGGAGAGCACCAGCTCCAGGTAGTCCCGGGTGGGCAGTTCGCCGTCACGGGTCATGTCCCAGGCGGAGGCCCACACCAGGGCGCGCGGCAGCGACTCGGTGAAGTCGCCGAGGTGGTCGCGCACGGTGGCCAGCGAGACCTCGTCGAGCCGCACCTTGGCGTAGGACAGGTCGTCGTCGTTGAGCAGCACGACCGCCGGGCGCCCGGTGCCGACCAGCTCGGGCACCGCCGTCAGCTCGCCGTCGATGTCCAGCTCGACGCGCTGGACGCGCACCAGCTTGCCGTCGCGCAGGTCGTACGCGCCGACCGCGATGCGGTGCGGCCGCAGGATCGACTCGCCCTTGGCGCCGGCCGGCAGCGCCGGGGCCTCCTGGCGCACGGCGAAGGAGGTGATGGTGCCGTCGGCGGCGGTCTCGATCTCCGGGCGGAGGATGTTGATGCCGGCCGTCTCCAGCCACTTCTTCGACCAGGTCTTCAGGTCGCGGCCGGAGGTCTCCTCCAGCGCGCTCAGCAGGTCGGTCAGGCGGGTGTTCTTCCAGGCGTGGCGCTTGAAGTACGCCTGGACGCCGCGGAAGAACTCGTCCGTGCCGACGTACGCCACCAGCTGCTTCAGGACGGAGGCGCCCTTGGCGTAGGTGATGCCGTCGAAGTTGACCTGGACGTCCTGGAGGTCGTTGATCTCCGCCATGATCGGGTGGGTGGACGGCAGCTGGTCCTGCCGGTACGCCCAGGTCTTCATGGAGTTGGCGAAGGTGGTCCAGGAGTGCGGCCACTTGCTGCCGGGCGCGTAGGCCTGGCAGGCGATCGAGGTGTAGGTGGCGAACGACTCGTTCAGCCACAGGTCGTTCCACCACTCCATGGTGACGAGGTCGCCGAACCACATGTGGGCGAGCTCGTGGAGGATGGTCTCGGCGCGCACCTCGTAGGCCGCGTCCGTCACCTTGGAACGGAAGACGTACTGGTCGCGGATGGTGACCGCGCCCGCGTTCTCCATGGCGCCGGCGTTGAACTCCGGCACGAAGAGCTGGTCGTACTTGGTGAAGGGGTACGGGAAGTCGAACTTCTCCTCGAACCAGTCGAAGCCCTGCCGGGTGACCGCGAAGATCGCGTCCGCGTCGAGGAACTCGGTCAGCGACGGACGGCAGTACAGGCCCAGGGGCACGGTGCGGCCGCCCTCGCCCTCCCAGGTGCTGTGCACGGCGTAGTAGGGGCCGGCGATCAGCGCGGTGATGTAGGTGGAGATCCGCGGGGTCGGCTCGAAGCGCCACACGTTGTCGACCGGCTCGGGGGTCGCGGAGTTGGAGATGACCGTCCAGCCCGCCGGGGCCTTCACCGTGAAGGCGAAGGTCGCCTTGAGGTCGGGCTGCTCGAAGTTGGCGAAGACGCGGCGGGCGTCGGGCACCTCGAACTGGGTGTAGAGGTAGGCCTGCTTGTCGACCGGGTCGACGAAGCGGTGCAGGCCCTCGCCGGTGTTGGTGTACGCCGCGTCCGCGACGACCCGCAGCTCGTTGGGGCCGGCCTCCAGCGACGGCAGCGCGATACGGCTGTCCGCGAAGACCTCGGCCGGGTCGAGCGCGGTGCCGTTGAGGACCACCTCGCGGACGGCCGGCGCGACCAGGTCGATGAAGGTCGAGGCACCCGCCTCGGCGGACTCGAAGCGCACCGTGGTCACCGACCGGAAGGTGCCGCCCTCCTGGGCGCCGCTCAGGTCGAGCTCGATGTCGTATGCGTCCACGGTCAGCAGGCGCGCTCGCTGGCGCGCCTCCTCACGTGTGAGGTTCGTGCCAGGCACGTTTCCGTCTCCTTCGTCGGTTTTTCGGCCATCCTCGCACGCGAGGGGGGCCGGGCGGCCAGGGGTTTTCCCTCGACCGGCGGACGGTTCCCCCTATGGGCGGCGGCTACCGGCGGTACGGGCCGCACACCACCGGGACGGGAGGGGATGGAGGGGCTCCCGAACGCGTTGACACGCCCTCCGTGCGGGTGATGGGCTGTCGCGAACATGACCCGGGGCAGAAGAACCGCCGCAGCGAGAACGGCCGCCATCGTCGCCGCCGTGGTCGGTGGCGTGCTGGGCGTGTCGCCCGGCGCCGTGGCCGCGCCGCCCGCCACCCCCTCCCCTCCCGCCGCCCTGCCGGACGCGCCGGCCGCCACGGGCAGGACCGCCGCCGCCCTCCCCGCGGTCCGTCCCACGCCCCAGGTGATGCGCGAACGCGGCGGCCTCACCACCGTGCCGGACACCGTGACCCTGGTCGCCGGCCCGGGCGCCGACCCCTACGCGCTGGCCGTGCTCCGCGGGATCCTGCGCGACGCCGGGGTGCGGGACCTGCGCGACAGCACGGACGTCCCGCGCGGCGGCCTGACCGTGTACGCCGACGGCGAGGGCGCGGAAACGGCGCTCCGCGCGCTGGGCGCCGCACCCGTGGGCGACCTGCCCCCCGGGGGCTACCGGCTGGCCGTCGGCCACGTCCTCGGCCACGGCACCGTGGCGCTGGCCGGCACGGGCGAGGACGGGCTGTTCCACGCGGCGCAGACGCTGCGTCAGCTCATGACACCGCAGGGCCTGCCCGGCGTCGTCGTGCGCGACTGGCCGGTGGCCGCGACACGCGGCATGGCCGAGAGCTTCTACGGCGAACCGTGGACGGCCGAACAGCGCCTGTCGCAGGTCGACTTCCTGGGCCGCACCAAGCAGAACGGCTATCTCTACGCACCCGGCGACGACCCCTACCGCCAGGAGTCGTGGCGCGATCCCTACCCGGCCGCGCGCAGGGCGGACTTCCGCGCCCTGGCGGAGCGCGCCCGGGCCAACCACGTCACCCTGATCTGGGCCGTGGCCCCCGGCCAGGCGCTGTGCTTCTCCTCGCAGGAGGACCGCAAGGCGCTGCTGCGCAAGATCGACGCGATGTGGGCGCTGGGCGTGCGCGGCTTCCAGCTCCAGTTCCAGGACGTCAGCTACAGCGAGTGGCACTGCCGGGCGGACGCCGCGCTCTACGGGGACGGCCCGCGGGCCGCCGCCCGCGCCCAGGCGGAGGTCGCGGGCGCCATCGCACGCCATCTGGAGCGCCGCCGGGGCGAGGGCGGCGTGCCGCTCTCGCTGCTGCCCACGGAGTACTACCAGGACGGCGCCACCGACTTCCGCGACGAGCTCGCGCGGACGCTGGACGGCACCGTGCAGGTGGCCTGGACCGGCGTCGGCGTCATACCGGGGACGATCACGGGCGCGCAGGTCGCCGGCGCGCAGGACGCCCTCCGCCACCCGCTGCTGACGATGGACAACTACCCGGTCAACGACTGGGCGGACGACCGCATCTTCCTCGGCCCCTACTCCGGTCGCGAGCCGGCCGTCGCGGCCGTCACGGCCGGAGTGCTGGCGACCGCCATGCGGCAGCCGGCGGCGTCCCGGATCGCCCTGTTCACGGCCGCGGACTACGCCTGGAACCCGCACGCCTACGACCGCGCCTCGTCCTGGAAGGCCGCCGTCGACGACCTCGCGGGCACCGACCCGGCCACGCGGGACGCGCTGCGCGCGCTGGCGGGCAACGAGGCCTCCTCCGCCCTGGACGACAACGAGTCGGCCTATCTGCGGCCGCTGCTCAAGGAGTTCCTGGACGCGTACGGGAACGGCAGCGCGCAGCGGCTGGCGAAGGCCGCGGGCCGGCTGCGCGCGGCCTTCACCACGATGAGCGGCGCCCCGCAGCGGCTCGACACCCTCGCCGGCGGCTCCTTCGGCGGTGAAGTGCAACCCTGGCTGGACCAGTTGGCGCGCTACGGCACCGCCGGGGAGCACGCGGTGGACATGCTGGTGTCGCTGCGCGCGGGCGACGGCACCGGCGCGTGGAAGGACCGGCTGGCACTGGAGTCGGCGCGGCGGCACATCGCGCGGAGCGCGGCGACCGTGGGCGACAGGGTGCTCGACCCGTTCCTGGCCAGGACCCTGGCCACGGCCGACGCCTGGACCGGGATGCGCGCCGAGGACGGCACCGCCACCGCGACCCTCGGCTCGGCGCGCGCCACGGAGCCGTCCCTCATGACCGACGGCAAGGACTCCACCGCCTGGGCCAGCGACGCCCCGCCGCAGGAGGGCGACACCTTCGGGGTCGACCTGGGCGGCACCCACGAGATCCGCGAGGTGCGGATCGCCATGGGGTCCGCGCAGCCCGGACCGGAGCAGGACGACTACCTGGGCCGTGCGGTGCTGGAGTACTCGGCCGGCGACGCCGCCGGCTGGCGGCCCGTCACCGAGGTCGCCGGCGAGCGCACGGTGACCGCGACCCTGCCGGAGGGCACCCGCGCCCGCTATGTGCGGCTGAGGGCCACCGCCGCGCAGGAGAACGCCGTCACCGTACGGGAGTTCACCGTGACCACCCGGGACGGGCACGAGCCCGCCGTCCCCGCGGGCGACCCGGCGGCCGGCGCGGCCGCCGACGGCGACGCAACCACGGCCTACCGCCTACCGGCGGACGGGCTGACCCTGGAGTACGGCGCGGCCCGCCCCCTGGAGGCGCTGACCGTGCTGACCGGGCCCGAGGGCGGCACCGGCGGCTCCGTCGAGGCGCGCGTGCCCGGGCAGGGCTGGCGCCGGCTGGGCGCACTGGGCAGCGGCTGGACCGAACTCCCGGCGCACGGTCTGCGGGTGGACGCGGTGCGGGTCACCCCGGCGCCCGGGACGCCGCCGCCGGTCGTCCACGAGATCGTGCCCTGGTACGCGGACCGGCCGGCCGCCCGGATGACGCTGGACCGTACCGAGGCGGACGTCGAGGCCGGCGGCGCGCCGGCGACGGTCACCGCCGAACTGACCGACGCCTCCCCGGGGGCGGCCCGGGTGACCCTCACGGCCAAGGCCCCGCCGGGGATACGGGCGACGGCCCCCGGTGACGTAGAACTGCCGCGCGGCGGGCGGGTCGTGGTGCCGGTGCGGCTGTCGCTGCCCGAGGACGGCGTGCCGGGCGTCTACGAGGTGCCGCTGGAGTTCCGCGCCGAGGGCCGCACGGTCCGGCAGACCGTCACCGTGCACGCCTACCCGCGCACCGGCGGCCCGGACGTCGCACAGGGCGCCGCCGCCACCTCCTCCGGCGACGAGACCGCGGACTTCCCCGCCTCCGCGCTCACCGACGGCGACCCCGGCACCCGCTGGTCCTCACCCGCCCAGGACGACGCGTGGGTGCAGGTCGAGCTGGGGCGGGCCGCCTGGATCGGCCGGGTGACGCTGCGCTGGCAGGACGCGTACGCCTCCCGCTACACGATCCTGACCTCGGCAGACGGGCAGAACTGGCACACGGCGGCGGTCGTCGACGACGGCCGCGGCGGCACCGAGTCGGTGCGCCTGGACGCGCCCGGCGACACGCGCTTCCTCCGCGTCCAGGGCGTGGAGCGCGGCACGAAGTACGGCTACTCGCTGTACGCGCTCCAGGCCTTCGCCGTCACGGGCTGAGCCCGTCCTCGCGGGCACCTTCCGGCACACCTCTTGCCCCGGTGATCCCGCGCCTGCCACTATTCACTCAATACATGTATGGAGTGAATAGATCCCCGGGGAGGAACCGTTGAGCACCGGCAACACGCTGCTGGGACTGCTCGCCGCGGGCCCCGGCCACGGCTACGACCTGAAGCGGCGGCACGACGAACGCTTCCCGCAGGCCCGCCCGCTCGCCTACGGCCAGGTCTACTCGACCCTCCAGCGCCTCGTCCGCGACGGCCTCGCCGAGATCGACGCCACCGAGAGCGAGGGCGGCCCCGAGCGCACCACCTACCGGCTCACCGAGCGGGGCACCGGCGCGCTGCTCGGCTGGCTCGCCGAACCCGTGCCGCCCGCCCCGGTCACCGCGGCCAATGAGATCTTCGCCAAGGTCACGGCGATCATCGCCTCCGGCCACGGCGACCCGGCGGACTTCCTGCGCACCCAGCGCGCCGCCCACCTGGCCCGGATGCGCGAACTCACCGCGGTGAAGACGGCACCCGGCGCCCCCCTGTCGGCCGTGCTCTCCGCCGACTACGCCCTCACCCATCTCGACGCCGACCTGCGCTGGATGGACAACGCCGCGCAGCGCCTCGGCGGCCTGGCCGAGGAGGTCGCCTCCGCATGACCCCACCCCTGATCGAGGCCCGCGGCCTGGTCAAGCGCTACGGCACCACCGACGCCCTGCGCGGTGCGTCGCTGCGTCTGCACCCCGGCGAGATCCTGGCCGTCAGCGGCTCGAGCGGCAGCGGCAAGTCCACGCTGCTGCACTGCCTGTCGGGCATCGTCCGGCCGGACAGGGGCGAGGTGCGGTACGGCGACGAGCGCCTCGACCAGGCGGGCGAGACCCGCCGTACGACGCTGCGCCGCACCGACTTCGGCATCGTCTTCCAGTTCGGGCAGCTCGTCGGCGAGCTGACCGCGCTCGACAACGTCGCGCTGCCGCTGCTGCTGGCGGGCACCTCGCGCGCCACCGCCCACGACCGTGCCCGCGCGTGGCTGGAGCGCTTCGGCGCCGGCGACCGGGCGGGCCTGCGCCCTGGGGAGCTGTCCGGCGGCCAGGCCCAGCGCGTCGCCCTGGCCCGCGCCATGGTCACCGGCCCCAAGGCCGTCTTCGCCGACGAGCCGACCGGCGCCCTGGACTCCCTCGCCGGGGAGCAGGTCATGACCGCCCTCGTGGGGGCCGCCCGCGAGACGGGCACCGCCGTCCTGCTCGTCACCCACGACGCCCAGGTCGCCGCCTACGCCGACCGCGAGGCCACCGTCCGCGACGGCGCCGTGGAGGGCGAACCCGCGCAGGTGCCGCGGTGACCGCGCTGCGGGCCGACGCCCGGCTGGCCTGGTCGCTGCTGCGCGGCGCCCCGCGCGGCGAATGGTGGCGGCTCGGCCTGACGGCGGCGGGCACGGCGCTCGGCACGGGCTTCGCGCTGGCGGCCGTGGTCGTCGCGGTGATCGGCACCCGGTTCGGCGGCGGTGTGCACTGGTACACCCGTCGGCTGTTCAACGACCCCACCGCACGGAACGCGCTGGCCACCGGGCTGGTGCTGCTGCTCGTCCCGCTGCTGGCGTTCCTCGGGCAGTGCACCCGGATCGGCGCCCTGCGCCTGGAGCGGCGGCTCGCCGCGCTCCGGCTGGCCGGGGCGACCGCACGCCAGGTGCGGCGGATCCAGGCGCTGGAGACCGGTGCGGCCTGCGGGGCCGGCGCCCTCGCCGGGCTGGCGGCCTTCCTGGTGCTGCGGGCGGTGCTCGCCGCTGTGCAGCCCGTCGCCGTGGCCTGGCCCGTCGATGTGCCCGTCCCGTGGTTCGCGGCCGTCGCCGTGGTGCTCGGCATGCCGCTGCTGGCGACGCTGGAGGCCCGGTTCACGCTGCGCCGCGCGGCGGCCGATCCGCTCGGGGCCGCCCCGGGGAGCCGGCGGCCGCACCCGCGGCCGGGGCGGGGGCGCCTGGCGCTGTGGGCGCTGGCACCTGCGGCGCTCGTCATGGGCACCGGCCTGCACCTGGTGAACCTGTTCGTGCTCGACGGCCGGACGGTGACGCCCGCGGTCACCGCCTCGGTGACCGTGGCCGCCGTCGTGCTCTGCCTGGTCGGCGTGGTCCACGGCAGCGCCGGGCTCGCCCTGCTGTCCGGGCGCCTCGCGGCCCGCTCCGGGCGCCCGGAACTGCTGATCGCGGGGGAACGCCTCCAGGCGGATCCCTGGGCGGGCGCACGGGCGCGCGGGGCGGTGCTGGCGGCCGTGCTGGCGGGAGTCGGTTTCATGGGCGTACGGCGCCTGCTGATCGAGGACCTGACCGCGCCGCACCGGTACCCGCACAGCGCGATGGGCCTGGAGTACTACACCGACGGGCTCCGACTGGCCGGCGCCGGCATCGCGATCGCCTTCGCGGTGGCCTTGGGCGCCCTGGCGGTCGGGGCGGCCGAATCGGTGCTCACCCGGCGCCGCACGCTGGCGGCGCTGGCCGCCGGCGGGGTGCCCCGGAGCGTCCTGAACCGGGCGGCGCTGCTGGAGACCGCGCTCCCGCTGGTACCGGCCGCCGTGCTGGCCACGGGATGCGGGCTGATGGCCGTCGGAGGCTGGTGGAAGGCGCTGGGACTCGACCATTCGTACGCGTTCCCGCTGCTGGAACCCCTGCTCGTCGCCGTCGCGCTGCCCGTCGCCGCCCTGCTCGCCGCCGCCTGCTCACTCCCCCTGCTGCGGCACGCCGCGCACCCCGCGCAGCTGCGCCACGAGTAGGCCGGGCCGCGGGACGGGGCCTCCGGGACCGCGACGGGCGGCCCGGGAGCCGCGCCCCGCGGCCCCGCGCCGGGCAACACAAAGGCCCGGTCTCAGGCGGATATGCCGTCGATCCGGGCCAAGGCGTCGTCCGCGCCGAATGGCTGCAGGTATGGCAGCCAGCGCGGGTCCCTATGCCCCGTCCCGATGATCCGCCAGGCGAGGCCCGACGGCGGGGCGGGCTGATGGCGCATGCGCCAGCCGAGCTCGGCGACATGCCGGTCGGCCTTGAGATGGTTGCACCGGCGGCAGGCAGCGACCACGTTCTCCCACGTGTGCTGGCCTCCGCGGCTGCGCGGGATCACGTGGTCGACGCTGGTTGCGACGCCTCCGCAGTACGCGCACCGGCCGCCGTCCCGGGCGAAGAGCGCCCGCCGGGTCAGGGGCACGGGGCCGCGAAAGGGGACTCGGACGAACTTGGTGAGCTTGACAACACTGGGTGCGGGGACAGAACAGGTCGCGCTGTGCAGATAAGCGCCGGATTCCTCGAGGCACACGGCCTTCTTGTTCAGCACGAGGATCAGTGCGCGGCGGAGCGGTACGACGCCGAGCGGCTCGTACGACGCATTGAGGACCAGGACATGCGGCACGGGTGCCTCCTTTTACGCCGGCGGCGCGTGGCTCGCGCCGGGACGATCTGCCCACAGTCTCTCCGGAAGCCTGGCCGCGGCGCCACCATGACCGGGTAACGGACCGAGGGTGTTTTCGACCACACCCCTTTACATGCCCTGAATCGGCGCACGTCGCTCTCGAACGAGGCAACGAGACACATCGTTTACCCCGTTAGTGTGGGAAGCCTGCCCGACCGGAGGTTCCCGCCTGTGTCCACACCGCTCGCCACCGCCTCGACCATCGACGACGCCCAGAAATCCGCCAACGGCGCGGCCGACTACATCGGCCAGAACTGGGCGGACTGGCTGGGCGCCGGGCTGCGGATCGTGCTGATCCTGGTCATCGCGCTGGTACTGCGCGTGATCGTGCGCCGGATGCTCACCAAACTGATCGAGCGCATGAACCGCGGCGCGGAGACCGCCGCCCCGGGCGCGCTCAGCGGGCTGCTGGTCAACGCCGAGCGGCGGCGGCAGCGCAGCGAGGCCATCGGCTCGGTGCTGCGCAGCGTGGCCTCGTTCGTGATCATGGGCACGGCCGCGCTGACCGTGCTGTCGGTGCTCCAGATCAATCTGGCGCCGCTGCTGGCCAGCGCCGGTGTGGCGGGTGTGGCCATCGGCTTCGGCGCGCGGAACCTGGTGACGGACTTCCTCTCCGGGGTCTTCATGATCCTGGAGGACCAGTACGGCGTCGGCGACGTCATCGACGCGGGCGTGGCCAGCGGCACGGTGATCGAGGTCGGTCTGCGGGTGACGAAGCTGCGCGGCGACAACGGCGAGATCTGGTACATCCGCAACGGCGAGGTCAAGCGCATCGGCAACCTCAGCCAGGGCTGGGCGACGGCGACCGTGGACGTGCGGATCGGCTACCACGAGGACCTGGACCGGGCGCGGGCGCTGATCCTGCGGGCGGCCGAGGAGATGGCCAAGACCCAGCCATGGGACGAGGTGCTCTGGGAGCCGGTCGAGGTGCTGGGGCTGGAGTCGGTCACCGCGTACTCCATGGTCCTTCAGGCGCAGGCCAGGACGATGCCGGGCAAGGCGCTGTCGGCGGCACGCGAACTGCGCTGGCGTATCAAGCGGACCTTCGACGAGGCCGGGATCGCGATCGTCGGCGGACTCCCGGCGGCGGCGGACGACGAGGAGGCGGTCGACCCGACCGCCGGCATCGCCGCGCCGTCGGCGCTGGCCAACCCCTCGTCGCCGCAGGCGCTCGCGGCACAGCCGCTGCCGACCACGAAGTGAGCTGATCGATGCCGGCGCACGCGCCGGGATCGCAAGGGGCACCGGGCATCCGCCCGGCGCCCCCTTTTCATGCCTTGGCGCCCCTGATAACACTTTGACGCCGTCTTTGATCCACCCTTGACGCTCCCGCGGCCGGGCGCCTACCTTGCCATTCACCAACAGGAAAGTTTCCTAACTACCAACGCCCCCACCCCGCACACGAGCCCCGACAAGCCGCCGACACGAGGAAGGACGAGCCCGTGGTCGGTACTCCCGGTACACCCGGCACCCCTGGCACGCCCGGTACGCCGCGTGTCCTGCGCGCCATGAACGACCGCGCCGCGCTCGACCTGCTCCTCGAACACGGGACCCTGTCCCGCACCCGCATCGGCAAGCTCACCGGCCTGTCGAAACCGACCGCCTCACAACTGCTCGCCCGGCTGGAGTCCGCCGGGCTGGTGGTCGCCACCGGCACCACCGCCGGCCGGCCGGGCCCCAACGCCCAGCTGTACTCGGTCAACCCCGCCGCCGCACATGTCGCCGGACTCGACGTGACCGCCGAGCACATCCGTGCCGCGGTCGCCGACATCACCGGCACCGTCACCGGCGAGTTCGAACTGCCGACCCCGGGACGCAGCCGGCGCTCCCACGGCGCCGTCGAACAGGTCGCGCAGGCGGTCGACGGCGCGGTGAAGGCCGCCGGACTGCACCTGACCGACCTGCACCGGATCGTTGTCGGCACCCCGGGCGCCTTCGACCCGAGCACCGGGCGGCTGCGCTACGCCAGCCACCTCCCCGGCTGGCACTCCCCCACCCTGCTGGAGGAAATGGCCGCGGCCCTGCCCGTACCCCTGGAGTACGACAACGACGTGAACCTCGCCGCCGTCGCCGAACAGCGGCTAGGCGCGGCCCACGGGCACGACGACTTCGTCCTGCTGTGGAACGAGGAGGGCATCGGCGCCGCCATCGTCATCGGCGGCCGGCTGCACCGCGGCCGCACCGGTGGCGCGGGCGAGGTCGGCTTCATGCCGGTGCCCGGCACGCCCCTGGTCCGGCACGTGGCCAAGGCCAACGCCGGCGGGTTCCAGGAACTGGCGGGCTGCAACGCCGTGTTGCGGATCGCCCGCGAACTGGGGCTGGCCGTGCCCCGGGGCACCCAGGCCGGAGCGGCCTCGGCGCTGCTGGCCTCGGCGGCCGCGGACGCGGCCACCGGGAACGAAGGCGGGCCGCAGGCGGAACTGCTGCGGCACTTCGCCACCGGGCTCGCCATCGGTCTCGCCTCGCTGGTGACCGTGCTCGACCCCGAACTGATCGTCCTGGCCGGCGGAGTGATCGCCGCCGGCGGGGAACCCCTGCGCGCACGCGTCCAGACGGAACTGGCCGAACTGGCCGTGCCCCGGCCCCGGCTGGTGCTCGGCGGGGTGCCGGAGCGCCCCGTTCTGTGCGGGGCACTGCAAAGCGCCCTCGCCACCACCCGCGACGAGGTGTTCGACACCTCCCGCTGAACCCCGCTCAATCCGCTCAACCGAACCACCCACCATCCGCTCACGCAGCGGGGGACACCCGTCGCCGGCCCCACCGGACGGGCTCCTCCGCAGGCATCGCACACCCTCGAACCGCCCCCGAAGTCCCCGGAGGAAGCGAAGTGTCCGGTTCCACCAAGACGGCCGCCGCCGCCATCGCCGCCGCCGCCGCGATATCCCTGCTGACGAGCGCATGTACGGGCTCCAGCAACAACACGGCGAGCGACGACCCCAACAAGGACGTCACCATCACCTTCTGGCACGGCTGGTCCGCGCCGAGCGAGGTGGAGGCGATCAGCGCCAACGTCGCGGCCTTCGAGAAGGCGCACCCCAACATCCACGTCAAGGTGCAGGGCAACATCACCGACGACAAGATCAACCAGGCGCTGCGGGCCGGCGGCCCCAACGCCCCCGACGTCGTCTCGTCCTTCACCACCGACAACGTCGGCAAGTTCTGCTCGTCCAACGCCTTCGCCGACCTGGACCCCTTCCTGAAGAAGTCCGGCATCGACACGGCGGCGACCTTCCCCAAGCCGATGCTGGAGTACACCCAGTTCGACGGGAAGCGCTGCACGCTGCCGCTGCTCGGCGACGCCTACGGCCTCTACTACAACAAGGACGCCTTCAAGGCCGCCGGGATCTCCGCCCCGCCCAAGACGCTGTCGGAGTTCAAGGCCGACGCGGTCAAGCTCACCAAGGCCAAGGGCGACTCCTACTCCCAGCTCGGCTTCATGCCCAACTTCCACGGCTACGAGTCGACCACCACGCACCTGGCCGCGCAGTGGGGCGCGAAGTACTTCGACGCCGACGGCAAGTCCACCGTCGCCAAGGACCCCGGCTTCGCCGCCATGTTCACCTGGCAGCAGGACATGGTGAAGGCGCTCGGCGGCTTCAAGAAGCTGGAGAAGTACCGGTCGACCTTCGGTGACGAGTGGGGCGCCAAGAACCCCTTCCACACCGGCCAGGTGGCCATGGCCATCGACGGCGAGTGGCGGGCCGGCATGGCCAAGGAGGCCGGTGCCAAGTTCGACATCGGCGTCGCCCCCTTCCCCGTGCCGGACGACCAGGCCAACACCTACGGCAAGGGCTACCTCTCGGGCACGATCATCGGCGTCGCCAACACCAGCGCCAAGAAGAACGCCGCCTGGGAACTGGTGAAGTTCATGGCCACCGACACCGACGCGGTCGTCAATTTCTCCAACGCCATCCACAACGTGCCCTCCACGCTCGCCGCGCTGAAGTCCCCGAAGCTGGACGCCGATCCCCTCTTCCGCACCTTCGTGGACATCGCGCAGAACCCCAACAGCACCACCACCCCCGCCAGCGTCAACGGCGGCACCTACCAGCTGACGCTGCAGGACTTCGGCTACGCCTACGAGTCCGGCAAGCAGTCCGACCTGACCGCCGGCCTCAAGGCCGTCGACACGCAGGTCGACAAGGACATCGCGCAGGCCCAGTGATGAGTGCGAGCGTCCACCCCCTGCTGAGGGCGAAGCGCCGCCGCGAGGCGCTTCGCAACCTCGCCTTCCTCTCCCCGTGGCTGATCGGCTTCAGCGTCTTCTTCGCCTACCCGCTGATCTCGACCGTCTACTTCTCCTTCATGAAGTACGACGGCTTCGCCCCGCCGACCTGGAACGGCGTCAAGAACTGGTCGTACGTCTTCAACGACTACCCCTTCTTCTGGCCCGCGCTGCGCAACACCCTGTGGCTGGTCGTGGTCATGGTCAGCCTGCGGGTCGTCTTCGGCCTGGGCATCGGCCTGCTGATCACCAAGATCAAGACGGGTGCCGGGCTCTTCCGCACCGCCTTCTACCTGCCCTACCTCGCCCCGCCGGTCGCCGCGACGATGGCCTTCGCCTTCCTCCTCAACCCCGGCACCGGTCCGGTGAACCACCTGCTGGGCAGCATCGGCCTGCCGCAGCCCGGCTGGTTCAACGACCCGACCTGGTCCAAGCCCGCCCTGACGCTGCTGGCGCTGTGGGGCATCGGCGACCTCATGGTGATCTTCATGGCCGCGCTGCTCGACGTCCCCAAGGAGCAGTACGAGGCCGCCGAGCTCGACGGCGCCGGAGCCTGGACCCGGTTCCGCTACGTCACCCTGCCGAACATCTCGCCCATCGTGATGTTCGCCGTGGTGACCGGGGTCATCCAGACCATGCAGTACTACACACAGCCCCTGGTCGCCGGAAAGGTCGCCAGCGGCATCATCGGCGGCTCCGGCCAGCAGTTCGAGCCGGGCTACCCGGAGAAGTCCACGCTGACGCTGCCGCAGCTGGTCTACAACCTCGGCTTCCAGCGCTTCGACACCGGCGCGGCCTGCGTGATCGCCCTGGTGCTGTTCGCCCTCGCCATGGTCTTCACCGCACTCCTGATGCGCCGCCGCAGCGGCTTCCTGTCGGCGGAGGATTGATACCGATGACCCACGCGACACTCGCCCCGCCCGCCGCCGGCCCGGTGACCGGCGCGTCCGCCTCGTCCCGGCGGGCCGCGACCCGCCGGGCGGCACTGCACTGGATCGCCGTCCACGCCCTCGGCATCGCGGCCGCCCTCTTCTTCGTCCTCCCGTTCGTCTTCGTCTTCCTCACCGCGGTGATGAGCGACAACCAGGCCCTCACCCGGGACCTGTGGCCCAGGACCTGGGAATGGGGCAACTTCGGCACCGTCTGGGACACCCCCGGCTTCCTCACCTGGTGGCGCAACACCCTGCTGTACGCGGGCCTCGGCACCGTGCTGACGGTCGTCTCCAGCACGCCGGTCGCCTACGCGCTGGCCAAGTTCCGCTTCCGCGGGCGGAATCTGTCGATGATGCTCGTGATCTCCACGATGATGCTGCCCCCGCAGGTCGTCATCGTCCCCATGTACCTGTTCTGGGCCAAGCAGCTGCACCTGTCGGGCACCCTGTGGCCGCTGATCATCCCGATGGCCTTCGGCGACGCGTTCACCATCTTCCTGCTGCGGCAGTTCCTGCTCACCATCCCCAAGGAGTACACGGACGCGGCGAGGGTCGACGGCTGCGGCGAGCTGCGCACGATGCTGCGCGTCGTCCTGCCCATGGCGAAGCCCGCCATCGCCGCCGTGGCGCTGTTCCAGTTCTTCTACTGCTGGAACGACTACTTCGGACCGCAGATCTACGCGAGCGAGAACCCGGCGGCCTGGACGCTGAGTTACGGCCTGGAATCCTTCAAGGGCGCCCATCACACCAACTGGAACCTGACGATGGCCGCCACGGTGCTGGTCATGGCACCGGTGATCGTTGTCTTCTTCTTCGCTCAAAAGGCCTTCATCGAGGGCGTGACATTGACGGGAGTCAAGGGATGAAACTGGCTGTCGTGGGCGGCGGGTCCACGTACACCCCCGAACTCATCGACGGGTTCGCGCGGTTGCGCGAGACCCTGCCGATCGAGGAGCTGGTCCTCGTCGACCCGGCCGAGGACCGGCTGCGGCTGGTCGGCGGCCTCGCCCGGCGGATCTTCGCCAAGCAGGGCCACTCCGGCACCGTCACCACCACCTCCGATCTGGACGCCGGCGTGGCGGGCGCCGACGCCGTGCTGCTGCAACTGCGGGTGGGCGGGCAGGCCGCCCGCGCGCAGGACGAGACCTGGCCGCTGGAGTGCGGCTGCGTCGGCCAGGAGACCACCGGCGCCGGCGGGCTGGCCAAGGCGCTGCGCACCGTCCCGGTGGTGCTGGACATCGCCGAGCGGGTCCGCAGGGCCGCGCCCGATGCCTGGATCATCGACTTCACCAACCCCGTCGGCATCGTCACCCGGGCCCTGCTGCAGGCCGGGCACAAGGCCGTCGGCCTGTGCAACGTGGCGATCGGCTTCCAGCGGAAGTTCGCCTCCTTCCTGGGGGTGTCCCCCGACCAGGTCCACCTGGACCACGTGGGCCTGAACCACCTCACCTGGGAGCGGGGGGTGCGGATCGGCGGCCCCGCCGGCGAGGACGTGCTGCCCAAGCTGCTTGCCGCGCACGGCGACTCCATCGCCGACGACCTGCACCTGCCCAGGACCCTGCTGGACCGGCTCGGCGTCGTACCCTCCTACTACCTGCGCTACTTCTACGCGCACGACGAGGTCGTGCGGGAACTGCGGTCGAAGCCGTCCCGGGCCGCCGAGGTGGCCGCGATCGAAGCCGAACTGCTGGAGATGTACGGGGACGAGAGCCTCGACGAGAAGCCGGAGCTGCTGTCCCGCCGCGGCGGTGCCTTCTACTCCGAGGCGGCCGTGGCCCTGGCCTCCTCGCTGCTGCGGGACACCGGTGACGTCCAGGTCGTGAACACCCTCAACAACGGCACGCTGCCCTTCCTCCCCGACGACGCCGTCATCGAGGTGCCCGCCACCGTCGACGCACGCGGGACGCACCCGCTGCCCGTCGAGCCGCTGGACCCGCTCTACAGCGGCCTGATCGCGAACGTCACCGCCTACGAGGACCTGGCGCTGAAGGCCGCCGTGCACGGCGGCCGGGACCGCGTCTTCACGGCGCTGCTCTCGCATCCCCTGATCGGCCAGCACGAGTACGCCGACGCCCTGACCGACCGTCTGATCGCGCACAACCGGGAGCACCTGGCGTGGATCTGAACCATCCCCTCGACGGGGGGGTCCTCGCGATCGACGCGGGCAACAGCAAGACCGATGTCGCCCTCGTCGCCGCCGACGGGTCGGTGCTCGGCACCGCCCGCGGCGGCGGCTTCCAGCCGCAGATCGTCGGTGTGGAGCCGGCGGTCGAGGTGGTGGCCCGTATCGTCGAGCGGGCGGCCGAGGCGGCCGGTGCCGCCCTGCGCCCGGGCGAGGCGCTGGTGGGGCATGTCTCGGCCTGCCTGGCCAACGCCGATCTCCCCGTGGAGGAGCAGCAGCTCGAACTCGCCGTGCACGCACGGGGGTGGGGTGTCACCACCCGGGTCGCCAACGACACCTTCGCGCTGCTGCGGGCCGGTGTGGAGGAACCGCGCGGCGTCGCCGTCGTCTGCGGTGCCGGCATCAACTGCGCGGGCATGCTGCCCGACGGCCGTACGGCACGCTTTCCCGCCATCGGCCACCTCTCCGGTGACTGGGGCGGCGGATCGGGCCTCGCCGACGAGGCCTTGTGGTGGGCGGCGCGCGCCGAGGACGGGCGCGGCGGCCCCACCGCGCTGGCGGCCGCGCTGCCGGCGCACTTCGGGCTGACGTCGATGTACGCGCTGATCGAAGCACTGCACTTGGGACACATTGATTTCTCCCGGAAGCACGAATTGACCCCTGTACTCTTCAAAACCGCAGAATCGGGCGATTCGGTTGCACGGAACATCGTGGAACGTCAGGCGGAGGAGATCGTGGTCATGGCCGCGGTCGCGCTGGACCGGCTCGGCCTGCTGGACGAGGAGGTCGACGTCGTGCTCGGCGGCGGTGTGCTGGCCGCCCGTCACCCGCTGCTGATGGACTCCGTGGTCGCGCTGCTGGCGGCCCGCGCCCCGCGGGCCGTTCCGCGGGTCGTCACGGCTCCGCCCGTGCTCGGCGCGGCCTTGCTCGGGCTGGACCGCTCGGGGGCCGGGCCCGAGGCCCGGGCCCGGGTCCGGGCGCACTACGAGCCGGTGGCGCCGGTGCCGTAGGCCGCGCGCGGCAGGGAACCGAACACGCACCCGCGTGCGTGGTGAGCTGCGAGAGGGTACGCGCGAACGGGCCGGACGGGGGGCGTCGACCGGGGCGGGGCGGGCGGAACCGGCGGCAAGATCCACCCAATTCGGGGGTGGATGTCGGCGCCGGCGGCCATACTGCTGGTCATGGGCTCGGCGCGCGTGCGCGGGGATCGAGTCGGGGGGAGGCTGGCGGATGCGGACGCCGACGAACACGGAGCCGCCGACCGTGCGGGGGCCCGGCGACGCGGCGGGGGGCGGCTCCGGCGTGCCCGGGGACGCCCGGTCGTGGGCCTGGGTGGACCAGTTGCGCGTGTGGCGCAGGGCCGCGACCACCGAGCCGGGACGGCTGCGGGTGATCGGTGCCCTGCTCGTGGTGCTGGTCGTGGCGTTCGGCGCGGTGACGGCCTGGCAGATCTCCGAGCGGGCGACCGCGGCCGACGACGTGATGCACCACAGCGAGCCGCTGAGTGCGCGCGCGGCGGACATCTACCGGTCGCTCGCGGATGCCGGTGCCACCGCCTCCGGCGGCTTCCTCGCCGGCGGCGTGGAGCCCGCGGCCGTCAGCGACCGCTACGACAAGGACATCGACGTCGCCTCGCGGAGCATCACGCAGGCGGCGGCGAGTTCGGAGGGCTCGCCCGGTTCGCGCGACCGGCTGGAGCGGCTGAACCAGCGGCTCTCCGAGTACACGGGCCTGATCGAGCGGGCCCGGTCCAACAACCGGCAGGGCTTCCCGGTCGGCGGGGCGTACCTGCGGCGCGCCAACGACCTGATGAACGAGCAGATCCTGCCCGACGCCAAGGATCTGTGGACGATCGAGACGGCCCGGCTCGGCCGGGACTACGACGACGCCCAGGCACTGCCGTGGGGCGCCTGGGCGCTCGGTGGCGTCGCGCTGGTGGCCCTGGTGTGGGCGCAGCGGCGCTCTTTCAAGCGCACCCACCGGGTGTTCAACATCGGCCTGCTGGCGGGGACCGCCGCCACCGTCGCCGTGCTGCTGTGGCTGGTCGCCGGGCACGGCGTGGCGCGCGCCCGGCTGGACGACTCGTACGCGCACGGGGCCCGGTCGCTGCAGGTCCTCAACGAGGCGCGCATCGAGTCCCTGCAGGCCCGCAGCAACGAGAACCTGACGCTGGTGGCCCGGGGCAGCGGTGACGCGTACAACACCGCGTACCTGCGGCAGATCCAGGACATGGCCGGCACCAAGGCGGACGGGAAGTCCGGTCTGCTCGCCCGGGCGCTGCGGCTGGCGGACGACGCGGAGAGCCGCGAGAGCATCACCGTCGCGATGAAGGACGCCAAGGCCTGGTGGAGCCTGAACCTCCAGGCCCGTGCGAAGGACGACGCGGGCAGTTACCTGGACGCGGTGGCCCAGACGATCGGCGGGAGTTACGAGAACGGCGAGCGGGCCGAGGAGTACACGGGCGTCTGTTTCGACGGGGTCGACAGCAGCCTGGCCAAGGCCGTCGCCCATGAGCAGCAGGAGTTCGAGCAGGCCGCCGCGGACGGCCGCGGCGCGCTGAACGGACTGGGTGTCGGCGCCGCGCTCCTGGCGGTGTTCGGCGCGGCGGGTGCGGTGCTCGGCATCGGGCGCCGGTTGTCGGAGTACCGATGAGCGGCGGAGGGAGGCCGCGGATGACACGCGGGCGGCAAGGCATGCGGGGCTGGGGAGGCGTGGCCGCGATGGCCGGGCTGTGCGTGCTGGCGGTCGCCGGCACGGCGCTGCCGCTGCACTTGAGGGCGGCCGATCGGGCGGAGGCGGAGCGCGCGGCGGCCGTCACGCACTCGGCGGAGCCGGCCGACGCGGAGCGGTCCGCGCGGCAGGCCGCGGACGACGACTGCGGCGGCCACCCGGAGGCGAGTCTGCGGCCGTCCGGGGAGAGCGGCCCCGCCGTCGAACGGATCAAGGAGCGCGGCAAGCTCGTCGTCGGCGTCGACCAGAACGGCTACCGCTGGAGTTACCGCGACCCGGTCAGCCGCAAGATCATCGGTTTTGACATCGACCTGGCCAAGGCGATCGCCGCCGACATCCTCGGCGACGAGGACGCGATCGTGTACAAGACGGTGCCGACCGCCAAGCGCTTCGAGGCCGTCAACCACGGTGACGTCGACGTGCTGGTGCGCACGGTGAGCATCACCTGCGAGCGGATCAAGGAGAAGCACATCGCCTTCTCCACGGCCTACTTCGCGGCGGGGCAGCAACTGCTCGCCCCCCGGCAGGGTTCCACCGTCAAGGGCTTCGACGACTCCATCACCGGCAAGCGGATCTGCACCGCGCAGGGCACCACCGGCGAGGCGAAGCTGGAGGAGGAGAAGGACCGGCTGCAGCCGCGGATCGTTCTCGTCCCCAACCAGCTGGACTGCCTGGTGAAGCTGCAACTGGGCGAGGTGGACGCCGTGTTCACCGACAACGCGCTCGCCGCGGGGCAGGCCGCTCAGGATCCGGCGGTGCGCCTGGTGGGGAAGCCCGTCACGACGGAGTACTACGGCGTGGCCATGAACGAGAACGACACCGACCTGGTGCGGCGCGTCAACAAGGTGCTGGCGGACTACCGCAGCGGGGGTCCGGACAGCCGGTGGATGCAGGCGTACCGTACCTGGCTGGAGGCGGATCTCCCCGGCATCGAGGGGCCGCCGGAACCGCTGTACCGGGACTGAGGCAGACCGGCGCCCGCCAGGACGCCGCACGACCGACGGGGAACTGGCCGACATCTGAAGCAGACACGGGGACCGGCGGAGAAGGAAGTAGGTGCGATGGCGCTCGCGGGACCATCCGGACCGGCGATGAGTCGCGAGGACGTCGACCGTGCCCTGGCGCGGCTCGGTGACGAGCGGGAGGCGATCGAGGCGTCCCTGCTGGCGCTCCAGGACCACTCCGGCCGCAGGCTGCTGGAGGGGGCGGCGCTCACCGGCGCCACCCAGGAGCGCTGGGCCGCGGCCGACCAGGCCGTCTCGTTGCTGTGGGCGCACTTCGACGCCTACACCGACGCGCTCACCAGCGCCCGGGCGCTGCGTTCGCGCCGCCGCTGGCCCACCCAGAGCGAGCTGCGGGAGCTGACGGAGCTGCTGCGCGGCTCCGGTGTCACGGTCTCGGGCGGTACGGTCCCGGAGGCAGCCCGCGGGCTGACGGGCCCTGCCCGGCTGAGCGAACAGCTCAGCCTGGAACAGCTGCTGGCGCGGATGAACGACTGGTACGCGCAGGTGCTGGACGTGGTCTCGGCGGCCGACGCGGTATGGTCGGCGCTGCCGGCGCGCATCGACCTGCTCACCGTGGAGGCCCAGCGGGTCCGTTCGCTCGCCGAGTCCGTCGGGGTGCGCCCCGGCACCCACCCCTCCGGTGACGATCTGGAGGAACTGCTCGCCTCGCTCGCCGCGTTGCGCGCGCAGGTCGTCTCCGACCCGCTGCTGTTCTGGACCGCGGGACGGCCCGACACCGGGCGCTACGACCGGGCGGGCCGCGCGCTGGAGGACATACGCCGCGAGGTCGAGGCCGTCCTGCACGTGCGGGACGACGCCGACCACCGGATGATGCGGCTGCGGGACGTGCTCTCGCGCGCCGACCGGACGCTCACCGAGGCGCGCAGCGCCCGCGTCGAGGTGCTCGCGAAGATCGCCGCGTCGGAGGTGCCGGCGGTGAGCGGTGCGCCGGTCGCGCTGCACGACCAGCTGACCGCCGCCGTGGAGTTCCGCAGGACCGGGCAGTGGCACCGGCTGTCCCCGCTGCTGGACGGCCTGGAGCAGCGCGCCGACGACGAGTTGCTGCGCGCCCGCGAGTCGCTGACCGCGGTCACCGCCCCGCTGGCGGTGCGCGCGGAGCTGCGCGGGCGGCTGGACGCCTACCGCGCGAAGGTGGCACGTCACGGTTTGGCGGAGGATCCGCTTCTGATGGAGCGGTACGACCACGCGCGGCGTCTTCTGTGGAGTGCGCCGTGCGATCTGCGCGCCGCGGAGGGCGCGGTGCTGCGCTATCAGCGCGCGGTGTCCGACATGCTGGTACCGGGGCAGGCGGGGCCTGCCGATCAGAGGGGGGATGGGCGATGAAGTGCCAGCGTCCGGGCTGCGACGGGACGATCGAGGACGTCGGCGGCGGTGTGCTGTTCTGCGACACCTGCGGCCTGGCGCCGGTGACGGCGGGGGGCGCCGCGGGCACCACGGGAACAGCCGCCGGATCAGGATCCGGGGCCGCCCCGGGAACGGGAACGGGAACGGGTGCGGGATCCGGGCCGGAGGGCTCGTCGGGGTCCGCCGCCTCATCCCGTTCGTCCCGTTCCTCCGGCACGTCGGGCACCTCGCGTTCCTCCCGGCGCTCGGTGTCCGGGCGGCTGTCCCGCTCCCTCAGCGGCAGCACGGTCGGCGGCACCCCGGTGTCGGTGCGCAGTTCGCGTTCCGGCTCCAGCGGCCCGACGCGCAGCAAGCTCGGCGCGGGACTGGTGGCCGTGCCGCCGATCCCGCGGCCCGACCCGGCCGCGTCGGTGCTGGAGGACCCGCAGGTCCCCGAGCGGAAGCGGTTCTGCAGCAAGGGCGAGTGCGGTGCGCCGGTCGGGCGCAGCCGCGGCGACCGCCCGGGGCGCACGGACGGTTTCTGCACCAAGTGCGGCCACCCGTACTCGTTCACGCCCAAGCTCCGGGCGGGCGACGTGGTGCACGGCCAGTACGAGGTGGTGGGCTGCCTCGCCCACGGCGGACTCGGCTGGATCTACCTGGCGGTGGACCGGGCGGTCAGCGACCGCTGGGTGGTGCTCAAGGGCTTGCTGGACACCGGCGACGAGGACGCGCTGGCGGCGGCGGTCTCCGAACGGCGCTTCCTGGCCGAGATCGAGCACCCCAACATCGTGCGGATCTACAACTTCGTCGAGCACCTCGACCCGCGCACCGGCAGCCTCGACGGCTACATCGTGATGGAGTACGTCGGCGGCAAGTCGCTCAAGGAGATCGCCAACGAGCGCCGCTCGGCGGACGGCAGGCGCGAGCCGCTCCCCGTCGACCAGGCGATCGCCTACGCCATCGAGGCGCTGGACGCGCTCGGCCACCTGCACAGCCGCAACCTGCTGTACTGCGACTTCAAGGTCGACAACGCGATCCAGACCGAGGACCGGCTGGAACTCATCGACATGGGCGCCGTCCGCCGCATGGACGACAGCGACAGCGCGATCTACGGCACCGTCGGCTACCAGGCCCCCGAGGTGCCGGAGGTCGGGCCCTCCGTCGCCTCCGACCTCTACACGGTCGCGCGCACCCTGGCGGTGCTCACCTTCGACTTCCAGGGCTACACGAACGTCTTCGTCGACAGCCTCCCCGACCCCGCCAACATCGAGGTCTTCTCGCGCTACGAGTCCTTCTACCGGCTGCTGGTACGGGCCACCGATCCCGACCCGGGGCGCCGCTTCGCCTCGGCGGAGGAGATGGCCGACCAGCTGCTGGGCGTGCTGCGCGAGGTCGTCGCCATGGGCACCGGCACGCCGCGTCCCGCACTGTCGACGCTGTTCGGGCCCGAGCTGCGCGTGGTCGACAGCGAGTTGCTGACGCCCGTCCACGGCGACGCGTCCTCGCTCGGCGGCGGCCGGACGAAGGGCAGGGCCGGTGCGATCGCCACCGGGGCCGCCCCCGCCGTCGCCGCGGCGCCCCCGATGCCCGCCCTGCCGCCGGCGAACGGCACCTACAGCCCGACGGTGGCGAGCGCCCCGTACACCGTCCCGGCGCAGCGGACCGGGTCGGCCCCGGCGGCGGGAACCGGCCTCGCGGGCCCTGCCGGTCCTGCGGTCACCCGGCTCGACGTACGGGCCGCCGCGCTGGCGCTGCCGGTGCCGCACGTGGACGCGGCCGATCCCAACGCCGGTTTCCTCGCGGGCATGGCGGCCGCCGCGCCCGCGGAACTGGTGGCGGCCCTCCAGGCGGCTCCCGCGGAGTCCACGGAGCTTCGGCTGCGCCTGGTGCGTGCCTGGCTCGACACGGCGGACGCGCGCTCCGCCACCGACGCGCTGGCCGCGCTCCAGGACGAACACGGCGACGACTGGCGGGTGGTGTGGCACCGCGGCCTGGCCGCGCTCGCCACCGGCGACCACGGGACCGCCGCCCTCGCCTTCGACGCGGTCTACGACGCCTTCCCCGGCGAGCCCGCGCCGAAGCTGGCGCTCGGCATCTGCGCCGAGGTGCTGGGGCAGCTGGACAACGCCGCCGAGTACTACCGCCTGGTGTGGACCACCGACCACAGCTACGTCAGCGCCGCCTTCGGCCTCGCCCGGGTCCAACTGGCGGCGGGCGACCGCGCGGGAGCCGTCGCGGCGCTGGAGTCGGTGCCCGAGGCGTCCATCCACTACACGGCGGCACGGGTCGCGGCGGTACGGGCGCGCCTGCGCGACCGGCCGCCGCACGAGGCGCTGCTCGGCGACCTGCGGGCCGCCGCGCAGCAGGTCGAGGACCTGCAGCGGCTGGGCCTGGACACCCGGCAGCGCGAGCAGCTGTCCACGGAGGTGCTGGGCACCGCCCTGGACTGGGTGCTCGCCGGACAGCAGGGCGACGCCGGGACCGGCTCACCGCCGCTGCTGGGCCGGGACCTCGACGAGCGCGGCCTGCGCTTCGGCCTGGAGCAGTCCTACCGGGTGCTGGCCCGCCTCGCCGACCAGGGCCGGACAAGGATCGAACTGGTGGAGCGGGCCAACCGCTTCCGCCCCCGGACGTGGGTGTAACGCCATGCCCCAGACGACCGTTTGCCCGGAGTGCGCCGAGCCTCTGGAGCCCGCCGACAAGTTCTGCGACGCCTGCGGCGCCGATCTGGCCGCCCCCCGGCGGCCGGACGGCTACCCGCTCGCGCCGCCCGCGGAGCCCGAGGCGTACGAACTCGCCCCGCCCGCGGGGGAGGCGGACACCCTCGCCTTCGGCCTCGGCACCTCGGGGCTCACCCAGGCCCGCATCGCGGACCCCCGGGTCGAGCAGCAGGGCGCCGCTCCGGCCCGGCCGCGCTGCGTGGCCTGCGAGGTCGGCGCCATCGACGCCGACGGCTACTGCGAGCACTGCGGCCACGCCCAGCCCCGCCCGCGCGACCACCAGGAGGTGGAGCTCGGCGGGGTGGCCGCGGTCACCGACCGGGGTCTGCGGCACCACCGCAACGAGGACGCCTTCGCGCTGTCCACGACCACGCTGCCGGACGGCACCGAGTCGGTCGTCGCCGTGGTGTGCGACGGCGTCTCGTCCGCGTACCGCCCCGACGACGCCTCGGAGACCGCGGCGGACGCGGCGGTGAAGGCGCTCGTGCCCTCGCTGTCGCGCGGCGTACGGCCCGAGGAGGCGATGCGCGAGGCCCTGCTGGTCGCCGCGCAGGCCGTCGCCGACCTGGCCGCCGAGACCCCCGAGGAGGAGAGCCGGCGGCACCAGAACGCGCCCGCCTGCACCTGCGTCAGCGCGGTCACCTCCGGCAAGACCTTCACCGTCGGCTGGATCGGCGACAGCCGCGCGTACTGGATCCCCGACGACCGCTCGGTCCCCGGCGCCCGGCTGACCGAGGACGACTCCTGGGCCGAGCGCATGGTCTCGCTCGGCCTGATGACCCAGGCCGAGGCGTACGCGGACGAACGGGCCCACGCCATCACCGGGTGGCTCGGCGCGGACGCGGTCGAACTGGACCCGCACACCGCTTCCTTCGAGCCGGACGGACCGGGTGTCGTGGTGGTGTGCACCGACGGACTCTGGAACTACGCGGAATCGGCCGCGGAACTCGCCTCGGTGATGCCCGGGGACGCCCGCGTCCGGCCGCTGCACTGCGCCCGCACTCTCGTCGGCGTCGCCATCGACGGCGGAGGACACGACAACATCACCGTGGCCGTGCTGCCCTTCCCGGTGGCCTGACCTCCCTCCCCCCACTCCTCAACTCGTTGATCCTTCTTCTTGGTTGACAAGCGCAAGGAGCGCACCCGATGGCCAACTTCTCCAAGTCGAACGTGCCGCAGTTCTCCGTCGACATCTACCAGAACGAGTTCCTGCCGGAGGGCGGCCGCGAGGTCAACGCGATCGTCACGGTGACCTCCACGGGCGGCGGCACCTCCGGCGGGCTGCCGCTGGCCGGCCTGGGCCCCGCCGACCTGCCCGGCAGCCGTCCCGGGGCGGCCGTGGTGATCATGGTGGACTGCTCGGGCTCCATGGACTACCCGCCCACCAAGATGCGCAGTGCCCGCGACGCGACGGCCGCGGCCGTCGACACCATCCGCGACGGGGTCGCCTTCGCGGTGGTGGCCGGCACCCACCAGGCCAAGGAGGTCTACCCGGCCGACGGGGGCCTGGCCGTCGCCGACCCGACCACCCGCCACCAGGCCAAGCAGGCGCTGCGCCGGCTCAGCGCCGGCGGCGGCACCGCGATCGGCACCTGGCTGCGGCTGGCCGACCGGCTGCTGTCCACCGCCGATGTGTCGATACGCCACGGCATCCTGCTGACCGACGGCCGCAACGAGCACGAGAAGCCGGAGGACCTGCGCGCCGCCCTCGACGCCTGCGCGGGCCGCTTCACCTGCGACGCGCGCGGCGTCGGCACCGACTGGGAGGTCAAGGAGCTGACCGGCATCGCCTCGGCACTGCTCGGCTCCGTCGACATCGTCGCCGATCCCTCCGGCCTGGAGGCGGACTTCCGGCAGATGATGGAGACCGCCATGGGCAAGGAGGTCGCGGACGTGGCCCTGCGCGTGTGGACCCCGCAGGGCGCGGAGATCCAGTACGTGAAGCAGGTGGCGCCCACCGTCGAGGACCTGACCGCCCGGCGCGCCGAGGCCGGTCCCCGGGCCGGCGACTACCCGACCGGTTCCTGGGGCGACGAGTCCCGCGACTACCACGTCAACGTGGTCGTGCCGACGGCCGGAGTGGGCCAGGAGATGCTGGCGGCCCGCATCTCGCTCGTCCAGCCGCAGCCCGACGGCACACCGCAGGTGCTCGGGCAGGGCTTGGTGCGGGCGGTGTGGACCGACGACATGGTCGCCTCCACGCGGATCAACCCGCAGGTCGCCCACTACACCGGCCAGGCGGAGCTGGCCCAGGTCATCCAGCAGGGTCTGGAGGCCCGCAAGCAGGGCGACTTCGACTCCGCGACCGCCAAGCTGGGCCGCGCGGTGCAGCTGGCCAGCGCCTCGGGCAACGAGGACACCGCGAAGCTGCTGGCCAAGGTGGTGGACGTGGTCGACGCGGCGACGGGTACTGTGCGGCTGAAGGCCAGGGTCGCGGACGCCGACGAGATGACCCTGGAGACACGTTCGACCAAGACTGTCCGTGTCAAGAAGTAACGTGGTGGGGTAAATCGGGGCGGAGGGGGAGAGAAAACGACATGTCGACTTGCCCGAACGGTCATGAGTCCGCGACGGACGACTGGTGCGAGGTGTGCGGGATGCGCATGGCCTCACCGGCGGCCTCCTCCGCCCCACCCGGCGCACCCGGCGCGCCGTCCCCCTATCCCCCGCCCCCACCGCCGTACTCGGGCGGTTACGACCCCGGCTACACCCCCGGCTCCGGCTACGGTGCGGGGAGCGGTTTCGGCGGCGGCCGGGCCTACGACCCGGACGCCACGGCGGCCGTCGAGCCCTGCCCGCACTGCGGAACGCCGCGCGAGGGCTACGCGCAGTTCTGCGAGGAGTGCCGCTACAACTTCGTCACGCACGCCGGCACGACCTTCGTCCCGCAGGCGCCGTCCGGCGGCACGGTGTCCCCGCCCTACCCGGCCGGCGGGCCCGGCATGCCGCCGTACCAGCGGTACGAGTCGTCCCTGACGCGCCCGTCGCAGGTGAACCGGCCCGCCGAGCCGCTGGAGCCGGAGTCGGTCACCGCCGGGTCCGGCGACTTCCTGCTCACCCCGCCCTCCGCGTACGAGCCCGAGGCCGCGCCCGCGGGCCCCGGCACCTGGACCGCCGTGATCGGCGCCGACCGGGAGTACTTCACGGCGATGATGGCCCGCAGCGGCCCCGAGGCCCAGGGCCTGTACTTCCCCTCCTACTCCCCCGAGCTGCGCCTGCCGCTCACGGGCCCGCAGATCACCATCGGCCGCCGCCGGCACAGCACCGGCGAGTCACCCGACATCGACCTCGCGCGGGCCCCGGAGGACCCGGGCGTCTCCCACAAGCACGCCGTGCTCGTGCGGCAGCCGGACGGCGGCTGGTCGGTGGTCGACCAGAACTCCACCAACGGCACCACGGTCAACAACGGCGAGGACTCCATCGCCCCCTTCGTGCCCGTCCCGCTGGCGGAAGGGGACCGTGTGCACGTGGGCGCGTGGACGACGATCCGGATCGTGCGCGACTGACTCCCGGCTCCGCCGGCCCGTCTGAGACCATGGGACACGTGAACGAGATTCCCCGGGGCACACTCGACCAGCAGTCGTTCTACGAGGCGGTGGGCGGCGAGCCGACCTTCCGGCGGCTCGTCCACCGCTTCTACGAGGGCGTCGCGCAGGACCCGGTCCTGCGGCCGATGTACCCCGAGGAGGACCTGGGCCCCGCCGAGGAGCGGATGACCCTCTTCCTCATGCAGTACTGGGGCGGCCCGCGCACGTACAGCGAGAACCGCGGCCACCCCCGGCTGCGGATGCGGCACGCGCCCTTCCGGGTCGACCAGGAGGCGCACGACGCCTGGCTGCGCGTGATGCGCGACGCGGTGGACGAGATCGGCCTGGAACCGGACCACGAGCGTCAGCTGTGGGACTACCTGGTCTACGCGGCCGCGTCGATGGTGAACACGCCCGGCTGACGGGACCGGAGCGCGGTCAGACGGGGCTGACCGACAGCCCCAGGCCGCTGCCGCGGCGCACCGCGACCGAGCCGTACGACGTGCGCAGCCGCAGCCACGCCCCCGCCGCCAGCAGGTCCATGGCCGGCTCCCCGCTCCCGCCCGCCGTACGCGGGGCCGGGACGGTGGCGCGTACCGGGCGCAGGAAGCCGAGGGCGTGGGCGGCGTGCACCGCCCGCAGCGGCAGGCCGGTCGCACCGAGCCGGCGGGACCAGATGTCGTCCGCCAGCGCGTCGAGCTCCGCGCGGGTGCGGTGCTCGGGCGCCAGCGCCTCGCTGCGGGTGCGGAACTCCGTCACCGCCGCGACGGCCACCGCCCGAACGTCGTCCGGCGAGGGCAGTCCCTCCAGCCGCCGCCAGCCACCGCGCGGCGGCAGCACCCCGGCCCAGGCCGGGCCGGTGACGGCGGCCGGGACGGCGAGCGTGCCCGCCTCCCCGTCGAGCCCGTCGAGCAACTGCCCGGCCGAGACGGTGGCGTCCGCCTCGTGCGCGCCGGCGAGCTCCGCCGTGCGCACGGCCACGACCCCGCCGCCGAAGGGCGGCTGGCCGAAGACCGCGAGCACCGAGCCGGACGCCTGCAACCGGACGACCGCGGCCTTGTCCCAGCGCAGCAGCCGGGCCAGGAAGACGGCGAAACCCTCCGCCTCCCTGGCCTCGGCGAGCCGCAGCGACGCCGTCATGCGGCCGCGGCCTCCTCCTTGCCGGCGCTCGCGCCGGCACTGGACGCGGCGTCGTCGAAGTACTCCTCCAGGAACGCGCGCTCCTCGGCGGTGATCCGCCGCGGCCGGCCCTCCTCGAGGTTGTACGGGACGACGATCGTGGAGGCCCGTACGTAGACGGTCTCCCCGTCCTTGATCTCGTACGCGACCGTCATCGAGGCCGCCCCCACCTTGGTCACCCAGGTCTCGACGGTCACCGGCTCGTGCCGGTGGACGAGCGGGCGCAGGTAGTCGATCTCGTGGCGGGCGATGACCGACCCGCCCGTGAACGACGCGCTGCCCTCCCCGGGCGCCAGCCGGAACATGAAGTCGACACGCGCCTCCTCCAAGTAGCGGAGGAAGACGACGTTGTTGACATGCCCGAAGGCGTCCATGTCCGACCAGCGCATCGGGCAGGGGTAGATGTGACGTGCCATCAGGCGATCAGCCCCGGGTGAGCTTCTTGTACGTGGCGCGGTGCGGACGGGCCGCGTCCGGGCCGAGCCGCTCGACCTTGTTCTTCTCGTAGGACTCGTAGTTGCCCTCGAACCAGAACCACTTGGACTCGCCCTCGTAGGCGAGGATGTGGGTGGCCACCCGGTCCAGGAACCAGCGGTCGTGGGAGACGACCACGGCGCAGCCGGGGAAGTCCAGCAGCGCGTTCTCCAGCGAGGACAGGGTCTCGACGTCGAGGTCGTTGGTCGGCTCGTCGAGGAGCAGCAGGTTGCCGCCCTGCTTGAGGGTGAGCGCCAGGTTGAGGCGGTTGCGCTCACCGCCGGAGAGCACGCCGGCGGGCTTCTGCTGGTCCGGGCCCTTGAAGCCGAAGGCGCTGACGTACGCGCGGGACGGCATCTCGACCTGGCCGACGTTGATGTAGTCCAGCTCGTCCGACACGACCGCCCAGAGGGTCTTCTTGGGGTCGATGTTGGCGCGGCTCTGGTCCACGTAGGAGATCTTGACCGTCTCGCCGACCTTGATCGAGCCGGAGTCCGGGTCCTCCAGGCCCTGGATCATCTTGAACAGCGTGGTCTTGCCGGCGCCGTTGGGGCCGATGACGCCGACGATGCCGTTGCGCGGCAGGGTGAAGGAGAGGTCGTCGATCAGGACCTTCTCGCCGAACGCCTTGGAGAGGTTGCTGACCTCGACCACGATGCTGCCCAGGCGCGGGCCCGGCGGGATCTGGATCTCCTCGAAGTCGAGCTTGCGCATCTTCTCGGCTTCGGCGGCCATCTCCTCGTAACGGGCGAGGCGCGCCTTGGACTTGGCCTGCCGGCCCTTGGCGTTGGAGCGGACCCACTCCAGCTCTTCCTTGAGCCGCTTGGCGCGCTTGGCGTCCTTCGCGCCCTCGACCTTGAGACGGGACTGCTTGGTCTCCAGGTACGTGGAGTAGTTGCCCTGGTAGGGGTAGGCGCGGCCGCGGTCGAGCTCGAGGATCCACTCGGCGACGTTGTCCAGGAAGTACCGGTCGTGGGTGATCGCCACGACGGTGCCCGCGTACTTGGCCAGGTGCTGCTCCAGCCACTGGACGGACTCGGCGTCCAGGTGGTTGGTGGGCTCGTCGAGCAGCAGCAGGTCGGGGGCCTCCAGCAGCAGCTTGCAGAGCGCGACGCGGCGCTTCTCACCACCGGAGAGGTTGGTCACCGCCCAGTCGCCGGGCGGGCAGCCGAGGGCGTCCATCGCCTGCTCCAGCTGGGCGTCCAGGTCCCAGGCGTTGGCGTGGTCCAGCTCCTCCTGCAGCTTGCCCATCTCGTCGAGCAGCGCGTCGGAGTAGTCGGTCGCCATCAGCTCGGCGATCTCGTTGAAGCGGTCCAGCTTGCCCTTGATCGGGCCCACGCCGTCCTGGACGTTCTCCAGCACGGTCTTGGACTCGTCCAGCGGCGGCTCCTGCAGCAGGATGCCGACGCTGTAGCCGGGCGAGAGGAACGCGTCACCGTTGGACGGCTGCTCCAGACCCGCCATGATCTTGAGCACCGTGGACTTACCGGCGCCGTTCGGCCCCACGACACCGATCTTCGCTCCGGGGAGGAAGCTCAAGGTGACGTCGTCGAGGATCACCTTGTCGCCGTGCGCCTTGCGCGTCTTGCGCATGGTGTAGATGAACTCAGCCAAGAGAAACCGTCCGGCAATCGATGTGTGGGCAGATACACCCCATCTTGCCGTACCGCCACCCCTCGGCGGAAACGAGTACTGCGCGGGCCTCGCGACCTGCGAACTCTCGGGGGGCACAGGCGGCCGCCCTGTCACTGTCGGTCGCCGGTGTTCGCCCTCGGGTCACCTTGCGCGGCCCAGCCGCGACGCATTTGGCTCCGTGGCGCACCCGGCGGAGTCACTCCAGCAGCAAGCGCGCCACCTGCAGGGGCGCTCGCTGCACAGCCACGCGAAGGTCCGGTCGCGCTCCAAGGCCGCGGCAGGCGATGGCTTCGTTCTCCCTGAGAGCACTGATCAGCGACGGCATACCGCGTACCTCGGCGGCATCGCCAACACGTGACCCAGGGCCCATCACCGCCATGCATCGGTGCGCCCAGGCACCGGACCAGCACGCAGGCTCTCCCGGCGCTGTCCCGCGCGGCTGGAGCCGGGAAACCCCGTCGCCACAGGTGCCGTCACCAGACACCATGGAGCCCGTGAAGGATCTGCCCCCCGGTCTGCCCCCCGCGGACTCACGCACGTGGCACAGCCGCCGATGGTGGGATCTGCTGGGGTATCTGCGTGTGCGCTCCTTGGCGAACCCGAACTGGTCACGGGACATGCCGCAGCTGATCGCGTGGTTGCGCCGTGAGCGCTCGACCGCTGTCCCCGCCGATCACGACCTCTACAACAGGGCGATCACCGCGGCTCAGGACTACGCGCGGACCCGTATCAGGCCCGAAGAGACTGAAGCCGCATGGGATCGAGTCCTCGAACCCATCGACGAGTTGCTGACGCGGCGGCAGGCAAGGCACATCGGCGCGGTCCGCACGTCGCGCAGATTCGGCTGAGTGCTTCCGGTAGTTCGGGGGCATCGTCCATCAAGAGCATCGGGGCCACGGGTCAGTCCAGCGGATCCGGCCACTCGCGGGCGGGCAGTACGTCGCGGAGCTTGGCCGTCCTGGTGCGTCCGAGAACCACTTCCGCCTCCAGGTTCGCCGGGGCGTTCCGGCGCAGGAACACCCGGCACCGGCCGCACAGTGGCAGGACGTGCAGGATCCCCTCGTCGTTGCGCCACACGGCCACGACCTCGACAATCCGGCACTCACGGCCGGTGACCACGGCTGCGCCGGCCGCGCGCTCCGCACAGAATCCGGTTCCCGGTCCGGTGTCGATGCACGCAGCCCACGTCGCCGGACAGTCGGTCACCCTCGCTGCGGGGATTGAGCATGGCCTGCGCGGTGGTGACCAGTTCATCGTTCGACACAGTGATCACGCGGTGGAAGGTACCCGCGTCGCCATCCCCGGGTCCTCGGGTTGTCGGCGCGAGGCGCCGCTCGGGTGGAGGCTGAAGGCGGCTCGCGCCTTGTCCTCGGGGTTCGCGGCAGTGTCGCTGACGAGGCGCTCGGCCTCGGTGGTGCCCCCGGGCGGCCCGGAAGGAAGAAGCCGCGAACCGTGCCCGGAGGTCCCCATTGACAGGGTTGGCTAATCGTATTAGCTTTCAGCTAACGCAATTAGCCATTCAGGAGAGGTCATGACCGAGTACCTGGCCGTCGACGGTGGGACGATCGCCTACGAGGTGGCGGGATCGGGCCCGCTGATCGTTCTGGCGCACGGCATGGGCGACAGCCGCGCCGCCTACCGGGACGTGATACCGCCGCTCGTGGCGGCCGGATACCGGGTCGCCGCGGTCGACCTGCGCGGCTGCGGCGAGTCCAGCGTGGACTGGCCGGCCTGGAGCCGCACCGCCATCGCCGGCGACCTGCTCGCCGTGATCCGGCACCTGGGCGGACCCGCCGTGCTCGTCGGCCACTCGATCTCCGGCGGGGCCGCCACCATCGCCGCGGCGCAGGAGCCCTCGCGCGTGACCGCTGTCGTCGAGTTGGCGCCGTTCACCCGCAAGCAGTCCGTCCGCCTCGGCGACCTGCGGGTGAAGCGCTTCCGGCAGGGCATGCTGCGCTTGATCGGCACCGGCCTGTTCGGCAGCGTGCCGCTGTGGCGGTCCTACCTCGACGTGGCCTACCCCGGCGTGAAGCCGGCCCACTGGGCCGAGCGGCTGGACCGCGTCGACTCGCTGCTGCGCGAGCCGGGCCGGATGAAGGCCCTGCAGGGCATGGGCCGCGGCACCCCGGCCGACGCCGGCGCGCAACTCGGCAACGTCCAGAGCCCGGTCCTGGTCGTCATGGGCTCGCTCGACCCCGACTGGGCCGACCCGGCCGCCGAGGGGGCGGCGATCGTCGACGCCCTGCCCTCCGGCCTCGGCCGGCTGGAGATGGTCGAGGGCGCGGGGCACTACCCCCACGACCAGTTCCCCGACCAGGTCGTCGCCCTCGTGCTCGCCTTCCTCGAGTCGGCCGCCCGTGCCTAGGGCCGGCCTGGACCAGGCGACCGTGGTCGCGGCGGGTGCCGTGCTCGCCGACGAGGTGGGCATCGCCAACCTGACGATGGGGCTGCTGGCCGAGCGGCTGGGCGTGCGCACCCCGTCCCTCTACAAGCACGTGGGCGGCCAGGAGGACCTCAACCGGCGGATCGCGGCACTGGCGTTGACCGAGGCCGCCGACGCTGTCGGCAGTGCCGTCCAGGGGTACGCGGGCCGTGACGCCCTCGCGGCGGCGGCGCGTTCCTTCCGCGCCTTCATCCTCCGGCATCCCGGCCGGTACGGCGCGACGATCGGCATGGAACCGTCCGGCCCCGACGATCCGCTGACCCCCGCGAGTCAGCGCCTGCTCAAACCGCTCCAAGCGGTTCTGCGCGGCTACGACGTGGAGGACGCGGACGTGGACCATGCCCTGCGCATGCTCCGCAGCCTCTTTCACGGCTTCGCGACGTTGCAGGCGGCCAACAGCTTCCAGTGGAGCACCGACATCGACGAGAGCTTCGAGTGGCTGATCACCTTCACCGACCGGGGCCTGCGCGCGATGGTGTAGGCCGACAAGAACCGGGGCAGCTAACGCCCCGGCAGGCCGAAGGCGGCGCGGGCCTTGGTCTCGGGGTCGGTCAGGTAGGCGGTGGAGTCGCCGAGGAGGCGTTCGGCCTCCGCGGCGCCTCCGGCGGAGAACTGCGCCGCCGCCCAGGAGGAGGAGTCCCCGTCGGGCTCCCACGAGACGTCGCTCACCCGGGCGGGCGCCGTGGCCGGGGACACCGTCAGCGCCCCCGCCACGATCCCCGCGTCGAACGTCCTCACACCCGCGCCGTGCCGCGAGAAGTGCCCGCACCAGGCGACCACCCCCACCCGCAGGCCGTCTCCCGCGGGACGGATCTCGATGATGTGCTCCGTGCAGAAGCCGCGCGGCGCGGGTCCGCTCTCGTCGGGGAAGTCGTCACCGCCGAGCGGTCCCCCCAGGGGTTCCGTGAGCAGGTAGCGGTCCACCGCCGGGAGCACCGCCCGTTCCAGCGCGGGGTCGACGCGCGGCGCTGCCGGTGTCGCCTCTTCCGCGTAGAGAAGCGTCCCGGCCACAGCCCCGACCGCGATGATCCCCAGCACGGCCCACGGCCGCCGTCTGTGTCCCTTGCCCATGGTGTGCGTCCCCTGCCCGTCGCGTCGTTGTGCCGAAGGCTACGGACGCCGCCCCCGAGGGGAAGGTTCCGGGGGCGCCGGGCAAAACCCAGGGGGCGGAGGTCGGTGACCTCCGCCCCCTGGGGGTGGGACTACGGCCGGAGCCGGTCAGTCAGTTCACTCGGCGGGAGCGGCCGGCTTCTTCTTCCGGAGGAAGAAGACCGCGGCGCCGCCGATGACGACCAGCGCGATCGCGATGCCCGCGATGATCGGGGTGGCGCTGCTGGAGCCGGTCTCGGCGAGGTCGCCGCCGGTGGTGGAGCCGGTGTCAGTGGTGCCCTCGCTGGAGCCGCCGACCGAGGCCGGGCTGGGCGAGGAGGACGGGGTGGTGGTGCCGCCGGTGCCGGCGGTGTCGCAGTCGAGGACGCCCTCGAAGGTCTTCTCGAAGCCGTTCGGGCCCGTGATGGTGATCTTGTAGGCCTGGTCCTCGTCCACCGGCACGGTCACGGTCTCGGACTTGCCGGCCTCGATCGTGTACTCCTTGCCGGACAGCGTGAAGGTGAACGGCTGGTCGCCCTCGTTGGTGGCGGTGACGTCGACGCCGTTCTTGTCGCAGTCGACCTCGGCGGAGACCGCCGGGATCGGGCCCTTGGCGGCCCAGGTGCCGGTCGCCGAGGCGGTGACGGTGCTGTCGCTGGAGCCCGCCAGGATCTGCACCTGCGTGGTGGTGTCGATGCCGGTGAAGGCACGGCCGACCGGGAGCTTGGTGTTGGCGGAGGCCGTCAGGGACGTGGTGCCGTCCGGGGTGCCGGCCGCGACGTCGAAGTACAGCGCGTCGCCGTCCTTGGCGGTGCTGACCTCCTTGCCGTCCTTGTCGGTGATCTTCACACCGGCGGGCGTGCTCGGCGCCGGGCTCACCGTGACGGTGGCGGCGTTGGTGTGCACGGTGATCGGACCGAGCAGGTCCCCGGCCTTGCCGGAGACGGCGGGCGGGTCGAGGGTCAGCGAGGCCGCCGGCTCGTCGAGGGTCTGCGCGTTCTTGCCCAAGTAGTCGGCCAGCTCCTCCGCGACGGGGTTCACCGCGTCGACGTCGGCGTTGTCCGAGAAGCGCCAGATGGCGACCTGGGTGCCGGCGGCGGCGAGCTGCGGCGTGAGGTCACCGCTGAGGCCGGCCGCGGACTTGAGCGCCGCCAGGTCGTTCACCTGCGGGTACGAGTGCTGCAGGATCCAGTTGATCTTGCCGGCGTTCGAGTTGTTGTGCAGGCTCGACTGGTCCCAGGAGACTTCCTTGTAACCGGCCTTGCCCTGGGTGGGGTTGTGGATGTCGATGCAGTACGTCTGGATCGTGCCGCCACCGTCGACGGTCATCTCGAAGAGGCCCGCGGAGACCTTCTCGTCCTTGCCGTGGTCGTGGATGACGGCCTTGTCGAAGGTCTTCAGATCGCCGAGCGTGGCCTTGGCGCCCGCGGTGGGGGTCGCGTCGTCCGCCGCAGCGGACCCGGCGCCGGCCATGGAACCGACCGCAATGAGGCCGGAGGCCACTATCGCGGCGGCAAGACGGGCAGTTCCCCGCCTCCGTACAGTGAACATGAATTTCCCCTCCGGGCGAGGCCGGTCGTGGGGCACGTGCCTCGCCAGCAGCTGTGGATCCCCCGTGGAACGCCGGGGTACCCGAAGAATCCTAGGAAGCACGCGTATCAAAGCCATCAGGATTCACTGCGGCCCGGGAATTCGAATCGCAATCGTTACCGGCGCGTACGTGTGAGCGCGAGATTGTCGATAAATACTCGCAAGTCGACAGGGGGCGAAATGCCCGCTGTCCGGTTTATCCGGACAGCGCCGCGGCCGGATCGGCCGGCACCGACCCCCCGTCCGTGACCACCGACTGCGGAACCGTCAATTCCGGCCGGGGCAGGGCCACACGGCGGAATGCCGACGTCCCCCGGGTCAGATCGTGGCCCGCGGCGACGGCATCGATGTCGGCCGAGATCCAGCGCTGCCCGTCGCGCTCTTCCTCACGCACCCTCAGCCGCCCCTGGACCATGAGCGGTTCGCCCACCCCCACCGAGGCCACGACGTGCTCACCGAGCGCCCGCCAGGCCCACACCGTGTAGAAACTCGTATGGCCGTCCGACCAGCCGCCGCGCTCGCGGTCCCAGCGGCGCGCCGTGGCGGCCAGCCGGAACCGGGCGACCGGCACACCGGTCGGCGTCTTCTTGAATTCCGGCCGGGTCGCGACATTTCCGACGACGGTGACCAGCGTCTCGCTCACAACCGATTCCCCCTTGATTCCGTGCCGCCGGCGGCGGCCCTTTCGCCGCCGCCCTCGCGACAAAGCCATCGTGCCCCGCCGGCGGCGATCGTGGAGAAACCGGATTCAACCTGTGGATTACTGGCGGGTTGTGGACAACTCCGTCACCCGGAAGTGGCGACCGGCCAGCACCCCGTACTGCTCGCGCACCTCCCGGTAGCGCAGCAGCTCCGCCGCGACCGGCTCCAGCACGCGGGCCCTGCCGCAGTCGGCCGCCGCGTCCGCCAGCCGGCGCTCCGCCGCCTGCCCGTGGCGCCGTGCCGGGCCGCGCGCCGCGAAACGGCCGGCCCGGGCCAGTGCGGGCCCGCCGCCCGCCCCGGCACCCAGCAGCACCAACGACAGCCACCACGGCGCACCCATGGCGCCCGCCGCCGCCGCGGCGCCGCACAAGGTGCCCGCCATCACCAGCAGCGCCAGCAGCCACTGCGCCGTACCGACCGCCGACCACCAGCCCGGCCGCCCCGGCTCCCCCGGCTCGACGCGCTCCGCCGCGGCGTCCAGAGCCTCGGGGAGCGCGTCGCCCCCGCGCCGGGCCGCCTCGCGCACCGCCTGCGCCCACGGGGCGGGCAATCCGACCGCAGCGTCGGCCGCCACCAGGCGCACGGCCTCCTCCACGACCGCCCGGGACGCGGCGAGCGCGGGCAGGCGCCCGTCCGCCGCCACCTCGTGCGGCCCCTCGCCGGCCGGGGACCGTACACCCCGCACCAGGCCCGAAAGCCGCCGCCACGGTGTCCCGCACGCCTCGTCGGCGGCCCGCAGCCACTCCCGTTCCGCCGTCCGCCCGGCCGCCGCGGCGCCGACCGCCTGCGCGAGCCGGATCGCGAAGTCCTCACGTGCCGCGTCCGTCAGACCCGTCGCGCCCTCGGCGACGTACAGCGGGCGCAGCCGTTCCGCGAGCCCGTCCACGTCCGCCGACAGGCGCCGACCCGCAGCGGCGCGCTCCGCCACGATCTGCCCGATCGCCGAGCGCAGTTCGGCCACGCCGTCCCCGCTCAGCGCGGAGGTGGCCAGCACCATGGCGCCGTCCTCGCCGTGCTCGCCGACCGCGAGCCCGTCCTCGTCCAGGAGGCGCCGCAGGTCGTCGAGGACGAGTTCCGCAGAGTCGCCCGGCAGCCGGTCGGTCTGGTTCAGGACGACGAGGGTGACGTCGGCGTGCCCGGCGAGCGGCCGCAGATAGCGTTCGTGCACGGACGCGTCCGCGTACTTCTCCGGGTCCAGCACCCACACGACGACGTCGACCAGGGTGAGCAGCCGGTCCACCTGGTCGCGATGGGTCAGCGCCGCCGAGTCGTGGTCGGGGAGGTCGAGGAGCACGAGCCCGCCGAGCCCAGCGGGCCCGTCGTGCTCCGTGCCCCCCTCCCCCACCGGGTCCTCGCCGTCGAGCACGCTGTGCCGGGCGTGCCGGTGCCGAGGGGGGATGCCCAGCCGGTCCAGCAGCCCCGCCGCGCCCTGCGGGTCCCAGGCGCAGGCCACCGGCTCGGAGGTGGTGGGCCGGCGCACACCCACCCGCGCGAGGTCCAGCCCGGTCAGCGCGTTGAACAGCGAGGACTTCCCGCTGCCCGTCGCTCCGGCGAGTGCCACCACGGTGTGGTCCGCCGACAGCCTGCGCCGGTCGCCGACCCGTTCCAGGAGTTCCCCGGCGCCGTCCAGCGCCTCGGGGCTCACGCGCGTGCGCGACAGCCCCAGCAGTTCCGACAGCGCGTCCACCCGCTCCGCGAGCACCCGCTCACCTCTCCCACAGTCCGTACGACTTCTGCATCACGGAGAGCTCCGCGATCAGCGATGCCTGCTGGCCCGCCGTGACGTCCAGTGCGTCCACCGGCCGCAAGCGGCGTTCGCGTTCGGCGTCCAGCAGCTCCCCGACGATCCGGTCCAGCGCCTCGCGCGCCCGGTCCCCGGCCCGCAGCGCGGCCAGGGCGCCGCCCAGCGTGGCGAGCCGCTCGCCGGCCGGGGTGCCCGCACGGCCGCCGAGGAGGGCGACCCCGAGCAGCGCGGCCGCGTCCTCGGGGTCCACGTCCTCGGGCGCGGAACTCACGGCCTCGTAAGCGATCCTGGTCAGGTTCCAGCTCCAGTCGGCGACGGCTTCCTCGATGCGGTCGTCGAGCCCCTCGTCGGCGGGCATGCGGGCCGCGGCGTCCAGGGGGGCGCTGCCCGCCCGGTCGCGCCGCCAGTCGTCCAGGACGCGCTCGTCGGCGGCGGTGATCCGCGTACGGAGCAGGACCGCGAGTCCCTCGGCGAGCGCGGCCTGCAGGGCCCCGGAACCGCAGTCCGGATAGCCGCGCCAGCACGCCAGCGCCTCGCCGGAGAGCGCCGCCCCCGAGGTCACGGCCTCGTCGAAGGCGTCCTGCGCCGCGTCGTAGGCGTCGTCCACGTAGCGGGCCAGGCGTGTCGCCGCCGCGTGCTGGGCGGCGGACGCGCCCGCGAGCTCCGGCAGCCGGCTGTCGAGCGAACCGAGGACGCCGGACGCGGTGCGCCGGGCCGCCTGGTGCCGCGCGGCCGGATCCTCCGCGCAGTGCGCGAGCCAGCTGCCGAGCGCGGCCACGGCGGTGTGCGGCAACAGCCCGCCACCGCCCGCCGACTCGGGCAGCTCGGGGACCGTGAACCGCGGTACGTCCCCGAGGCCGGCCCGGTCCAGCAGCGCGGCGTAGTGGTCCGAGACGTCGTCGAGGATCTGGTGCGGCACCCGGTCCAGCACGGTGGCCAGGGTGACGTCGTACTCCTTGGCGGTGCGCAGCAGATGCCACGGCACCGCGTCGGCGTAGCGGGCCGCGGTCGTCACCAGGATCCAGATGTCGGCGGCGCAGAGCAGTTCGGCGGCGAGTTCGCGATTGCGCACGACGAGGGAGTCGATGTCCGGCGCGTCGAGCAGCGCCAGTCCGCGCGGCAGGGTGTCGTCGGTCTCCAGCCGCAGCCACAACGGGCCGTCCGGCGCGCCGTGGTCGTCGTCCGCCTCGCGGCTCCCGTCGTCCGCGTCGCTCGATGCCCGCGGCCGCGGCGCCCACGCCCGCGCCAGTCCCGGCAGCACCCGCGGATCGGCGAACCACGCCCGGTCCTCGGGATGGCACACCAGCACCGGTGTCCGCGTCGTCGGCCGCAGTACCCCTGAGTCGCTCACCCGCCGCCCGATCAGCGAGTTGACCAGCGTCGACTTCCCCGCGCCCGTCGACCCGCCGACCACCGCAAGCAACGGCGCCTCCGGCGCCCGCAGCCTGGGCACCAGATAGTCGTCGAGCTGCGCCAGCAGCTCCCGGCGGGTACGGCGGGCCCGCTCCGCCCCGGGAATCGGGAGGGGAAAGCGCGCGGCGTCGACGCGGTCGCGCATCGCAGAGAGCACGTCCAGCAGATCGGGCCTCGTGTCCAAGATCGCCACAGACGCAGAATGCCCCATTTTGGTGGGTTTTTGAAGCGTATTTCGCGTACTTCACGCCTTTCGGCCCGCAAGAGCGTCCCAACGGGACACATGAGCACGGAGAGGCAGCGGCATAACGAGTGCACAACGGCCGAAGACTGGTGCGTCAAAAGTGGTGCGACATTCGCACCTGCCTGCGATTATCAGACCGCTTCACCGAACCTACACAACGTGTCATGAAGGCGAAGCAACCGGCCGCACATCAGCCGCGCCCTATCCTTGTCCCCGGCAAGGTCACGGATACCGTCGACACCATGGGGCGGGTTGGTCGCGGCCATCGTCCGGCCCCCGTAGCTCAGTGGATAGAGCAGGCGCCTTCTAAGCGCTTGGCCGCAGGTTCGAGTCCTGCCGGGGGCACGCCTTGCGCCCCTCCCTTGCGGAGGGGCTTTTTGCTGGTCAGGTGCCTGCCGGAGCGAGCGCCGCAGCGCTGGACCTCGCCCTTGTGATCATGAGCGTGGTCCGACGTCGCCCTGCTGTCACCGGGTTTTCGCGGGTGGCTCTGTCGACTGCGTGGCGACGTTCTCGCGGCAGTGCGACGATCTTCGTCCGGGTCGTCGTACGGGTGTGCCCGCGCTTCCCCGGCGGTGAGGCGAGCAGAGCGCCCGGCCCGGCGGAAAACCGACCCCGCAAGGACGTCCCGTACCGACGGCGAACGGCGGATCCGCGTCGGCGCTTCGGGCAGGGCTGGGGCGGTGCGAGGAGCCCGGAGCGCCGAGTTAGCCGGTCATCCCCGGATCAGGATGTCCGGCCGCGGCTTTCCGCCGTTGGCTGTCCTCTGCTTGCCGTTCGCCGCCCTGGCCGCGGCGGTGCCACGCGCCAGCTGGAACGCGGCGATCGGGTCGTCCGAGTCGGTCCACGGTTCCGCGCCGCACCACGGGCCGATGAGTTGGAACTGCTCGAGCGCGGCGTCGTAGTCGCCGATGTTCCCCAGGTAGTGCGCGAGCAGGTGCCTGAGGCGCGGCAGTCGCTCGTCGTCCTCGGGCACCTGGTTCAGCGAGCGTACGACGTCCGGCAGTAGGGCCTTGACCTTGGCGTTGGCCACGGGGGCCATGACACCGTGGCGTTCGCCGAGTTCGGACAGGGCGTACAGGTAGATGCCCGCCAGGGGGCTGCCTTCCGGCGCGTTCCGTACGGCGCGTTCCGCGAAGTCCATCATCTGCTTGTCGGTGCCGCACCATTTGGCGCACCAGTACTGCAGGGCCTGCCAGTGGCCCGCGTAGTGGTGCGGGGCGCGCTCCACCAGTCCGTCCCACAGGGGCTGGAACTTCATGCCGCGGTACTTGAGGGCGCGGGCAGTGGTGATCATGACGACCCAGGGGCCCGGGTCCCGGGGTGCGAGTTCGGCGGCCTTCTGCGCCGCCTTCATGGCCTCGGGCAGCATCTGCTGGAAGCGGCTCATGCGCTCGATCGGGACCTGGTTCGCGTACCCGGATCCCCGTACCTCCCATGCCTGGTGCACGAGCAACTCCGCGCGGAGCGTGGCGGCGTCACTGTTCTCCGGCTCGCTCCGGACCCATTCGTCCAGCCATGCGCCGTCCCGCTGCGCGATCTCCTGCAGCAGTTCCAGCCGGTTCCAGCGCTGGTCCCATTCCTGTCCGGCGGCCGCCACGTACGAGGCCGCCGCGCGCCAGTCGCCCGCCCACACCGTGTCCGCCAGGGCCTGCATCTCCCTGAGCCGCGAGGCCGGCAGCGGAGGCCCGGGGCGCCCGGCGTCGAGTTGCGCCAGAGGGGCGAGCCCGTACTCGGCGGGGTCGAACTGCGTACGGACCCATCGCGCGACGCGGGCCTTGTGTATGGCGGCAAAGGGGCTTTTCACACCGGAGATCATCCAGCGCGTGGTTACCGACGGCAACCCGCCGGCCGTGACGACGAGCCGTCACCGGAGCACCCGTTCACCACCGACGAGTCGCGCCGCCGCGTTCCGGTCCCATCGACTCCAGTATGCGGTCGAGTGTCCGGCGCCCCATGGCGCTCATCGTCGGATTGCTCTCGACGTAGTACCAGACCAAGCCCACCGCCTGTTCGAACGCCCATGCCTTGCCGCGCTCCCACTCCAGGTCGTCACAGGCCAGGGCCCGCCGGAGGACTTCCCGCGGGCCCCGCCGCAACAGGTGCCAGGCACTGACCAGATCCAGCGCCGGGTCCGCCGGACCGAAGCCGCCGGTGTCGATCACGCCGCTGAGCCGGTCTCCCGCGACCAGTACATTGCCGGGGATCAGGTCACCATGGCTCATCACGTCGGCGGCCGTGCGGGGCAACTCCCGGAAGTGGCACCACGCCTGACGGAGCCGCGGCACGTCGAGCAGCCCCTCGCTCTCCTCGAAGCACTTCGCCGTCCAGTCGTCGTGGTGGGCGAGAACGCCGCCACGGCCGTTCCCGCCGAAGAGCCGCCCCCGCGTCCCGGCGCCGCGCAGGGTGGCGATGAAGGCCGCGAGGTCCTCGGCAAAAGCGTCCGACCCACTCGGGTCGGCATCGGACGCGATCGTTCCCGGCAGCCATGTCTGGACCGACCACGGCATGGGGTAACCCGCTCCGGGTTTTCCCAGGGCGACCGGTTCCGGGGCGGGGAACCTCGACACCTGTGCCAGCTCCGCGCTCGCCCGGGCTTCCTGCTCGAGAACCGCCAGCGCCCCGGCAGGTTCGGCCGGACGGAGCGGGAAGCGGGCCGAGAGGCCGTTCCCGATGCGGAAGATCGCATTGACCGTCCCGGTCGACGACACACGTCGGATCGCCTTGCCGCTCCACTGCGGGAACTGCTCCTGGATCAGGGCCGCGACGATCTCGGCCGTCACGTCCACCTGGTCATCGTGCATGGTCACGCCCGCGGGCCCTCCACTGGTCGCGTCCGGAACGCCGGAGGCGGACCGGACCGGCTGGGACGACAGCCAGTATTCAGATGCCAGGGGTGGGATCAACCGATATTCGCCGCCCCAGGTCACAGCCCGGCCTCGGGCCGGATCACTTGTGCAGCTGCTCGGCCAGTCCGACGATGATGCCGGACGGGCCGCGGAGGTAGCAGAGCAGAAAGCTGTCCTCGTAGCGGGCGATCCCGCCGAGGAGTTCGGCGCCGTGGGGGCGCAGGCGGGCGACGGTGTCCTCGATGTCGTCGACGGCGAACATGACGCGGTGCGTGCCCAGGATGTTGTGCGGCCGGTTGCGTGGCTCGTCGCCGATCGCCACGGGGCTGCGGTACCTCGCCAGTTCGAGCCGGCTGCCGCCGTCCGGGGTCCGGACCATCGCGATGTCGCAGTGGACGCCGTCGAGTCCGGTGCACTGGTCGGCGAAGGGGCCCTCGACCTCCGCCGTGCCCTCCAGCTCCATACCGAGTTCCACGAAGAACGCGACGGCGGCGTCCAGGTCCTCGACGACGATGCCGACGTTGTCCATCCGCTGAATCGCCATGCGGGTCTCTCCTTCATCCTGGTGCGGCCGGTGGCCGCCGCTGGTGTCCCCGGGACGGAGCCGGTGGCCCGTTCTCGACATCCACGGCCAGGGTAGGCACGCCCGGCCCGGCGCCCGGCCGGTCCGGGGCCCGCACCGGCGGTGTTGCGGACCGCCGGGGCGGGAGGAGCATGGGAAGGGGGGTGTTCCGGGGACGGGAGTGGCAGCGCGGGCGCTGGGCGGGGGCGGCACGCCGCGTCCTCGCGGTGGCACGAGCGGCAGGGACCCGGCACATGACCGCACCAGACTCCTACGGCTACGCCTACGACGCTGTCGTCGTCGGTGGCGGCCACAACGGGCTCGTGGCGGCCCTGTACCTGGCGCGGGCGGGGTGGGCGGTGGCCGTGCTGGAGCGGAACGCCGTGGTGGGAGGGGCCATCGCGAGCGGTGAGGTCACGCTCCCCGGGTTCGTGCACGATCTGTACTCCACCAACCAGAACCTCTTCCTCGGGTCCCGCGCGTACGCCGACTTCGCCCCGGCGCTGTCCCGCCACGGGCTGCGGTTCCGCACGACCGACCGCCCCTTCGCCAATGCCTTCCCGGACGGGTCGAGCGTGCAGGTCCACGGCGACTACGAGCGCACCCTCGCGCGGCTGGCGGAGCACAGCGCCGGGGATGCCGCGGGTTTCGCGGGCCTGTACCGGCTGTACCAGCGGTTCGCGCCGTACCTGTTCGGCCTGTACGGCAGTGCCGTGCCGTCGGGCGCGGCCGCGCGGCAACTGGCGGGCCTGCTGCGCCGTCACGGCCTGCGGGGCGCTCGGGAGCTCGCCCACACGCTGGTGATGAGCACCCGGGAGCTGGGCGAGACCTGGTTCGCCACCCGGGAGGCGCGGGCCATGGCGGCCTGCTGGGGCATGCACCTGGACTTCGGCCCGGACGTGGCGGGCGGGGCGATGTTCCCGCTGCTGGAGATGTTCGCGGACATGGAGAACGGCATCGCCGTCGTCGAGGGGGGCGCGGAGCGGCTGCCGCTGGCGCTCGCCTCGGTGCTGGCGGAGTACGGCGGCGAGATCCGCACCGGGGCGGAAGTGGATCGCGTCCTGTGCCGCGACGGCCGGGCAGCGGGCGTGCGCTGCGCCGACGGCACCACGCTGACGGCGCGCCGTGCCGTGGTCGCGGACGTCGCGCCGGTGGCGCTGTACGAGCGGTTGCTCGATGCCGGGGAGGCGCCCGCGCATGTGCGGCGCAAGGCGCGCGACTACCGGTACGGGCCCGGCACGATGATGCTGCACCTCGCGCTCGACGGGCCGCTGCCCTGGGCGGCGGGGGACGAACTGTCCGGCTTCGGCTACGTGCACGTGGCGCCGTACGTCGACGATCTGGCGCGCACCTACACCGAGGCCCAGGCGGGGCTGCTGCCCGCCGAACCGCTGCTGGTCGTGGGGCAGACCTCCACGGTCGACCCGACGCGGGCCCCGGCCGGCCGGCACGTCGTGTGGATCCAGATCCGCGCGGTGCCCTCGGTCATCCGCGGGGACGCGGCGGGGACCATTCGGGACACCCGCTGGCCCGAGGCGGTCGGGCCGATGACCGAGCGGGTGCTGGCCAAGCTGGAGGACTACGCGCCCGGCACCCGGTCGCGGATCGCCGGTGCCACCGCCTGGGGCCCCCAGGACCTGGAGGCGGCCGATCCGAACCTGGTCGGCGGCGACAGTGTCGCCGGCAGCCACCATCTGTGCCAGAACCTCGTCTTCCGGCCGATGCCCGGGCACAGCGGCTATCGCACGGCGGTCCCCGGCCTGTATCTGACCGGTGCCGCGACCTGGCCGGGCGCGGGCAACAACGCCGCGTCCGGCCGGCTCGCCGCCCGCCAAGTGCTCCAGGACGTCCGGCTGCGCCGCGGGACGTGGGCGGCCCGTGCCCGGCGTCGCTCGGCCCGGGACGGGGCCGGTGGCGGAGGGCCGGACCGCCGGGGATGAGGAACATCTCGGCCCCGCCGGGCTCGTGGCCGTGAACACGGCCCGGAGCGGACCGTGTTGCCGCGTCGGCCTGTCGCAGCCCCGTACGTCCGCCCCTCCTCGCGGAGGGGCTTTTTGAGGCGTGTGTCACAGATCGGCGCCGCGTCCGGTCGAATGCGTAAACAGCCCTGAAAGCGACATATCAAGCACCGCCGTGGGCGCCCGCCTGCCCGAGGGAGAAGTCCGATGACCACCACCACGCTCACGCTCAGTGAACACACGGACACGTCCGCGATATCCGACTCGGCCATCGCACTGCTCGACGAGCGGGGGACGGTGGTCGCCTGGACCCGGGCCGCCGAGCGTCTCGTCGGATATTCGGCCTGCGATGCGGTGGGCCGGTCCGCCGCACCCGTCCTCCCTTCCCTCGGGGAAGCCCCGACGATGTCGGCCTTCGTCGAGAAGTGCCGCGACGACAACGGCTGGTCGGGCACGACGGACGTGCGCGACCGCCACGGACGCACGGTCGACGTCGGCCTGCGCTTCTCGACGGTGCGGGGGCAGGACGGGACAACGCGCTGGCTCGCGTCCGTGGGCGACGTCGGCGCGATGTCCGGGAAGGCGGGCAACAAGGCGATGCGGGGCGCGCTGCTGACCCGCGCGCCGATCGGCATCGTCGTCCGCGACCGGCAGCTGCGGTGCACCTGGGCGAACGACGTGATGGAGGACCACGACGGCATCCCCCTGCACCTCCGGCTCGGGCAGCGGTTCACCGATGTGCTGCCCGGCACCAAGGCCGAAGCGCTGGAGGGCGTGATGCGGCAGGTGCTGCGGAGCGGCACGACCAAGGTCCACGAGTACCGGACGTGGCTGCCGACGAATCTGGGCCCCGAGCACCCGTTCGCGGCCTCGTTCCACTGCCTGCAGGGCGCCGACGGACAGCCGCTGGGGGTGTGCGTCATCAGCGTCGACGTCACCGAGAGCCGCCGGGTGCGCGAGCGGCTCGCCGTCCTCGGCGAGGCCGGGGCCCGCCTCGGCAGCACCCTGGACGTGATGCAGACCAGCCAGGAACTGGCCGACCTCGCCGTGCCCCTGCTCGCCGACTACGTCGCCGTGGACCTGGAGCAGGCGGTGCCGTTCGGTGAGGGACCCCCGGTCCGCATCGGTCCGGGTGAGCGGCAGCCCGTCTTCCGGCGGGCCGGTCTGGCCTCGATCCACCGGGGGGTCCCGGAGTCCGTCTGGGTACGCGGGGAGCCGGTCCCCGTCCCGCCCGACTCGCCCTTCAGCGAGGTCCTGTGCACCGGCAGGACCCATCTGGAGCCGATCCTGGACACCGCTCCGGGGCTGTGGATCGACAAGATCCCGGCACTGGCCCGGAAGGTCCACGAGCACGGCGTGCACTCGCTGATGATCGTGCCGATCCGCGCGCGGCGCACCGTGCTGGGCATGGTCGTCTTCGTCCGCACCCAGGACCCGGTGCCGTTCCAGGAGGCCGACCGGCTCCTGGCCGAGGAACTCGTCAACCGTGCCGCGGTGTCGCTGGACAACGCCCGCCAGTACGCCCGCGAGCACACCGCGGCCCTCGCGCTCCAGCGCAACCTGCTCCCGAGCCGCCTGCGGGGCGGCACGGCGGTCGAGGCCGCCTCCCGCTATCTGCCCGCCGACGTGGACCACGGGGTCGGCGGTGACTGGTTCGACGTGATCCCGCTGTCCGGCGCCCGGGTGGGGCTGGTCGTCGGGGACGTGGTCGGGCACGGTCTCCACGCCGCCGCGGCCATGGGCCGGCTCCGCACCGCCGTGCAGACGCTCGCCGACATGGACCTGCCGCCCGACGAGCTGATGGCCCACCTCGACGACACGGTCCAGCGGCTGGCCGACGAGGACGACGACGAGACCCCGGCGGCGGTGGGCGCCACCTGCCTGTACGCCGTGTACGACCCGGCCACCCGCCGGTGCACCATGGCACGGGCCGGGCACCCCCCGCCCGCGGTCATCGACCCCCGGGGCCGGGTCAGCTTCCCCGAGCTGCCCACCGGAACCCCGCTGGGCATCGGGCTGGGAGTGCCCTTCGAGTCGGTGGAGCTGGAACTGCCCGAGGGAAGTCTGCTCGCCCTGTACACCGACGGCCTGATCGAGACCCGCGGCCACGACATCGACGAGGGAATGCACCGCCTGGGCACCTCCCTCGCCCAGCCGGGGCGGTCCCTGGAGGACCTCTGCGACCTCGCGACGGAGCCCTACCCGGACCAGGCGCCGTGCGACGACGTCACCCTGCTGCTGGTCCGTACCCGGTCGCTCGACCCGGCCCAGGTCGCCTCCTGGACGCTGCCCAGCGACGACACGGCCGCGCGCCGCGCCCGGCACCTGGCCACCTTCCAGCTGGACGAATGGGGCCTGGAGGGTCTCGAGGAGTCCACGAAGCTGATCGTCAGCGAGCTGGTCACCAACGCCGTCCGCCACAGCACCGGCCCGATCGGCCTGCGCCTGATCCACCACCACGTGCTGACCTGCGAGGTGTTCGACACCGACGTGTGCTCGCCGCATCTGCGCCGCGCCCGCACCGTCGACGAGAACGGCCGCGGCCTGTTCCTGGTCGCGCAGATGTCCCGCCGGTGGGGTTCCCGCTCGGTGACGGGCGGAAAGGTCGTCTGGGCCGAGGCGGAACTGGCGTCAGCGTCCTGAACGCGTCGGCGGCCGGGACCGGGTGCTCCGCGCAGCCGGACGGCCATCGGGCCGTGACCCGCGCGTATCCCGGAGTACGGCAGTGATCACTACGGTCCCGCCATGCAGACGAACAACTCGGAACCGGTCTGGCCGCGCAATGCCGCCCTGGCCGTGATCGCGGCGCTGGCGGCCTTCCTCGTGCTCCGGCAGCCGGCCGAGGCGCCCCAGGACACGGACATGGCGGTACCCGCGGCCTCCGCGCCGGCGGTGCGCGCCACCCCGGGGACCGCGGCGGACGAACGGCCGATGGCCCCGCCGGCGGAGCTGTTCCCGGCGCGGATGGCGAACGGGACCGACGGCGTGTTCACCCGGCTCGGGGCGACCGTGATGGAGTCGTGCACGGCGCGCGACTCGGTCGGGCCCTCGCTGGCGGGGCGCATCAGGGCGAGCAAGGGCTGCGTGGGCGAGGAGATCGCGCTCTACAAGGACGCGCACGGCGACCGGTTCAACCTGGCCGTGTTCACGATGAAGGATCCGCGGGACACGCTGCGGCTGGTGACCTGGCTGATGACGAACTTCGGCGACTACCAGGTGGCGGCCCAGACCCCGCCCCGCGGGTCCGGGCTGCCGGTCCTGCCGGCGGACAGCGGAATGGTGCAGTCCTTCGCCGGTGTGGGACGCGTGATGATCGTCGGGCTGGCCCAGTGGTCGGACGGACGGGTCCGCGACTACCAGGAACTGACGGACCGTCTGCAGCCGCTCGTGCAGGGCGCCGCGAGGAACATCGCCCGCTACGAGACCGCGGCGCCGGTGACCCCGCACGTGTGACGCCTCAGCCGCCCATGACGCGGTCCAGCGTGTCGAGCACGGCGCCCCAGGGCAGTTCGGGAGCGGCGAGCGACGTGCGGGGCTCGGGGAGCGGGCGGCCGGCCGGGTCGTCGACGAGGTGGACGCCGGCCTCGCGGAGCGTCGCGAGATGGCGGCCCCAGGCGGGATGCCGGGCGTGGGCGGCGTTGACCGCGGGCAGGACGACGACCGGGACACCGCGGGTGCCCAGCGCCTCGCAGGTCTGCGTGAGGGCCTGGTTGTCGCCGATGCCGAGGGCGAGTTTGGCCACCGTGCTGGCGCTCGCGGGCGCCACCACGTGGCAGTCGGCGGCCGGATGCGGCCGGGGCTCGGCGGGCAGCCGCGGCTCGTCGCGCACCGGCAGGCCCGTGGCGCGCTCCAGGCGGTCGATCTCGCCGAGGGGGGGCAGCCAGCGGGCGGCGGTGGGAGTGAGCGTGACGGCCACCCGCCAGCCGCGGGCGAGGGCGGGCAGCACGAGGCCGTCGCGCAGGGACTCGACGCCGCCGGCGGCCGAGCCGACGACGGCGAGGACTCCACGGACCGGTTGAGGAGGCATGGCCTTCCCCTACCCGAAGCGACCCTCCACGTAGTCCGCGGTGCGCGGGTCGGCGGGCGTGGAGAACATGGTCGTGGTGAGGCCGTGCTCCACGATGCCGCCGGGCGTGCCCTGTTCGGCCAGGAAGAACGCGCACTGGTCGGAGACGCGGGCGGCCTGCTGCATGTTGTGGGTGACGATCACGATGGTGACCTCGTCGGCCAGTTCGCGGATCGTCTCCTCGATGCGCCGGGTGGAGGTCGGGTCCAGCGCCGAGCAGGGCTCGTCCATCAGCAGCACCTTGGGGCGCACGGCGAGCGAGCGGGCGATGCACAGACGCTGCTGCTGACCGCCCGACAGGGCGCCGCCGGGCTGCCGGAGCCGGGACCGGACCTCCTTCCACAGGCCGGCCTTGGTCAGGCACTCCTCGACCAGGGCGTCCTTGGCGTCGCTGCGCACGCGCAGCCCGGTGAGCTTCAGGCCCGCGGTGACGTTGTCGTAGATGGACATCGCCGGGAACGGGTTGGGCTTCTGGAAGACCATCCCGATCCGGCGGCGGGCCTCGGTGAGCCGGCGGTCGGGCGCGTAGATGTCCTCGCCGTCCAGCAGGACCTCGCCGGCGAGCGACGCGGACGGGATGAGCTCGTGCATGCGGTTCAGGGTCCGCAGGAAGGTCGACTTGCCGCAGCCGGACGGGCCGATGAGGGCGGTCACCTGCCCGGCGGGCATGGTCAGGGAGACCTTTTCGAGGACCTTGTGGTCGCCGAACCAGCAGGAGATGCGGTTGGCTTCGAGGGTGGCACCGGAAGGGGCGTCCTCGGGGTGCCCGGGGATCGGCGGGAGCGGGATGGTGGTCTCGGTCACGGACGGGTCCTCACATCAGGTTGGGCAGGAGCAGCGCGGCGTTGTCCGCGACGAGGAGGCCGAGCACGCCGAGCACGGGAACACCCACGACCCAGGCGTGCCGCCGTCCCCAGCGGGCGTGGGCCCACGCGAGCAGGGCCGCCGCGGCCACGAGGGCCTGGCCCAACAGCACCAGGGGCAGCCAGGCGGACTTCTGGACGGCCATGGGCTTCTCGTCGTCCGGCAGGGCGGCGGCGGCGACGGCGGGCGCCGACGCGGGCTGGGCCGGCGAGATGAGGTCGGCGTCGACGCGCAGGATGCCCCACGGCATGAAGGGCGTGCCGTCGGCCGTGATCAGGGTGAGGCGGCCGCCTCCCTGGGCGACGGCCTGCGGCTGCGGGTCGCCGGCGCGGCGCACGCCGATCACCCGGTAGGTGTGGGTGCCCTGGCCGGTGGTGACCTTGATGGTCCAGCCCTCGTGCAGTCCGTCCAGGTTGCGGAAGGGCCCGCCGTACATGCCCTGGCGGCCCATGATGACGCTGACGCCGGCCTGGCCGGGCAGGGGCGTGTCGCGGCGGTGGCCCAGCCCGCGGGACAGGGTGCGGGCGGTGGTTCCCTCGTCGACGACCTCGCGCAGGTGCAGCCGCGGGATCTCCAGCACGGCGAAGGGCACGCCGGGGGCGAGCTGCTTGACGCCCTCCATCGGCGCCGCGCCCACGGGGGCGACGCCGTTGGCGAGTTCGCCGCGCAGGTCGGCGTAGTCGACCTGCCGGTCGCGGACGTGCCGGACGTGGCCGAGCAGGCCGACGTCGGCGACGAATCCGAGGAGCAGTGCCGCGAGGATGCTGAGCGCGGCGCCTGCCACGCGCAGCCCGGGGCCGGCCGGGCGCGTCACGCGCGCCCGGCCGGCCTCGGATCCGGCCTCCGGCACAAAGGCATAGGGGTGGCCCCACGGCCCGCCGGCCCCCGAGGGGGCGGCGGGCCGTTCGCCGAGTTCGGCGACCGGGGCCGGGGTGCCGGCTGGGGTCATGCCACTCTCACCGACTTGGAGACGGCAGTGCCGTTCGTGTAGCCGGTCCGCCGCGCGGTGACCACGACGGTCACCAGGTGCTTGCGGTCGGACTTGGTGAGGACGTACGTGGAGTGCGTGGCGCCCTTGATGTTGTGGCCGTCACGCCGCCACACGTAGCTGTAGGACGTGCCCGAGGGCTTCCAGGTGCCGACCTTGGCGGTGACGCGCTTGCCCACCTTGGCCGTGCCCGAGATCGCGGGCTTGGTGGCGTTCTGCAGGGCGGGGCCGACGGCCACGGTCACTGCGGGGCTGGTGACGGTGAGCTTGCCCGTGCTGTTGCCGGCGGTGGGACGGCAGGCGATCTTGTGCTTGTAGTCCGTGGCGGCCAGGACCAGGGTCCTGGCGGTCTTCCCGCCGTACGTCTTGCCGTCGCGCAGCCAGGCGTAGGTCACCGTGCTGGCGCCGCGGAAGCTCACCGAGCAGGTCACGGTCGAGGCGACCCGGGCGGTGCCCGTCACCTTGGCGGCCGTCACGAGCGCCGGGGGCTTGATCTTGACGACGAAGGACTTGACCGCCGAGGTGGACGCCCCGTACGCCGCCGAATTGGCCGGGGTGAAGGCGGCCTTCAGGGAGTGGGTGCCCACCTTGAGGGCGCTGGTGCTCAGGGACGCCGTTCCGGAGGTCACGTTGACCGGGGAGCCGACCTGCGTCGCACCGTCGAGGAAGCGCACGGTGCCGGCGGCCCCGGCCGGGGCGACGGTGGCGGTGAGCTTCACGGCGGAGCCCTCGACGACCGGGCCCGCCGGGGAGGCGGCCAGGGTGGTCGTGGTGGCGACCTGCGGCAGGGTGTCCTGGTAGTGGGTGTTGGAGGTGAACCAGATCGACGTGGTGAAGTCGCCGAAGGTGGCGTCGCCGAAGGCCTTGCGGCAGGTCAGGGTGAAGTCGTAGCGGCCCTGGAGCGTGCTGAAACCCGCCTCGCTGGCGTAGTCGCGCATCGTCTCGGTGAGAGGCACCTCGAAGCCGCCGTCGGGCGTCGGGTTGTAGATGGCGATCTCCGAGTTGCCCACGACGTACTGGCCCTCGGCGGGGAATCCGGCGCCCTTCACCGAGACGATGAGGTTGGTCGCGGGCTCCGGGCAGGGCGCCGAGGTGCTCAGGGAGATGCCCTGGGTGTCGGAGCCGGTCGACGGGGTCACCTTCATCGTGCCGACGACGTCGGCACGGGCACCCGAGGTGCCGAGCGCGAGCGCGCCGGCGGCGAGCAGGGAGGCGACGCCGGCCGACAGGCAGCGGCGTGCGGTGGTGGACATCATGGTCGTCTCCGGACCTCAGTCGTTCGGGGTGTCGTGGAAGGTGAGCAGTCCGCGGCGGCGCGCGATGCGCACCGCGGCGAATCCGGCCGCGACCAGGGCGGCCGCGGTGCCGCCGAGAACGGCCGCGTTGGCGCCGGTGGCCGCGAGCGAGCCGCCGCCGGTACCGCCGCCGTTCACGTTGGTGGAGATGCCCTCGGTGCCGCCGTCCGTCGAACCGCCGTCCGTGGAACCGCCGTCGGTCGTACCGCCGTCGGTGGTGCCGCCGTCCGCGGTGCCGTCGGTGGGCTCACCGGTGTCGGTCGGCTCACTCGTGTCGGTCGGCTCACCGGTGTCGGTGGGCTCCGCGGTGTCGGTCGGCGTGGTCGTCGGCGTCGTGGTCGGCGTCGTGGTGGGGGTGGTGGTCGGCGTCGTGGTCGGCGTGTTCGTCGGCGCGGCCGGGTCGGTGGACTGGTACGTGGTGTTGGACGTGAACCAGATCGACCCGGTGAAGTCCCCGTAGGTGGTGTCCCCGAAGGCCCTCCCGCAGGTCACGGTGAAGGTGTACTTGCCCTCCAGCACCTTGAAACCCGCCTCGTTGGCGTAGTCGCGCATCGTCTCGATCAGGGGCACGTCGAAGCCGCCCTCGGGCGTCTGGTTGTAGGTGCTCGTCGGCGCGTTTCCCACGACGTTCTGGCCCTCGGCGGGGAAGCCGGAGCCCTTCACCGAGGCGATGACGTAGTCCGCGGGCGCCGGGCAGAGGGCGTCGGTGGTCAGGGTGATGCCGCTGGTGTCGGACCCGTGGTCCGGGGCCACCGTCATCGTTCCCACGACCTCGGCGTGCGCGGCGGAGGCACCGAGCAGGCCCACCGCGCCCCACGTGAGCACCAGGGCTCCGAGGCCGGCCGCTGCCGGCCGGGACAGGCTTCTGATGGACATGATCTTCTCTCCTCTTGCGTAGGGTCTGATGTGGTGACGGACGCTCAGTCGTCCGAATCGGCCGTGGCGGCACGGCCCTTGCGGCCGCGCGCCCACTGGGTCGCGCCGAAGGCGACCACCAGGAAGGCGACGACGAAGCCGGCGAGCGACCAGGCGACGAGCGCGGTGTGGGAGCCCGATGAGGCGGCCGTGGCGACCAGGGGGTCGCCGGAGGTGCCACCCTGGACGTTCTGCGCGGCGGAGCCGGCCGGCGCGCCGCTGGGCACGCCCGCGCCCGTACCCGTTCCCGTGGCCGGGCCGACGGGGGCGGACGGATCGGCCTGACCCGTGCCGCCCTGCATGCCCTGCACCTCCTGGCCGCCGCCGGTCGTGCCCGCGGCGGGGTTCTCGGGCTCGGCCTGCGTGCCGTCGCGGTACGCGTCCTTGGAGACGAAGCGCACCGAACCGGTGAAGTCCCGCAGGCCCTTGTCGTCGAAGGCCCCCTTGAGGCACGTCGCCGTGAAGGTGTACGTGCCGTGCAGGTCGCGGAAACCGGCCGTGGCGGCGTAGTCCTGCATGGTGAAGGTGAGCGGGATCGTCAGGCCGCCGCCGACACCCTGCGGGTAGGTGCTGATCGGCGCGTTGCCGACGACGTTCTGGCCGCCCTTGGGGAAGCCGGCTCCGTGCACCCGGACGATGACGTACGTGGTGGCCGGCGGGCAGGGGGCCGCGGCGGTGAGCGTGATCGGCTGCATGGCCGAGCCGTGCGGCGGCGAGACCGAGAGGGCGCCGGGGGCGGCCGCGGCGGCGCTCGGCGCGCCCATCCAGCCCACCAGCGCGGCCAGCACCATGGCGACCGGCGCGGCCGCCTTCGCCTTGGGGGCCCGCTTGGACCCGGTGGGGGCGGGGCGGCCGGCAGGGGCGGCCGAACCCGGACGGCGGCGGCGCCCGCGGAGCCAGAAGAACAGACCGGCGCCGACGGCCAGGAGCACGACGGCCACCCAGATCCACGGCACGGCCCAGAAGCCCTGGGTGCGGGTCACCCGCGGCAGGATGGGGTGCTTGATGTCACCGCGCACGGAGACCGGGTCGACCTGCACGGTCGCGGTGTCGCGCACCGTGGGCAGCACGCCGGTGGCCTTGGCGGTGAACGTGAGCTTGGTGCCGGGCAGCAGCTCGGCCATGTCCTCGACACCGGTGATCTTGGCGGTGCCGCCGAACAGGTCGCGGACCTTCACGATCTGACGGGCACCCAGCCGGACGTTGCCGATGTTGCGGACGGTGTACGTGATGGTGGCGGAGCCGCTGCCGAAGGGGTTCGCCGTGCCGTGGTAGCTGGTGTGCACGTCCTCCACGGTCAGCCGGGGCTTGAGCTCGCCGGCCACCCGGACGTACACACGGGCGCCGACGCGCTGGTCGACCTTGACCCGGTCGCCCTTCTTGTCGGTGCGGACTCCCGCCAGCGACGCGACGATGCCGGCGACGTGGTCGCCCGGGGTCACGGCGGCGGGGACGGTCAGGGTGAAGGGCACGATGACCTTCGAGCGCCGCGGAATGGTCACGCGGCTCTTGCCGACCTTCACCCACGCACCGGCGTCCTTGGACTTGGCGCCGCCCGCGAGCAGGTCGAAGCCGCCCTCGGCCGTGTTGATGGCGTCGGCGGCGTACACGTTCAGGGTGAGCGGCTCGTTGCCGTAGTTCCAGACGGCGAGGTAGTCGCGCACCGCGGCGCCCGGGGTGACGCCGTACGAGAAGTTCGGCCGGGCGTCGGGCTTCTTCGCGGACGACGGCTGGACGCCGAAGGTGGTGCGCCCGTGCGGATCCGCGGCCGGCCGTGCGGACGACGGCTGTGCGGGAGCGGCCGAAGCGGCTTCGGCTGCGGGGAGAACGGCGAAGAGGCAGGCGGCCAGGACGGCGGCCAGCCGGCGGGCGGAACGCGTGATCATGTCAGGTCGTCCGTTCGGGCGCGGGCAGTACGGGAGGGTGAATGCGGCCGGAGGCCGGGACGGGCATCGCTGCCCGTCCCGGCCCGGGGCGGCCTCAGGTGGCACCGCCCCATGACCTGCTACCGGCTCAGATGGCCGTCAGCGTGAGGGTCGCGGTGTAGGTACCGGCGACGGTCGAGGTCGGAGCGTTCAGGGCGAGGTCCGCCCCGAAGTGCGCCGTGCCCAGACCGGTGCCGATGGCGAGCGAGCGGGAGGACTTCAGACCCGCCGTGCCCGCGTCCCCGGCCTCGGCACCGTGCGCCGCGTCGACCTTGGTGCCGGCGGTGACGGTCTGCGCCGGGGAGTGGTCGATGACGTTCGGGGTCCAGCCGAGGTTCTGGCCGTTGATGGCGTGGGTGCCGCCGTCGGAGAAGTCGGTCACCTGGCCGCTGGCGGACCAGCCCGGGTTACCGGCGCGGGTGTCGGTCAGGGTGACCGGGTTGATCTTGCCCGCGGTGGTGAGCAGGTCACCGTCGGCGTTGAGCACCGGCGAGGGCAGGGTCACGTGCGGGTTGTCCACGCTGATGGCCAGCGCGCCGGCCTCGACCGTGGTGGTGATGTCCTCGGAGGCGGAGACACCGCTGAAGGCACCGATCACGTACGGGATCGCGCCGGAGTCCGAACCGAGGTAGTCCGCCGTGTTGGCCGGGACGAAGGTCGCCGAGAAGGCGTGGTCGCCCTTGGGCAGGCTGCTGGTGGTGAAGGAGGCCTCACCGCCGTTGACCGGCACCGTGGCCAGCGTGGAAGTGTTGCCACCCACCGTGTCCTGGAACTTCACCGAGCCGGCCGCGGCGGCGGGCGCCACCGTGGCGCTCAGCTTGACCGGGCTGAACTGCGGCGCCGTGCCGGACGGGGAGACCGCCAGCGCGGTGGTGGTGGCGGTCGCCGGGGCGACGTTCACCTGGTAGTCCACCGCGGTGGACGTCGACGCGGCGTAGGCCGTGTCGGAGGGCGTGAACTCGGCCGTCAGCGAGTGGCTGCCCGAGGACAGGTTGCTCGTGGTGAGGGCCGCGGTGCCGCCGTTCACGGCCTTCGGCGTGCCGAGGGCGGCGCCGTTGTCCTTGAACTGCACCTCGCCCGCGACGCCGGCGGGGCCGACGGTCGCGGTCAGGGTGACCGGGGTGCCGGCGGTGACCGGGCTGTTCGGGGACACCGCGAGGGCGGTGGAGGTGGCCGTCTTCACGTCCGGGTCCGTGCTCTGGTACGTCGTGTTGGACGTGAACCAGATCGAGGACTTGAACTCACCGTAGATGGTGTCGCCGAACGCCTTGCGGCAGGTGACGGTGAACGTGTACTTGCCCTGAAGCGTGCTGAAGCCCGCCTCGTTGGCGTAGTCACGCATCGTCTCCGTCAGCGGGATGATGAGCCCGCCGGTCTCCGTCGAGTTGTAGGTCTCGAACGGGGAGTTGCCGACGACGTTCTGGCCCTCGTCCGGGAAACCCGCGCCCTGGACGTAGACAAGGATGTTGGTCGAGGGGTCCGGGCAGGGACCACTCATCGTGAAGTCCATGCTCTGGGTGTCGGAGCCGCGCGCGGGGTTGGCCACGGCGGTACCGATCTCGTCGGCGTGCGCGGCGGGGGCTACCAGCAGCCCGGCCGTCAGGACGGCCACCGTACCCGCGAGACCGCCCGCCAGGGCTCGCGAGAACTTGTTCTTCAACACAGTCGTGCTCTCCCTCTGGGAAGGATGAGAAAGTGGCGAAAGCGAAGGTTCAGACATCCATGGGGGGATGAAATGAAGCGACCGCGTCAGGGGGTCTGCTTGCTGGTGTCACCGCAGTTCGGGTTGGCCGCGAAGCCGTAGGTGTTGATCACGCCGGTCTGCTGGCAGACGAGCGAGTTCGAACCGACGAAGACGGTGCTCCAGGGAGCCGTGCCGATCTTGCTGGTCGGGATGACGTTGTAGACGTCGCGCTTCACACCGAAGTTGGTGTTGAGAACGTTGGGCGCGAGGCCGTCAATGGTGCCCAGGATCGCCCGGCCGCGCAGGTCGGCGACGGTCTGCGACGACTGCGAGTTGTACTGGGCGATGGAGAACGGAACGATCGACTTGTCGTCGAGCACGCGACCGTCGTGCTCCTGCACCGGGGCGCCGCCCTTGGTGTCCTTGATGCAGGGGTAGACGTTGGCGACCACGTCGGCCTCGGTGATGCCGACCGTGGACTCCCAGAAGGAGCGGGTGCCCGAACCGGCCTGCGGCAGAAGCGCCGTCAGCTTGTAGTTCGGGGCGGTGCCCACGTAAGCCGGGTCGCAGTGGTAGATCGCCTTGAGGTCGGCCAGGCCGAGCTTGCGCGGCACGGTGCTGCTGGGCGTGATCGCGTAGCTGACACCGTCCACGGCGAACGGGACGTAGGTCAGACCCGGGGTCGCGGCGGTCAGGGTCAGGCTGGAGGAGCGCGCGAAGTCCAGGCAGCCGTTGCCGGCGGTCAGCGACGTCAGCAGCGCGGTGCGGCCGGCGCCGGAACCGTTCGGACGCTGGATGGTGCAGCCCGGCGTCGTGGCGGGGTCCTTGGTGGTCACGTTCGCGGTGCCGGTGGCGTTGTACGAACCGATGACCTTGACACCGTTGATCGTGACGGCGTTGGCGATACCGTTCATCACGTCCTGGGTGGTGTCGGAGCCCACACCGGACAGCTGGCGGAAGGCCGGCGAGCCGGACGGGTCGGCAACTGCGACGCTGCCGCAGACGGTACCGGTGAGGAGGCCGGCGGCACCGATGGCCGCGACGACGAGCTTGCGGATGTTCACGTGAAATTACCTCTCGGCTAGGCTTTTGCCGGGTGGTGCCCGGCGCGATGGTTCAGACAGTTCGTTGGCGCGGACCTGTCGATGGTTCGAGTGCGGGCATCACCCCTTTCCTTGCGGTGTGTTGGGACCCCTCGTGCGCAGGGCCCGCAGGCCGGTCGCGACCCGCGGCGCCACTCTCGGCAGCAGGGGGCCGCAGACGGCCGCGACAAGGCCGGCCACGAGGGCGATCAGGAGGGCGAAGCGCGTCGCGCCGAGTGCCCAGTCGGGTGTGGGCGGCAGTGGACTGCCGGCGGCCACCGGAGTGGCCGAGGGAGTGCCCGAGGGCACGGCGGCCGGCGCCGAGGGCGCCTGCGACGCGGGCGGAGTGGGGGTGCCGGCCGGCGGGCCCGGAACACCGGCTCCGCCGTCACCGCCGCCGGTGCCGGTGCCGCTGCCACCCGCGCTCCCGCCGTCACCGCCGCCGCCCGTGCTCCCGCCGTTGCCGGGGTCGGGATCGGGATCGGAAACCGTGACGCCCGACCTGGACACGATGGCCGAGGCGGCCTGCAGGGTCTGCGAGCGCAGTGCCTGCGGCAGCGGGGCGTACCCGTCGGGCAGGGTGCCGGCGGAGACACCGGGACGCTGGCCCGAACCGACCGCGTACCGCAGCAGGTCGGCGTACTCCTGGCCTTCCTTCTTCCCGAGCTTCTCGGGCACGGTGGCCGCGTAGCTGAGCAGCGGGATCGGGTAGGCCGCGGCGTCCTTGGCGGCGGGGTCGTTCTTCAGCACGCCGGCGACGCCGCTGGGCTTCATGGTCTTCTGCGCCGCCAGGAGGGAGGCGGTGGTCGGTTCCACAAACTTGCCCGCGGCGTTCTGCAGGGCGGCGGTCACCAGCCCGTAGCGGTGCGCGGTCGCGGTGTCGGTCACCGCGATGACGGCCCGCTGTCCCGCCGGCTGCGGGGGGTCCTTCTTGTAGGCCGGCGGTTGGGTGGTGGCATCCCAGATCGTGCGGGCCAGGGTCTCGCCGCGTGCGACGGCGCGCGCGGCGGCGTGCATGTCGGTGGCGTAGGGGTGCTTGTCCTGGATGCACAGCGGGTTGTCGGGGTGGGTGTCGAACTCCTGGCAGAACGGGTCGCTCTTGGGGAAGGAGTTGATGGGCAACTGCAAGTTCTTGTAGTGCGGGTTGACCTTCATCCCCGAGAAGGTGGGGTCGCCGTGGGCACCGGTGTTGTCAGGGGTGCCGTCCAGGAACTCCCGGGCCGCCGGGTCCTGCTCCACCCAGCTCCACAGCGCCGACGTGGCGTCGGACAGCGGCTCGGCCACCAGGGCGTCGCCCAGGGACCCGCCGAAGTCGAGGTCCTTGAAATCCGGGTTGTACTTCAGGAACTCCGGGTCGTGGCCCAGGTTGAGCGGGTTGCTGATGGTGTTGTCCGCGAGGCGGGAGTTGCCGTCCGGGTAGGACTCGGAAAGGAGTTTGGCGACCAGCCGGGCGGTGAGGTTCAGCTTGCCGAGCCGGGTTCCGTTGCGTGCGACGACGTCTCCCGGGGCACCGAAGCCCGCCCGGCTCTCGATGAAGAAGCCGAAGGTCAGCCCGGACAGGGTCACCGGTGCGTACACCGGCTTCTGGTCCGCGGGGACCTGGTCCCCGGTCGCCGGCCGGTTGAGGAAGACCATGCCCGGCTTGCCCGAGACCAGCTTGGCGCGGGCCGTGTCGTCGGTGATCTGCGCGTAGCCGTAAATGGTCTTGGAGCCGTGCTGGCACAGCGTGGGCTGCCAGCGCACGACGGCCTCCGCGACGGCCTCGTCGCCGAGCGTGCCGCGCTCGTCGGCTCCGATGGGGCAGAAGTCGCCGATCGGCTCGAACTGCAGCGGGACGACGATGCGCTGCTTCCAGTTGGTCGCGCTGAGCGGCGAGGACTGCAGCAGGCCGCTGGGCTGGGTGCCGTACGCGCTGCCGTCCACCTCGCTCTCGCCGCGCGGCACGACGACCAGCCAGCAACTGCGGCCGGTGGTGGAGGTGTGTCCTTCGGGGACCTCGCCGCAGCCGAGGCCGGGGGCCTCCAGGGCGGTCTGGGTCTCGAAGTAGACCTCGCCGGTGCCGCCCGGGCCGCTGCGGGCGTAGGGGACCTCGTTCGAGGTGCTGACGTCGTAGAAGTCGTTCCAGTTGCCGGGATCGGTCTTGTCGCCGGTCACCGAACGGAAGGGGACGTAGGAGTTCCCCGACTTCGTCGGCGGCGGCAGTGTCTGCGCCGGGTCCTTGAGGCTGCCGTAGTTGAGCTGGCGGGTGTTGGTGTACGCGCCGGCGCCCTGGCTGCCCGCACCCGCGCCGAGCGCGGAGGAGCCGCCGAACTGGCACTGCTCGGGGTCGGGCCCGGTGGAGGCGTCGCCCCAGCACTGCATGATCTGGAGGTAGTCGGACGCGTAGTTGCTGTCCGAGACCGTCTCCGCGGCGCCCTTCCAGGAGACCTTGACCACCTGGTTGACCAGGTTCTTGGTCTGACTGACCGTCACCTTCAGGTTGGGGAAGGCGTCGTGGCCCGAGACCGTCACCTCGGACCCGGACGCGGCAGCCGCCACCGGAACGGAGGCCGGGGTCGTGGCACCGATGAGCGCAAGGGCGGCGACGGCGAGCAGGCCGGCCAGCTGCCGGCGGAGGGATCTCATGACCGCCCCTTGCGGCCGAGGCGGGAGTTGAGCAGCGGCGGCACGATGGTGAGGGCCACCAGCAGCACCGCGGCCAGCACCATCAGGGTCGTCTGGGTCCCGCCGCTGATGCTGCTCGCGGTCGTCACGGGCATCGGGTAGGCACCGTTGCCGCCGCCGTCGGCCGCGGCCGCGCCGTTGTCGACGACCTGACCGGTGTCCGGGTCGACCGAGGGCGAGGCGCTGCCGCCGCCGGTCGCGCCGCCGGCGCCGCCCGTGGCACCCGCGTCACCGCCGCCGGACGTCGCCGCGCCGCTGCCGCCGGAACCGCTGCCGGACGTCCCGGCCGAGCCGGTGGAGCCGCCGTTGCCGTTGGAGCCGTTTCCGCCACCGCTGCCGGACGTGCCGCCCGAACCGCCGCTGCCGCTGCTGCCGCCGCTGCCGCCGACGTTGGTCGGGGCCTTGGCACCGCCGGTGCCGGTCGCGCACTGCGTACTGCCCTGCTTGTCACAGGCGGGCGGGTACGGGGCGGTCTTGGCGAGGGTGTTGGTGCCGTTGGTGGAGAAGGTGGGGTTGTGGCAGTTCTTGATGTTGATCGACTCGGCCTTGACGCCGGGGATCTTGCGGACTTGATCGAGGCCCGCCTGCACGAGGTTGATCGGCAGCGGTGAGTAGCCGAGGTCGTCGACGCTCTGCTGGCCCTGGCAGAGGAAGTAGTACGCGAAGGCGCCGAGCGTCTTGCCCTTCTGCTCGTTGAACTTGTACTCCAGCTTGGTCGGAATGATCATGTAGCTGTAGCTGGAGAGCGGGTAGGTCCGCTTGTCGCTGTCGGTGTAGACCTGGTCGAGCTGCTGCGTCAGGTCCGGGTTGATGTGCGCCTTGAGCAGCGCGACCGCGACGTTGGTGGCCTTCGGCTCGACGTAGTAGCCGGCCTTGTTGAGCACCTTCACCACCGGGAAGCCGGTGGTGTAGACGGCGTAGGAGTACTCGACGTAGGTGATCGTGCCGACGTTGCCCGCCTGCGCGACATAGCCGGAGACACCGTTGGACCCCGCCTGGGCGACCATGCGGAGGCCGCTCACCAGCGGGAAGTTGGAGGTCTGCCCGCAGTGGGGGGTTTTGCGGCCGGCCTTGGCGCAGTAGTCGTCCCACAGCGAGCCGTACTGGTTGGCCATCCAGGTCGTGAACTGCGCGGTGGTGCCGGATCCGTCGGAGCGGACCACGGGGACGACCGGGAGTGCGGGAAGGGCGTTGGCGAGGGCGGGGTTGTCCGCCTTGATCGCCGGGTCGTTCCAGGTCTTGATGACGCCGGTGAAGATCTTGGTGATGACGTCGCCGGACAGCCGCAGGTTGGTGACCCGCTTGCCTGCGATCTTGAGGTTGTACATGAAGGAGGTGCCGCCCGCGACGATCGGCATGTACGCGTACTTGCGCGCGGGCGGCGGGTCGGCGACGCCGGAGTCCTCGATGCCGTACGGGATCTCGGAGACGCCGTAGTCCACCGTGCCGTTGCGGTACTGGTTGCGGCCGTCGGAGGAACCGGTACCGCTGTAGTTCACCGTCATGCCGTACTGCTTGACGTTGGCCCGCCACTGGTCGAGCGCGTTCTGGCTCCAGGTGGACCCCGCGCCCGAGATCGGGACGTACGTCGCGGCGGCGGCGGTGTCGGGCGTCGGCAGCACGGCCGTGAACAGCAGGGCGGCCAGCAGCGCGAGCAGTCTCACGGCCTGGGAACGGGTACGTGCGGGCGGTGCCGGACGGGCTCCGGGCATGACGGGCGGCTCCTGATCGGTACGGGTGGTGCGGTCTGGGCGGCGGGGGGTCACGAGTCGACCGGATCGGAATCGGCCGGTGCGGCGGGCCGCGGGGCCGCAGGCCGGCGGGCGCTCATGCGCACCACGTCCCGCTGCGAGGCCAGCACCCGGCGGTGCTGCTGACCGCGGCTCAGCTCGCCCGGACCGCGGCCGCCGATGGCGCGGGCCAGGACGAAGAGGATGAGCACCAGGAACATCAGCAGCGCCGCGGAACCGAATCCGCGGGCGATCATGTTCGGCTGGGGCGACCCGACGAGGGAGAAGGTCGCCAGCGGCAGCGAGATCTGCGCGCCCTTCAGCGGGTTGGTGTTGAGGCTGGCCGTGAATCCGGCGGTCAGCAGCACCGGCGAGGTCTCGCCGATGCCGCGGGCGGTGCCGAGGATCACCGCGGTGGTGAGGCCGGACCGCGCGGTGGGCAGCACCACGGTCCACACCGTCCGCCACTGGCCGGCCCCGAGCGCGTACGACGCCTCGCGCAGCGAGCTCGGCACCAGCCGGATGACCACGTCGGCGGCGCGGATGATGATCGGGAGCATCATCACGCTCAGCGCGAGCGCGGCGGCGAAGCCGGACTTCTCCAGGCCGATGATGAGGATGACGGTGGCGTAGATGAACAGGCCGGCCACGATGGACGGCAGGGCCGTCATCGCCTCGACGATGGTGCGGACGAAGCGCGCGTAGCGGCCGGGCACCTCGTTGAGGAACACCGCGCAGGCCAGGCCGAGCGGCACCGTGATCGCCAGGGCGATCGTGATGTGCTCCAGGGTGCCGACGATGGCGTGCAGCACACCGCCCTGGGTGAGCGGCTGGAGCGGGCCGGTGTCCGACAGGTCCTTGGTGAAGAAGTTCAGGTGGACCAGCGCCCCGTGGCCGCGCCACAGGGTGTAGGAGACCACGAAGACCAGCGCGATCAGGAGCAGCAGGGCCAGGCTCTGCCACACCACCGCCGCCACTCGGTCCCGTACCGCCGCGGCGTTCTGGTCGAGGGAGACCAGCACGGCGTACATGCCGAGGAAGCACACGTACGCGACGACGACGAAGCCGAGGAGCGAGTCGAACGGGGCGACCCAGAAGAACAGCAGCGAGGTCAGCGCGACCGCGCCGACCAGGGCTCCGGCTATCGCCAGGAGGTCGGTCAGGTGCACACCGGAGGTGTTGCGCCGGATCTCGGGCTCGTCGGGGCGGGCGGCCGGGGCCGTCCGCTCCTTGGTGAGGAGGTCACTCATCTCAGGCCTCCACCCCCGCGCCGGAGCGACTGCGCGCAACGATCGAGGAGGCGATGAAGTTGACGACCAGCGTCATGAGGAACAGGGCGAGGCCGGCGGCCATCAGGGCCGACATGCCGAACTCGGTCGCCGAGCCGTAGCGCAGGGCGATCAGCGCCGAGACGGAGTTGGCGCCGTTCTGCAGGATGTGCGGCTGGATGGCGAAGACCGGGGAGATGATCATGTAGACCGCGATCGTCTCGCCCAGCGCCCGGCCGAGGCCGAGCATCGTGCCGCCGATGATGCCGCCGAGCCCGAAGGGCAGGACGACGGTGCGCACCATGCCCCACTTGGTCGCGCCGAGCGCGTAGGCGCCCTCGCGCTCGCCCACGGGCGCCTGGGAGAAGGCCTCCCGCATCACCGAGCAGGCGATCGGCGTGACCATCAGCGCCACGACCATCCCCGCGATGAACGTGGAGGACGTGAAGACCGTGGCGGTCGCCAGCGGGTCGTCGGGGTCGGTGCCCGTGACCTTGAAGATCGGGATCCAGCCGAAGTACGTGGCCAGCCACCGGGACAGGCCGACGACGTGGCTCTGCAGGAAGAAGGCGCCCCACAGGCCGTACACCACGCTCGGCACCGCCGCCATGAGGTCCACGAGGCTGACGAGCGTGCGCCGCACGCGGCGCGGCGCGTACTCCGAGATGTACAGCGCGGTGCCCACCGCCAGCGGCACCGCGAAGGCGATCGCCGTCAGGCCGATCAGCACCGTGCCGGTGAGCACCGCGGCGATGCCGAAGTGGTGCGCATCGGGTTCCCAGGCCGCCGTGGTGAGGAACGAGAAGCCGGCGACGCTGAGCGCCTGCCACGCGCGGTAGGTGAGGAAGACACCGACCAGCAGCATGATGACGAGCACCGTCGCGCCGCTCCCCCGCGCCACGAGGCGGAAGGCGAGGTCGGCGCGCTCGGCGCTGCCGCGGATGTCGCGAGGGGCGTCGTCCACGGGATCGGGACCGGGCTCGGAGGAACGTCCGAACCCGGGAAGTGCGACGGTCATCGGACCCCCGCCCCGGCCCGCAGCCCGGTGGGCGGCGTGGTGTCCCGGGGACCCCGGGTCTCCTGGGCGTCGCCCGTGCCGCGGCCCTCGTCGGAGTCTTCTCGCGTAGACCCCGGCTGAGCTGCGGCCCGCAGACCGCGCAACCGCGGCCGGTGGGCCGTTCCTTCGGTCATCTCCGCGACGGTGACGGCGGCCAGGAACAGCCCCAGATTCTGCTGGCACTCGCGCTGGCGCTGGTAGGTGCGGCCGGACACCGCGACGTCCTTTCCACCGAGCGCGACCCGCCAGGTCCAGGTGCTGCCGGCATCCGCCATGGCCAGCTGCGCGCGGACCTGCCCGATGTTCTCTCGGAGCAGGAGCACGGCCGCCTGGCACTCGGCCAGGGACGCGTACGCGCGGGCGCTGCGGCCCAGTTCACGGTTGTTGGCACCGACCAGCCGCCAGCCGACCGCGGCGGGGCGGCCCTCGCCGCGCTCCTGCCGGTCGGTCCGGTCGTGACGGTCCTGTCTGTCGGGTCTGCCCGGTCTTTCGGGTCTTTCAGGTCTCTCGGGTCTCGCAGTGCGCGACGAACCCTCCGGGGAGAGGTCCGGGTCACCCGGATTCCCCGAACGCACATGCTGGACCCCTGGCAGGTACCTGCCATCCCCCTGGGCCAACATGTACAGAACGCGCGGCCGGACCATAAGGCCGACCTCCCTCCCCATTGTGTTTTTCGCGCAACAGGCCGAAATACATCCCCAAGCGGGACTGACAGTCGCGGCACATGAGGGGGTTGCGTTCAAGGAGGGGAGAACGCCGAACGGATGGAAGATGAACGAGACGTGCAGATCCACGCAAGGTAATGATGATCAAGGTTGCGGTGACGCTCCGCTTTTTCAGCCACGGTCCGACGCAGGCGATCTCACGCAGAAGCGGTACGCATCGAGCGGCAGTTGCGTGAGAACGATCGTCAACAGTCTTACAGGGACACGTAGTTGAAACTGGAGGCACAGATTCTCGCCATTCGCGGCCAGCCGCGGAGCGCGCCTGTGCAACCTGTTCAGAGGACGTTTCTCGCCAGTTCGCCGGCCACCGGGAGACGTTCACACGGCCGACGGCCGGCCGTCCCCGCGCGGGCGGTCCGACGCCCCGTCCGGCGCACCCGACTCCCTACCGGTGGGTACGAGAATCGCCCGCGATCCCGCGCGCGGAGAACCCGCGGCCCCCGGCCGCGGGCCCGCACGGCGACCGGAGTCGCCGGGGAGGGAAAGGCCCGTCCGCAACGGCGACGCCGGGCCGTTCCTGCCGCACCGCGTCAATTCGCGGCGGTGCGGCCCACTTCGGTCACCTTGCAGGTGATGTCGCCCGCCGCCGGGCCGGTTCCCTGGGCGCTCTCCTTCACCGAGGCCCCGCCGGCCAGTCCCGTGGTCGTCGCGACGCCCTGGGAGATCAGGTGTCCCGTCGAGTCGCTGAACTCCACGCGCACCTGGTAGTCGGCGCTCTTGTCCCCGTGGTTGGTGATGGTCACCTCGGCACTGGGCGACTTGGTGAAGTCCGTGAGCCCGCACGAGTCGATCTTCACATCGTCCTTGAACTGGCCCTGCCCGGCGGCGTCCTGCGTCGGCTCGGTGCTCACCGCCGGCGCTTTGCCGCCGGAGTCCCCGTCGCCGCCGGTGCGGAGGGCGAACGCGACACTGCCGCCGACCACGACGAGGATGGCGACGATGCCGAAGCCGAGTATTTTCCCCGCCCCCGACTTCTTCGGCGGCTGGACCCAGCCGGGTCCTTGGGACGGGTGCGAACCCGGTGGTTGCGTGTGCGACGACTGTGTCACAGGAGCCCCCTGAGGCTTGGGTGTGGGGGACACCGTGACATCACCCTCACAGTCCGCGCAGACATGCGAGCGGTCTGTGATGTTGCCGTGACCGATCCGGTACTGATCATTCCTCGCAGTCATCACCGTTCCCCCGCGGACGTCCCCCGGGCGCACACTGGGAGATCCGTGGCCACGCGACGCCCGACCGGAGGAGCCATGTCCCCGTACGAGCAACTCGCGGCGCTGGCCGCGCTCCTGGACCAGGCGGTGGCCGCCCAGCCGGAGGCCGACCGCGTGATCGCCGCGTGCGGCGAGCGGGGCCCGGTCCCCACGGAAGTGGCCCGTGACGGCAGCCGGCAGGCGGCGGTGCTGCAGGGCATCGCCCAGCGGCTGCGGGACCTGCCCGTCGACGGGGAGCGGGCGAACGCGCGCGACGAGGCCGTCCGGCTGCTCACGTACGACCACTGGATGGTGCGCCAGGCACTCAATCTGGCCTTCACCGCCAACGCCGACACCCTCACCGAGGCCGCCCGTCTGCGACTCAACGGACTGGGCGCCCCCGCCGACCGGTTGCGGGAACTGGCCGGACGGATCAGGGGCGCGGCCGCACAGGCGGCGGCCGACCACGGCACGGGACCGCGCTGAACCGCGCCGTACCTCACGTGCCGTGGTGGGCCAGGCCGGCGTGCGGATCCGGAAGGCCGGCCGCCGGCGCCGGGTCGGGGTGGACCAGGGCGGCGCTCAACCGGGGAACGGCATGCAGCAGCGCGTGCTCGGCGTCCACGGCCACCTGGTGCGCCGCGCGCAGGTCGAGCGAACCGTCCACGACGACGGCAACCTCCGCCCGCACCCGGTGGCCGATCCAGCGCAGCCGCAGTTCGGCGACGTCCAGGACTCCGGGCCGGTCGCGGAGCGCACGCTCGGCGGCGTCGACGAGCGCGGGGTCGACGGCGTCCATGAGGCGGCCGAACACCTCGCGCGCCGCGTCACGGAGCACCAGCAGGATGGCGGCGCCGATGAGCAGCCCGACGACCGGGTCGGCCGCGCGCCAGCCGAGTGCCGCGCCGCCCGCGCCGAGCAGCACGGCCAGCGACGCGAAGCCGTCGGTACGGGCGTGCAGTCCGTCCGCCACGAGCGCGGCCGAACCGATCCTGCGCCCGATGCGGATGCGGTAGCGGGCCACCCATTCGTTGCCCGCGAATCCGGCGAGCCCGGCGGCGGCCACCGCCGGCAGGTGGGACACGTCCCGCGGGTCCATCAGGCGGTCCAGCGCCTGGTACCCGGTGACGACCGCGGACGCCGCGATCGTGGCGACGACGACGATCCCTGCCAGGTCCTCGGCCCTGCCGTAGCCGTAGGTGAAGCGGCGGGTGGCGGCGCGCCGTCCGAGCAGGAACGCCAGGCCCAGGGGGAGGGCGGTCAGCGCGTCGGCGGCGTTGTGCACGGTGTCGCCGAGCAGCGCGACCGACCCGGACAGCACGACGACGGCCGCCTGCACGGCGGCGGTGGCGCCGAGGACCGCCAGCGAGATCCACAGGGCGCGGATGCCCTCGGCGGAGCCTTCGAGGGCGCGGTCCAGCTTGTCCGCGGCGGCGTGGGAGTGGGGGCGGGCCCTGCCGTGGCCGTGGCGGTGCTTGTCGTCTCGGCCGTGGCCGTGCGTATGGCCGTGGTCGTGGTCGTGGCCGTGCGGCTGTCCGTGACCGTCGTGCGGATGGGGGTGCCGGTGCTCGTCCATGACTGTCATTATGTGCGTATGAGCGCACGCATGCACCTGTCACCTGCACAGGATGCGCACCCGCGAGACCCTGGCGCCGAGCAGTACGCCATCGCCGCCGACCTGCTCGGGCTGCTCGCCGACCGCACCCGGCTGCGGATCCTGCACGCTCTGGGACAGCGGGAGGCCGATGTCGGCACGCTGACCGAGATGTGCGGCGCCGCCCGCCCGGCCGTCAGCCAGCACCTGGCGAAGCTGCGGCTGGCCGGGCTGGTGACCGTGCGGAAAGAGGGGCGCCGCATGGTCTACGCCCTGGCCGACGGGCATCTGCGCCGGGTGGTCGACGAGGCGCTGAGCCTCGCCGACCACCGCATCAGCGGGGCACGGCCGCACGACTGACCGGGCGGCGGCGGCGGCGCTGCTGCTTGCCGCCGCCGCCGCCGCTGAAGGTGCCTGCTCAGCCGGTCAGGCCCCGGCGGGCCAGCAGCGGCCCGATCTCCGGCGCCCGTCCCCGGAAGCCCTCGTACGCCGCGAGCGAGTCGACACTGCCGCCGCGCGAGAGCAGCTCGCGCCGGAAGGTGTCGCCGTTCTCCCGCCGCATGCCGCCGTTCTCCCTGAACCACTCGACGGTGTCGGCGTCCAGGACCTCGCTCCAGAGGTAGGAGTAGTAACCGGCGCTGTAGCCGTGGGCGAAGATGTGCGCGAAGTAGGTGCTGCGGTAGCGCGGCGGGACGGCCGGCAGTGCGAGACCCGCCTCCTTCAGCGCGGCCGCCTCGAACTCCTCGGCGTCGCCCGGGTCGTGGCCGGCCGGGATGGAGTGCCAGGCCCAGTCGAGCACGGCCGCCGCCAGGGCCTCGACCGTACGGAAGCCCTGCCCGAAGCGCTCGGCGGCCTCCATGCGGGCCACCAGGTCCGCGGGCATCGGCTCGCCGGTCTCGTGGTGCCGGGCGTAGTGCGCCAGCACCTGCGGCCAGGTCGCCCACATCTCGTTCACCTGGGACGGGTATTCGACGAAGTCGCGCGGGACCGAGGTGCCGGAGAAGAAGGGGTACCGGACGTCGGAGAGCAGCCCGTGCAGCGCGTGGCCGAACTCGTGGAAGAGGGTGTGGACCTCGTCGAAGGTGAGCAGGGCCGGCTCGCCCGGCGCGGGCTTGGCGACATTGAGGTTGTTGACGACCACGGGCTTGCGGCCGAACAGGTGCGACTGGTCGACCAGGCTGTTCATCCAGGCGCCGCCGCGCTTGGAGGCGCGGGCGAAGAAGTCGCCGAGGTAGAGGCCCAGCGGTGCGCCGTCGGCGTCGAAGACCTCGAAGACCCTCACGTCGGGGTGGTAGCCGCTCAGGTCGGGGCGCTCGGTGAAGCTCAGCCCGTACACCTGGCCCGCGGCGTGGAAGACACCGTCCTTCAGGACCCGGTCGAGCTCGAAGTACGGGCGCATCGCGGCGGCGTCGATGTCGTACTCGGCCTTGCGGACCTTCTCGGACCAGTACGTCCAGTCCCACGCCGCGAAGTCCGCGAGGCCCGAGGCCTCCGCCAGCGCCGCCGCCTCCCGCTCGGCGTTGGCGACGGCGGCCGGGACGAGCCGGGTCAGCAGGTTCGTGACCGCCTCGGTGGTGCCCGCGGTCTGGTCGGCGACGACGTACGCGGCGTGCGAGGGGTAGCCGAGCAGCGCGGCGCGGTCGGCGCGCAGCCGGGCGAGCCTCACCACGACGGCGCGGTTGCTCGTGAGACCGCGGCCCAGGGACGCCTCCAGCAGCCTGCGGCGCAGGGCGCGGTCGTCCAGGGAGGCGAGTTCGGTCTGGTTGGAGAAGTTCTTCAGGCTCAGCACGTAGCGGCCGTCGTGACCGAGGGCGGTGGCGTTGGCGGCGGCCGAGGCGATGGCGTCCGGGGACAGGCCGGCGAGTTCGTCCGCGCTGTCCAGGACGATCGCGGCGCCCTTGGTGTCGGCGAAGAGGTTCTGCTCGAAGGTGGTCGAGGCCTCGGCGATCTCGCCGTTCAGCTCACGCAGCCGCTCGCGGCCCTCGGCGGTGAGTTCGGCACCGGCGCGGACGAAGCGGGTGTGGTAACGCTCCAGCAGCCGCAGGGACTCGGCGTCCAGGCCGAGTTCGTGCCGCGTGTCGTGGAGCGTCCTGATGCGGGCGAAGAGGTCCGGGTCGAGGTGGATGGCGTCGGCGTGCGCGGCGAGTGCCGTGTTGACGCGGGCCTCGATCTCCTGCACGGCGGGGCTGGTGTCGGCGGCCGCACGGTTGAAGAAGACGTTCGAGACGCGGCCCAGCAGGTCGCCGGAGCGCTCCAGGGCGACGATCGTGTTCTCGAAGCCCGGCGGCTCGGGGTCCGCCGCGACGGCCCGCACCTCGGCGAGCTGCTCGGCCATGCCGCGCTCGAAGGCCGGCAGGTAGTGCTCGTCCTGGATGTCGGCGAACGGCGGCAGCTCGTAGGGGAGGGTGCTCGGACTGAGGAAGGGATGCGTCGAGGTCACGCGACCGACCCTACGCCCGACGCATTCCGGGCGGACGCGGCCTTTCGTAGGATGGCCGGGTGACAACCCCCCGTACGGACAACCGGGTCCGGCGCGGCAACGAGACGCGCCGCCTGGTCCTGAGCCGCGCCACGGCCCTCGCCTCGGTCGAGGGTCTCGAAGGGCTGTCCCTGGGCAGGCTGGCGGCCGAGCTGGGACTGAGCAAGAGCGGGGTGTTCGCCCTCTTCGGTTCCAAGGAGGAGCTTCAGCTGGCCGCCGTCCGCGCGGCCCGCGAGCTGTACTTCGACCATGTGGTGCGGCCCCCGCGCGAACTGCCTCCCGGTATCGCCCGGGTGTGGCGGCTGTGCGAGGGGTGGCTGGAGTACTCCCGGAGCCGGGTGTTCCCCGGCGGGTGCTTCTTCCTCGCCGTCGCGGCCGAGTTCGACGCGCGGACCGGTCCGGTGCACGACCTGGTCGCCGATGCGCGCCTGGAGTGGATCACCTATGTCGAGATCACCGTCGAGAAGGCCCGCGGGGCCGGGCAGTTGCGCGCCGACCTCGATGTGCCCCTGCTGGCCTTCGAGCTGATCGCGCTGATGGAGTCGGGCAATCTCCACTCGGTGCTCTTCGACGACGCCTCCGCCTACGCCAAGGCGGGCACCGCCATCCTCGCGCGGCTGCGTGCCGTCGCCTCGGCGGAAGCACCGCCCCTGCCCGCCCGGTTCGGGGACTGAGGGTTCGCCCGGACGGAGTTCCGGTCCCGTCCGCCGGACGGGTGTCCGATCATCACCACCTCTGCCAGGTTTGTCACTGTTACGCGGGCTTCGCGTAACAGCTGATCAACAGGCCCTTTCACCCGTCATCCCATGTCGTTGACCCGGCGAGGCTGACCGCTCGAAGCCATCGCGAGGAGGTGCGTGTGAGATGACGGATCGGACCCTCTGGTCGTACGCCGAGATCGCCGCTCACATCGGGGTCCAGGTCGACACGGTGCGCTCGTACCGGAAACACGGGCACCTGCCGCCGCCCGACGTCGTGGAGGCCGGCAAACCCTTCTGGTACGCGGACACCATCCGTCTGTGGAGCTCCCGGCGGCCGGGCAACAGAGGCCGCCGGGAGCTCGGCTGACGCTCAGCCGGTCGCGGCGGGCTCCGGGTCCCGCGCGGGCTCCTCCCGCGCCGGGGCCCCGCCCGGCCCCTCCCCCTCGCTCAGCCCGAAGCGTTCGTGCAGCCGCTTGAGCGGTCCCGGCGCCCACCAGGTGGCCCGTCCGGTCAGCCGCATCACGGCCGGCACGAGCAGCGTGCGGACCACCATCGCGTCCATCAGCACGGCCAGCGCGATCCCGAGGCCCAGCATCTTGGTGTTGGCGACCCGGGACGTGCCGATGGCCACCATCACCACCGCCAGGATCACCGCGGCCGCGGTGATGAGGCCGCCGGTGCGGCGCACCCCGAAGACCACGGACGACCGGTGGTCACCGGTGCGGTCGTACTCCTCCTTGATGCGCGACAGCAGGAAGACGCCGTAGTCCATCGACAGCCCGAAGGCCACGCAGAACATCAGCACGGGCAGGGTGGTCTCGATACTGCCGGTCGCGGTGAAGTCCAGCAGCCCCGACAGATGGCCGTCCTGGAAGACCCACACCACGGCGCCGAACATCGCCGTCAGGCTCAGGGCGTTGAGCAGCACCGCCTGCACGGGGATGACAACGGAGCCGGTGAGCAGGAAGACCAGCAGCAAGGTGACCGCGGCGATCATCCCGGCCGCCCACGGCAGCCGGTCGGCTATGACGTCCTTGGTGTCCACGAGTTGGGCGGCCGTGCCGGTCGCCGAGGTCGTGAAGGGTGCGTCGACCGCCCGGATCCTGTCCACGAGGTCCTGGCCGGCCGGGTCCACCGCCGCCGTCCTCGGCAGCACCGTCAGATAGGCCGCCCCGCCGGCGGCCCGGGCCGCCTCGGCCGGGCCGGGCGCGGCGCTGAGCTCTCCGGAGGCGTACTGCCCGGCGGGGCCGTCGACGACGACCACCCCGGGCAGCCGGGACAGTCTGCTGCTGTAGGCCCCGAGCTGTGCGGACGTCGGGCCGCCCTCGGCGAGCACGGTGATCTCGTCGCCCGGGTTGCCGGGGAAATCGTCACGGATGTGCTGCTGCACGACATGGGCCTCGGCCGTCGCCGGCAGCTGGCGGTCGTCGGCCGTGCCGAACTGCACCTGGAGGAAGGGGACTCCGAGCAGCACCAGCCCCGCGATCGTGCCGGCCGCGAAGAGCGGTGCCCGGCGCATCACCAGAGTGGCGAGCCGGGCGTACCCCGCGCCGGGTTCCCGTGCGCTCCGCCGGCGCGGCAGGATCCTGCGCAGGTCCAGGGCGTTGACCCGGTGGCCCAGCAGCACCAGCGCCGCCGGCAGGATCACCAGGGCGGCGCCCGCCGCCAGCAGCACCACCGCGATGCCCGCGTAGGCGAACGAGCGCAGGAAGTACTGCGGGAACAGGAACATCGCGGACAGGGCCGCGGCCACGGTGAGCGCCGAGAAGAGCACCGTACGGCCCGCAGTGCGGAGCGTCGCCCCCACCGCGGCCCGCGGATCGGCGCCCGCGTCCAGTTCCTCCCGGAAGCGGCGCACGATGAACAGGGCGTAGTCGATGGCGAGTCCGAGCCCCAGGGCGGTGGTGAGGTTCTGGGCGAAGATCGATACGTCCGTGAACGCCGTGATGCCGCGCAGCACGGCGTTGGTGCCGAGGATCGCGACGATGCCGATCACCAGCGGCAGCATCGCGGCCACGGCGCTGCCGAAGACCATCACGAGCAGCAGCAGGGTCACCGGCAGGGCGATGACCTCCGCGCGGGCCAGGTCGTCCTGGATGGTGGTCTGCAGTTCCTGCCGGAAGGCGGCGAGGCCGCCGACCCTGACCTCCACCGGGCCGTGCTCCCCGCGGTACGCGGGGGCGAGGCGCTCGACGGTCTTGGCGATCGCGTCGTCGTCGCCGGCGATGCGGGCGGCGATCATGGCCTCGCCGCCGTCCTTGGCGCGCAGGGCCGGCGCCGAGGTGGTCCAGTAGGAGGTGACACCGCTGACGTCCTTGTCCGCGGCGAGCCTGCGGCCGAGTTCGCGGCCCTCGGCGGCCACGGCCGGGGAGTCCACCCCGGCCCCCCGGCTGTCGACGAGGAGGATCAGATTGGGCTGGGAGTCCGGGAAGTACTTCTGCAGGGCCGCGTTGGCGTACGACGACTCGGAGCCGGGCGCTTCCCAGCCGCCGCTGTGCAGCCGCTCCGCTACCCCGCTGCCCGCGACCACAGCGAGAGCGGTGAACAGCAGCGCGAGGAGCAGGGTGAGTCCCGGCCGGGCGGTGGTCACCCGGGTCCAGACCCCTGGCGGGCGCCCGCGGTTGACATCGGACATGACAGAGGTGTCCCCTCCCATGAAGAACAGCCGTAAACTGGCCAACACGAGCGATCACTCGCGTTTCTTCAGAATGCGAGCGGCCACTCGCGTTTGTCAACAGTGATTGGGGAGTACACGTGCCCGAGGAGCAGAGACCGCGCCGTCGTCAGGCACGCGGGGAACGGCGCGTGGCACAGCTGCTGGACGCCGCGGCGGACGTCTTCCGCAAGGTGGGCTACACCGCGGCGAGCACGAACGCCATCGCGCGTGAGGCCGGTGTGTCGCCCGGCACGCTCTACCAGTTCTTCCCCAACAAGGAAGCCATCGCCATCGAGCTGGGCAGCACCCTCAACCTGCGGATGCGCGAGGCGCACGGCGAGCTGTTCACGCCGGAGAACGCCTCGCTGCCGCTGCGCGAGATGCTCGACGTGATCGTCGACCCGATGATCGACTTCAACTGCGAGAACCCGGCCTTCCTCGCCCTGGTCCACGACAGCGACGTACCGGGCTCGGTCACATCGGAGCACGACGCCTTGCACAGCTCCCTCCTGGAGCGGGTCGAGACGCTGCTCGGCCTGCGCGCCCCCGACCTGTCCGCGGCGGAGCGGACGCAGGTCGCGGCCATGGCCTTCGGGCTGTTCAAGGCGGGCCTCGCCCTAGTCGTCGGGCACGAGGGGGCGGAGCGCGCCGCCTACACCGGCGAGCTCAAAAACGCCCTGTTCGGCTACCTCGCACCGCGCCTCGGGACCGGACCGGTCGACGTGACGGCGGCAGCCGCGGCGGCCGGGGTCGCCGGCGCTCCCGCACCGGGCACCAGCCCGGCCCCGGCCGGCTGAAGCCCTCCCGGCAGGAAGGGCCGGGAGGCCGCAAAGGCCCTGGCCGCGAGCCCCGAGCCCGGGGAACTCACACCGTCCCGCCGCCGCGTACCCGGCCCGGTGCCGCCGCCGCACCCCCGCCGTCCGCGCCGAGTCCCTGCTCGTCGCTGACCCGCGGCCCCGGAGGAACCGTCCCTCCCGACGCCACCACCCGCCCGGCGGCCGCACTCTCGGCCGCCGCGCGGCGCCCGGACACCACCTGCGCCAGGCTGCCGAGCCCCGCCACGAACAACGAGACGCCCAGGCCGAGTCCCACCGCGTACAAGGAGTTGGACATGGCCAGGCCGCCGAAGTAGCCGAGCCCAACGGAGTAGGTCGCCCACACCCCCTCGGCCACGCCCGCCCCGATCAGATAGCGCCGCGCCGGGTACCGGACGATCCCCGCGGCCAGCCCGCCGATCACCCGGCCGCTGGGCAGGAAGCGCACACCGATCACGAAGGGCACGCCGTGGCGCTCTATGCGGGTGCTCGCCCACTCCAGCAGCGCCCGGCGCCGGGGCTTGCGGTACAGGCGCGTCAGGACGCTGCCGCTCACCGCCCGGCCGATCCGGTGGATGACCATGTCACCGAGGACCGCGCTGCCCGCGACCGCCAGCAGCACCAGCCCGATGTCCAGCCGTCCCTGGGCGGCCAGCACCCCGCCGGTCACCAGCAGGGCGGAGTTGGGTACCAGCGGCGGCGCGGTCGTGGCCGCGAGCACACCGTAGGCCCACAGCGCATGGCCGTCGCGCAGGTACCCCTCGAGACCTGCGGTGAAGTCGAGGGCCGACACAAATCGTGCAACGTCCATACCGCCGCCCCTCTTCCCGCCCGGACCCGGTTGTCGCCCCGCCCGCTCCCGGCTCCACGCTGGCAGCCGCGCTCGTGCGGGGGCAACCCGGTTTCACCGGGATCGGGGGCGTTCCCGGGGTTTTCCGGGGACCGCGTCATCCTCAGGGAGGGGCCGTGCCGGCCGGCTCCCACCAGGGGAGTACACCGGCGCGCGGCACCCCGGTTCAGCGGCCGAGCAGCTCCCCGCCGTTGCACTGGAGGATCTCGCCGGTGATGAACCCGGCGTCCTGGGAGGCCAGGAAGACCACCGCCGCGGCGACGTCGTCGGGGCGCCCCACGCGGCCGACCAGGGTGCGCCCGGCCCGCCGGGTCAGCTCGGCGGCGTCCAGGCGCGCGCCGAAGAACTCGGTGCCCGCGACCGTGCCCGGGGCGACGATGTTGCAGGTCACGCCGCGCGGGCCGAGCTGGGCGGCCAGGGAGTGGTTCCAGGCGTGCAGGGCGGCCTTGGACGCGCCGTAGGAGCCCCCTCCGCGCAGCGCGGCCACCGACGTCACGGTGATGACCCGGCCCCCCTCGGGCAGCCGGTCCCGCAGGGATTCGGTCACCAGCACCGCGGTCAGCACATTGCGCTCGAAATCGCCTCGCCAGCGGGCCAGGACGCCGTGCGGGCCCGCGCCGATCGCCAGTTCCCGGCTGCCCGCGTTGTTGACCAGCACGTCCACGCGCCGGGGCAGCCGCGCGAGGGCCGCCTCGACGTCGTCGGGGTCGGCGAGGTCGCAGGCGACCGGGGTGACGTCGAGTCCGTGCTCGGTGCGCAGTTCCTCGGCGGTGGCCCGCAGCACCTCGCGGCGGCGGCCCACGATGGTCACATGATCGCCGGCCTCGGCGAACCTCGTGGTCACCGACCGGCCGATGCCCGTTCCCCCGCCGGTCACCACGACGTTCCGGCCCACACTTGCGTTCTGCGACATCACGCTCCGCCCCTCAAGGTGGGACAGCACGTTACGGGACGGGGTCCCCGCGACCGACACGGGGGTCATTCCTGATGCGGATGACGTAGAAAGACGTAGGCGAGACCTAGATCACACTGGCTGAAACGTAACCTTTTGGTTTACAGGGGGGTCTAACCCCGAGAAGACACCGGGCTCCCGGCGGACTCGGTGAGATGATGAACGGGTTGTCTTTGGGGGACAGCCCGGTCGTCACGCCTGGACGCACTGCCCGGAGAGCTTTGAGCGGCCCTCCCGGGCGGCGCGCTCCGGTGGGGCGAGCGCACCCAAAGAACGCCCGGTACGGACCCGTGGGGGGATCCGCTCCGGGAAACGGGAGCGCCCCGTGTCGAACCCGTGGGGGGATTCGGCGCGGGGCGTTTCTCTTTGCTCCGGCGTACCCCGGCGCCCCGCCGGAGCGGGACGCCGGGGTGCGGGATCAGCGGCTCTCGACCGGCACGTAGTCGCGCTCGACGACGCCCGTGTAGACCTGGCGCGGGCGGCCGATGCGGGAACCCGGCTCGGTGATCATCTCGTGCCACTGGGCGATCCAGCCGGGGAGCCGGCCGAGCGCGAAGAGCACGGTGAACATCGTGGACGGGAAGCCCATGGCCCGGTAGATCAGGCCGGTGTAGAAGTCCACGTTCGGGTAGAGGTTGCGCGAGACGAAGTAGTCGTCGCTGAGCGCGTGCTCCTCGAGCTTCAGGGCGATGTCCAGCAGCTCGTCGGACTTGCCCAGGGCGGACAGGACGTCGTGCGCCGCGGCCTTGATGATCTTCGCCCGGGGGTCGAAGCTCTTGTAGACGCGGTGGCCGAAGCCCATGAGGCGGACGCCGTCCTCCTTGTTCTTCACCTTGCGGATGAAGGCGTCCACGTCGCCGCCGTCGGCCTGGATGGCCTCCAGCATCTCCAGCACGCTCTGGTTGGCGCCGCCGTGCAGCGGGCCCCACAGGGCGTTGATGCCCGCGGAGATGGACGCGAAGAGGTTGGCCTGCGAGGAGCCGACCAGGCGGACGGTGGAGGTGGAGCAGTTCTGCTCGTGGTCCGCGTGCAGGATCAGCAGCTTGTCCAGGGCGTCGACGACGACCGGGTTGAGCTCGTACTCCTCGGCGGGGACCGCGAACGTCATGCGCAGGAAGTTCTCGACGTAGCCGAGGTCGTTGCGCGGGTAGACGAAGGGGTGGCCGATCGACTTCTTGTACGCGTACGCGGCGATCGTCGGCAGCTTCGCGATGAGCCGGATCGTCGAGAGGTAGCGCTGCTTCTCGTCGAACGGGTTGTGGCTGTCCTGGTAGAAGGTGGACAGCGCGCTGACCACGGAGGACAGCATGGCCATCGGGTGGGCGTCGCGCGGGAAGCCCTGGAAGAACCGCTTCACGTCCTCGTGCAGCAGCGTGTGCTGCGTGATGTCGCCCCGGAAGCCGGCGAGCTCGTCAACGGTCGGGAGCTCACCGTTGATCAGCAGGTACGCGGTCTCCAGGAAGCTGCCACGCTCGGCGACCTGCTCGATGGGGTAACCGCGGTAGCGGAGGATCCCCTGCTCGCCGTCGAGGTAGGTGATCGCGGACTTGTAGGCCGCGGTGTTGCCGTAGCCGCTGTCCAGGGTGACCAGGCCGGTATTGGCGCGGAGCTTGCCGATGTCGAAGCCGTTGTCCCCAACGGTGCCCTCGATCACCGGGTAGCTGTACTCGCTGTCCCCGTACCGCAGTACTACTGAGTTGTCGCTCACGTCATTCCCTCACCGACGTCGTGCCTCTTCTTCGAGGTTTCGAGGTGCCCTGACCTACCCCTACTGTCCCCCATTTGGCGTGGCCACGTGCACTCGGGGTCGGCCATAGGACCGAAAGGTGGCACCCAGTGCCTATCTTGCCGCTCGTGACAGCCGGTGGTCGAGCGCCGTGAAGCGTCTGCCTGCGGAGACGGTGCGGACCGCCTGCCCGATGGCCTTGCGCGAGCCCACGAGCACGACCAGGCGTTTCGCCCGGGTAACGGCCGTGTAGAGGAGGTTCCGCTGCAACATCATCCACGCTCCGGTGGTGACCGGGATCACTACGGCGGGATACTCGCTCCCCTGCGAACGGTGGATGGTCACCGCGTACGCGTGGGCGAGCTCGTCGAGTTCGTCGAAGTCGTAGGGGATCTCCTCGTCCCCGTCGGTCAGGACGGTGAGCCGCTGCTCCACGGTGTCCAGGGAGGTGACCACGCCCACGGTGCCGTTGAAGACGCCGTTCGCGCCCTTCTCGTAGTTGTTCCTGATCTGGGTGACCTTGTCGCCGACGCGGAAGGTGCGGCCGCCGAAGCGGCGCTCGGGAAGGTCCGGGCGCGCCGGGGTCACGGCCTGCTGGAGCAGTCCGTTGAGCACGCCCGCGCCGGCCGGTCCGCGGTGCATGGGCGCCAGCACCTGGACGTCGCGGCGCGGGTCGAGGCCGAACCGGCGGGGGATCCGGTGGGCGACCACATCCACGGTGAGCCGGGCCGTCTCCTCGCCGTCGTCCTCCACGAAGTGGAAGAAGTCGCCGAGCCCCTGGGTGAGCGGCGGGACGCCGGAGTTGATCCGGTGCGCGTTGGTCACCACCCCGGACTCCTGCGCCTGGCGGAAGATCCTGGTCAGCCGTACGGAGGGGACCGGGCTCCGCTCGTCCAGCAGGTCGCGCAGCACCTCTCCCGCGCCGACGCTGGGCAGCTGGTCGACATCGCCGACGAACAGCAGGTGGGCACCCGGCGGCACGGCCTTGACCAGCTTGTTGGCCAGCAGCAGGTCCAGCATGGAGGCCTCGTCCACGACCACGAGATCGGCCTCCAGCGGCCGGTCCCGGTCGTACGCGGCGTCCCCGCCGGGCTTGAGCTCCAGCAGCCGGTGCACGGTGGACGCCTCGGCCCCGGTCAGCTCGGCCAGCCGCTTGGCGGCCCGCCCGGTCGGCGCGGCCAGGACGACCTTGGCCTTCTTGGCCTGCGCGAGGGCCACCACGGAACGGACCGTGAACGACTTGCCGCAGCCGGGGCCGCCGGTCAGCACCGCCACCTTCTCGGTCAGCGCCAGCCGCACCGCCTGCTGCTGCTCGGGAGCGAGATCGGCCCCGGTGCGCTCGGCCAGCCAGGCCAGCGCCTTGTCCCAGTCCACGTCGTGGAAGGCGGGCATCCGGTCCTCGGGGCCGCGCAGCAGCCGCAGCAGCGCGCCCGCCAGGGAGATCTCGGCCCGGTGGAAGGGCACCAGGTAGACCGCGCGCACGGGCTCCTCGCTGTCCGGGCCGGGCACGGGCTCGATCACCACGCCCTCCTCCGCGGCCAGCTCGGCCAGGCAGTCGATGACCAGACCGGTGTCGACCTGGAGCAGCTTCACGGCGTCGGAGAGCAACTGCTCCTCCGGCAGGAAGCAGTTGCCGTTGTCGGTGGCCTGGGACAGGGCGTACTGCAACCCGGCCTTGACCCGCTCCGGGCTGTCGTGCGGGATGCCGACCGCGCGGGCGATGCGGTCCGCGGTGAGGAAGCCGATGCCCCACACGTCGGCGGCCAGCCGGTAGGGCTGGTTCTTCACAACGGAGATCGAGGCGTCCCCGTACTCCTTGTAGATGCGCACCGCGATGGAGGTGGACACCTCGACGCTCTGGAGGAAGACCATGACCTCCTTGATGGCCTTCTGCTCCTCCCAGGCGGCGCCGATCAGCCGGGTGCGCTTGGGGCCGAGGCCGGGGACCTCGACCAGGCGGGCCGGTTCGCGCTCGATGACGTCCAGGGTGTCGGTGCCGAAGTGCTCCACGATCCGCTCGGCGATCCGCGGGCCGATGCCCTTGATGAGCCCGGAGCCGAGGTAGCGGCGGATGCCCTGGATCGTGGCGGGCAGCACCGTCGAGTAGTTCTCCACCGTGAACTGGCGGCCGTACTGCGGGTGGGAGCCCCAGCGGCCCTGCATGCGCAGCGACTCGCCCGGCTGGGCGCCGAGCAGGGCGCCGACCACAGTGAGCAGATCGCCGCCGCGGCCGGTGTCGACCCGGGCGACCGTGTAGCCGTTCTCCTCGTTGGCGTACGTGATGCGTTCCAGGACACCGGTCACCTCGGCCAGTGCCGGGCGTTGTGACTCTTGCGACTGCGTCATCTCACGACCCCCCGCAGGACACGCGCCGGCGTCCCGCGCGGAGCGCGCCGCGGACGGGGACGCGGCCCGCCGCGACATGCCCCCGATTCCCCCATGACACGGGCCTCCTCCCCCGTCCGCCGACGTGGTCCGACGTCGTGTTCCGAAGGTACCTTCCCGCGCCGACAGCCCCGCCGGGCTTGTGGACAACTCCGCCCGCACGAGGGTCTGGAATGTAACGATCCGGTTGCGTGCTCTTGCCGCCGCGCATGTAATCGTTTCCAATCCTCCTTGTAATCGATTCCACGAGGAGGTGGACGGTGGCGAGCATCAAGGACGTGGCATCCCGCGCCGGCGTATCCGTCGCGACGGTGTCCCGCGTGCTCAACGACCACCCCGCGGTCCGCCCGGACACCCGCACCCGGGTGCTCGAGGCCGTGGCCGAACTCGGCTACCGCCCCAACGGGGTGGCCCGGTCGCTGCGCACCGACCAGACGCGAACGCTCGGCCTGGTCATCAGCGACGTGCTGAACCCGTTCTTCACCGAGCTCGCCCGCTCGGTCGAGGACGAGGCCAGGGCGCTCGGCTACAGCGTCATCATCGGCAACGCCGACGAGCGTCCGGAGCAGCAGGACCACCACATCCGCACCCTCCTGGACCGACGCATCGACGGCCTGCTGGTCAGCCCCACGGACGGCGGCTCGCCGCTGATCATGGACGCGGTGCTCGCCGGCACCCCCATGGTCTTCGTGGACCGGTGGATCCCCGGCATCGGCAACGACGTGCCCGTGGTCCGCACCGACGGCTGCGAGGCGGTCCGCGACCTGGTCGCCCACCTGCACGCCCTCGGGCACCGCCGGCTGGCGATCATCTCGGGCCCGGCCGCGACCACCACCGGCCGCGAGCGCGTGAAGGCCTTCCGCGACGCGCTCGAGGCATTCGGCCTCGCCCTGCCCGACGACTACATCGGGCAGGGCGACTTCCAAGCGGACAGCGGCCGCCGGGCCACGGCCCGCTTCCTCGACCTCCCGGTCCCGCCGGACGCGGTCTTCGCCGCGGACAACCTGATGGCGCTCGGCGCCATGGACGAGATCCGCGCCCGCGGCCTGCGGGTCCCGCAGGACATCGCGCTCGCCGCGTTCGACGACATCCCGTGGTTCCTCCACACCGATCCGCCGATCACGGCGATTTCCCAGCCCACGGGCGAGCTCGGCCGGGCGGCCGTGCGCTCGCTGATCGACCGGGTGGAGGGCCGGCCCGCACCGTCGGTCACCGTCTCCGCCCGCCTCGTAGTGCGCCGCTCCAGCGGCGCGTCCGAAGGGAGCCCCCGTTGAGCACGACCAGCCCCGAGATCCTCCGCATGGAGGGAGTCCGCAAGGTCTTCCCCGGCGTGGTCGCCCTCGACGGCGTCGACTTCGACCTGCACGGCGGCGAGGTGCACGTCCTGCTCGGTGAGAACGGCGCGGGCAAGAGCACCCTCATCAAGATGCTGTCCGGCGCCAACCGCCCGGACGGAGGGCGCCTGCTCGTGGACGGCCGGGAGGTGCGCATCCACGGCGCGCAGGACGCCGAGCGGCTCGGCATCGCCACCATCTACCAGGAGTTCAACCTCGTCCCCACGTTCAGCGTGGCCGAGAACATCTTCCTGGGCCGCCAGCCGCGCCGCTTCGGCCTGCTGGACCGCAAGAAGATGAACGCCGACGCCGCCGCCCTGCTCCAGCGCGTCGGCGTGGACGTCGACCCCCGCACCCCGGTGGGGGAACTGGGCATCGCCCGCCTGCAGATGGTGGAGATCGCCAAGGCGCTCAGCCTGGACGCCCGGGTGCTGATCATGGACGAGCCGACCGCGGTCCTCACCAGTGAGGAGGTCGAGAAGCTCTTCGCGATCGTGCGCCAGTTGCGCACCGACGGCGTCGGCATCGTCTTCATCACCCACCACCTGGAGGAGATCGCCGCGCTCGGCGACCGTGTGACGGTTCTGCGCGACGGGCGCAGCGTCGCCCAGGTGCCCGCGGCCACGCCCGAGGACGAACTCGTGCGGCTCATGGTGGGACGCAGCATCGACCAGCAGTACCCGCGTGAGCGCTCCGACGCCGGCGCGCCGCTGCTGCGGGTCGAGGGCCTCACGCGCGGCGGCATCTTCCAGGACGTGAGCTTCGAGGTGCGGGCCGGCGAGGTGGTGGGCCTGGCCGGGCTCGTCGGCGCCGGGCGCACCGAGGTCGTGCGCGCGGTCTTCGGCGCCGACCCCTACGACTCCGGGACCGTCGAGGTGCTCGGGAAGCGGCTGCGCCGGCACGACGTGAACGCCGCCATGGACGCGGGCATCGGCCTGGTGCCCGAGGACCGCAAGGGCCAGGGCCTGGTCCTGGACGCCAGCGTCCAGGAGAACCTGGGCCTGGTCACCCTCGGTCGCGCCACCCGGGCCGGTTTCGTCGACCGGACGGGGCAGCGCAAGGAAGCCGACCGCATCTCGGGGCAGCTCAAGGTGCGCATGGCCGGCCTCCACCAGCACGTGCGCACCCTGTCCGGCGGCAACCAGCAGAAGGTCGTCATCGGCAAGTGGCTGCTGGCCGACACCAAGGTGCTGATCCTCGACGAGCCCACCCGCGGCATCGACGTCGGCGCCAAGGTGGAGATCTACCAGCTCGTCAACCAGCTCACGGCCTCCGGCCACGCCGTGTTGATGATCTCCAGCGACCTCCCCGAGGTGCTGGGCATGAGCGACCGCGTCCTGGTGATGTCCCAGGGCCGGATCGCCGGCGAACTCCCCGCGGACCAGGCCACTCAGGACTCGGTCATGGCCCTCGCCGTCGGCGCGGGCACCCCTGGCACCGCGGACAACGGCAACAGCAACACCACTGCGACGAAGAAGGATGTGGAGGGCTCCCGTGGCCACTGACACGCTCAAGAAGACGACGGACACGGGTGGCGTCGCCGCGGCTCGCCGCGTGCTCCTCAACAACGGCGCCCTCAGCGCCCTGGTCGTTCTGCTCGTGGCACTGTCGTTCCTGTCGGGCGACTTCCTGAGCACGCAGAACCTGCTCAATGTCGGCGTCCAGGCGGCCGTCGTGGCAATCCTGGCCTTCGGCTCCACCTTTGTGATCGTCGCGGCCGGCATCGACCTGTCGGTCGGCTCCGTCGCGGCGCTCTCGGCGACGGTGCTGGCCTGGAGCGCGAGCTCCGCGGGCCTGCCGGTGTGGCTGGCGGTCGTGCTCTCCGTGGCCACCGGTGTAGCCAGCGGCCTGCTCAGCGGCCTGCTGGTCTCCTTCGGCAAGCTGCCGCCCTTCATCGCCACCCTGGCGATGCTCTCCATCGGCCGCGGCCTGACCCTGGTCATATCCCAGGGCAGCCCGATCGCGTTCCCCGACTCCGTCTCCCACCTGGGCGACACCATCGGCGGCTGGCTGCCGGTGCCCGTCCTGGTGATGATCGTCGCCGGCGTCGCCACGGCCGTGATCCTGGGCCGCACCTACATGGGCCGCGCCATGTACGCGATCGGCGGCAACGAGGAGGCGGCCCGCCTCTCCGGCATCCGCGTCAAGCGCCAGAAGCTCGTCATCTACGGCCTGTCCGGTCTCTTCGCGGCCGTCGCGGGCATCGTCCTGGCCTCCCGGCTCGCCTCGGCGCAGCCGCAGGCGGCGTACGGCTACGAACTCGACGCCATCGCCGCGGTCGTCATCGGCGGCGCCAGCCTGTCCGGCGGCGTCGGCAAGGCCTCGGGAACCCTGATCGGCGCGCTGATCCTCGCCGTGCTGCGCAACGGCCTCAACCTGCTCTCGGTCTCCGCCTTCTGGCAGCAGGTCGTGATCGGCGTCGTCATTGCCCTGGCGGTCCTCCTGGACACCCTGCGGCGTCGTGGCTGACGCCACGCTCCGCCCTTCCGCACACCACCCTCATCACACCCGCAAGGAACGACCCATGCGTATCAAGAAGATCACGGTCACCGCAGTCGCCGTCAGCGCCCTCGCCCTCACCGCCGCCGCCTGCAACTCCGGCTCCGGCTCGTCCTCCGGCACGAAGGTCGGCCTGTCGGTCTCCACCCTCAACAACCCCTTCTTCGTCCAGCTCAAGGAGGGCGCCCAGGCCGAGGCGAAGAAGGAGGGCGTGAACCTGACCGTGACCGACGCGCAGAACGACGCGTCCCAGCAGGCCAACCAGCTGCAGAACTTCACGAGCCAGAACGTGAAGGCGATCATCGTCAACCCGGTGGACTCCGACGCGGCCGGCCCGTCGGTGAAGGCCGCCAACAAGGCGAACATCCCCGTCGTCGCCGCCGACCGCGGCGTCAACAAGGCCGACCTCGCGACCACCGTCGCCTCCGACAACGTCGAGGGCGGCCGGCTGGCCGCCAAGACGCTGGCCGAGTCCCTCGGCGGCAAGGGCACCGTGGTCGTGCTCCAGGGCACCGCGGGCACCTCCGCCGCCAACGAGCGCGGCCAGGGCTTCGACGAGGGCATCAAGGCCTACCCCGGCATCAAGGTGGTCGCGGAGCAGGCCGCGGACTTCGACCGCACCAAGGGCCTGGACGTCATGACCAACCTGCTGCAGGCGCACTCCGACGTCACCGGCGTCTTCGCGCAGAACGACGAGATGGCCCTGGGCGCCATCAAGGCGCTCGGCTCCAAGGCCGGCAAGACCGTCAAGGTCGTCGGCTTCGACGGCACCCCCGACGGCCTGACCGCGGTCAAGGCGGGCACGCTCACCGCGTCCGTGGCCCAGCAGCCCAGCGAACTGGGCAAGCTGGCCGTGCAGAACGCCGTGAAGGCCGCCAAGGGCGACAAGCTCCCGACCCTGGTCAAGGTGCCGGTCAAGGTCGTCACGGAACAGAACGTCGCGGGCTTCACGTCCTGACGCGACGCACCGTTACGGCCGATTCCGCGAAGGGAACACAAAGATGCACGGCTACGACCTGCTGGTCGTGGGGTCGGCCAACGCCGACCTGGTGATCCACGTCGACCGCCGCCCGGCGGCGGGCGAGACCGTCCTCGGCTCCGACCTGGCCACCCACCCCGGTGGCAAGGGCGCCAACCAGGCCGTCGCCGCGGCCCGCCTGGGCGCGCGCACGGCGCTGCTGGCGCGGGTCGGCGACGACGCGCACGGGCGGCTGCTGACCGGGTCGCTCAGATCGGCCGGCGTGGACACCTCCGGCATCCTGGTCGGCGACACCCCCACCGGGGTCGCGCTGATCACGGTGGACCCTTCCGGCGACAACAGCATCGTCGTCTCGCCGGGCGCCAACGGGCGCCTGGGGACGGCCGATGTGGCCGGGGCGCACGAGCTGCTGGCCGCCGCCCCCGTCGTGTCGCTGCAACTGGAGATCCCGCCCGCGACCGTGGCCGCCGTCGTGGCGGCGGCCACGGAGGCCGGGACGCGGGTGGTGCTCAACCCGTCGCCCCCGGCGCCGCTGCCGCCGAAGGTGCTGGAGGGCTGCGATCCGCTCGTGGTCAACGAGCACGAGGCGCGCTTCCTGCTGGGCGAGGACGCGGGGGCCACTCCGGAGGACTGGGCACGGGGGCTGCTCGCCCTCGGGCCGCGCTCGGTGGTCGTCACCCTGGGCGCCGGGGGCGCCCTCGCGGCGACGACCGACGGCACGGTGCTCGTGCCCAGCCTGCGCGTGGAGGCCGTCGACACCACCGGGGCCGGTGACGCGTTCACCGGGGCGCTGGCCTGGCGGCTGGGCGCCGGCGACGACCTGGAGACCGCCGTGCGGTTCGCGGTGCGCGTCGGCGCCGCGGCCGTGACCAAGGCGGGTGCGCAGGAGTCCTTCCCCACCCTCGACGAGACGGAACAGCTGTGAAGAAGTCCGGAATCCTCAACCGCCACCTGGCGGGCGCGCTCGCCGCGCTCGGTCACACCGACCTGGTCGTCGTCTGCGACGCGGGCCTGCCTATCCCGCCCGGCCCCGTCGTCGTCGATCTCGCCTTCCGCGCCGGGACGCCCTCGTTCGCCGAGGTGCTGGGGGGGCTCCAGGAGGAGCTGGTGATCGAGGGCGCCGTCGCCGCCAAGGAGGTGCGCGACCACAACCCCGAGGTCACCGCGCAGCTCGAGGAGGCGTTCCCGGACCTGGAGCTGGTCCCCCACGAGGACTTCAAGGCGCTCACCCACCAGGCCAGGCTGGTCGTCCGCACCGGGGAGGCGCGACCCTACGCGAACGTCATCCTGCGCTGCGGTGTCCCCTTCTGAGCGGGGTACATCCGTCCGGCTGCGGTCGGCGGGCCGAGCGGGCGATTCGCAACTAACGTCCGGAGCATGAGCGATCGACCGCTGAAGGACGAGGTACTGGAGGAGCTGGGCGAGGACCGGCTCCGGGAGATCGCCGCGCTGCTCGGTACCGACGCCGACGAGACGCGGCAGGTCGTGGGCGGTTCCGTGGCCTCGCTCACCGGGGTGCTCACCGACGACGCGGTGACCCCCGGCGGAACGGCCGAACTGTGCCAGGCCATGGAACAGGCGGCGAACGCGACCGAATCGCTGCCCGCCGCGGCCGCCGGCTTCGCCGGGGTGCAGGGCGGCGCACAGGGCGGAAGCAACAGCGGCGCCCTCGTGGCGGTCCTGACGAAGGTCGCCGCTCCGGCGGCGCGGGCGGTGGCCAAGCGGACCGGGCTGCCGGAGGAGGCGGTCGCCGGGGCACTGGAGTCGATCATCCCGGTGGTCGCGGCGGTACTGGCCCGGCGGGCGCGCGAGAAGCGCTGACCGCCTGCGGGACCGCGGGGCGCGGGGCCCGTACACCGCCCCGTGAACGGCGAAAGGGGTCCGGCTCGGCCGGACCCCTTAAGCGTTCCCCTCCCTCTGCGTGGTGTCCCGAGCCCCCTCCGGACACCGCGCCTCCCCCTCACTCAAGACCCGTACGAGGCCCCCCTCAGGGTCTTGACGCTACATAGACCCGCGAGCCCGGGGGATGGTTGCACGCCCTCCAGAAGAAATTTCAAAGTTTTCCGATCACCCCTCGGAGGCCCGTTCACACCACGTGGGAGCGGTACCTTGCGATGGTTTCGTCCAGAACGTCCCCGCCGTCACGGGCCCACAGGGCCGGGTTGAAGATCTCTACCTCGACGGGCCCGGCGAATCCGGTCGCGTCCACCTGCTCGCGGAACCCCCGCAGATCGACGCACCCGTCGCCGAGCTGCCCGCGCCCCAGCAGGACGCCCGCGGGCAGCGGGGTGATCCAGTCCGCGACCTGGAAGCAGGCGATGCGACCGCCCTCCCCGGCCCGCGCGATGCCCCGGCCGGCGAGGTCGTCCCACCACAGGTGGTAGGTGTCCACAACGACGCCGACCCGCTCGGCGGGGAAGCGCTCGGCGATGTCCAGGGCCTGGGCGAGGGTCGACACGACACAGCGGTCCGAGGCGAACATCGGGTGCAGCGGCTCGATCGCGAGGCGGACACCCCGCTCGCCCGCGTACGGGGCGAGTTCGGCCACGGCGTCGGCGACCCGCTCGCGAGCGGCGGCGAGATCGCGCTCCCCGGCCGGGAGGCCGCCGGAGACCAGCACGAGCGTGCCGGTGCCCAGCGCCGCGGCCTCCTCCACCGCCGCGCGGTTGTCGGCGAGCGCGGCGGCCCGCTCACCGGGGTCGGAGGCGGTGAAGAAGCCGCCGCGGCACAGCGAGGTGACCGTGAGCCCCGCGTCGCGGACGAGCTTCGCGGCGGCCTCCACACCGAACTCGCGGACCGGTCCGCGCCACAGGCCGACGCCCGGCACACCGCGCGCGGCGAGGCCGTCGACCAGTTCGGGAAGGGCGAGTTGGCGCACGGTCTCCTGGTTGACGCTGAGCCGCACGAGATCGTCCGGGACGCGATTGTCAGTACCCACTGTCACACTCCGTACACAGAGAGCAAGTTCCGCATGCGGGACACGGCGAGTGCCGGGTCGGGGAACAGTCCGACGCGGTCGGCCAGTTCGTACGCGCGGGCCAGATGGGGAAGGGGGCGGGCCGAGTGCAGACCGTCGAGCATCGTGAAGTGCGACTGGTGGCCGGCGAGCCAGGCGAGCAGGACGACACCGGTCTTGTAGTGGCGGGTGGGCGGCCCGAACAGGTGCCGGGCCAGCTCGACCGTCGGGTCGAGCAGCGCGCGGAAGGCCGCGGTGTCACCGGAGTCCAGCGCGCGGAGGGCGTCGGCGGCCAGGGGCGCGAGCGGGTCGAGGACGCCGAGGAGGGCGTGGCTGTGGCCCTGCTCGTCCCCGGCGATCAGCTCGGGATAGTGGAAGTCGTCGCCGGTGTAGCAGCGCACACCGTCCGGGAGGAGGCGGCGCAGCCCGATCTCGCGCTCCGCGTCCAGCAGGGAGATCTTGACCCCGTCGACCTTGCCGGGGTGCGCCGCGACCAAATCCAGGAAGGTGCGGGTGGCGGCGTCGAGGGCGGTGCTTCCCCAGTAGCCCTCCAGCGCGGGGTCGAACATCGGCCCGAGCCAGTGCAGGACGACGGGTCGCGCGGACTGCCGCAGGAGATGGCCGTACACCTCCAGATAGTCCTCGGGCCCCTTGGCGACCGCGGCGAGGGCGCGGGAGGCCATCAGCACGGGCCGCCCGCCGGCGTCCTCGACGAGCGCGAGCTGCTCCTCGTACGCCCTGCGGACGTCGTCCAGGCTGTAGGGGTAGCCGATCTCGGTCACGGGCAGCTGGTCGGTGCTCACGCCGCACACGATGCGGCCACCGGCGGCCCGGGCCTCGGCGCAGGAGCGGCGCGTCAACTCGGCAGCGGCAGGCCAGTCCAGGCCCGAGCCGCGCTGCGCGGTGTCCATCGCCTCCGCCACCCCCAGTCCGTGGGACCACAGGTGGTGGCGGAAGGCCAGGGTCGCGTCCCAGTCGACGGCCGCCGGCAGACCGGGGGCGGTGCGGAACGGGTCCGCGACGACGTGCGCCGCCGCGTACACGACGCGGCTGCGCGGCGCGGCGCTGCCGGCTGGTGCGGAGAAGTGGCCCGCGGGTTCGGTGCGCGGCCGGTACGGCCGCAACTCCCCCGACGCGTCGGGGAGACGGATGGTCGTCACAGGGTCAGCTCCGGTACGTCGGGACGGCGGCCCGCGGTCGGGGATCCGAGGGCCGGCTCTGCCGGTGGGGCGAGTTCGGTGGGTTCGGCGAGTTGGGCGAGTTCGGCGGGTTGCGCTCCGCGGGCGCCGGCCGGCAGATCGCGGGGCGAGGACCCGCCGGGCAGGACCTGGCGCGGGAAGAGTTCCCCCTGCGGCCGGAAACCACGCGCGTCGGGTTGCCGCGCCGGTTCCGGCGCGCGGCAGCGGTGCCGGGTACGGCAGTTGCGCAGGCCGTCCTCCCGGACGACGCGGTGCCGGACGCCGGTGGACGTGGCCGCGTGGGCCGGTCGCGGTGGGGCCGCCGGCCGGGGGGCGGCCGGATGTTCCCCGCGAACGCCCGTGACCCGCACGGCGATGCAGCCGCCGGCGGCCGGGCCGGCGAGCACCGGGGCGCGGCCGATGGGGACCTGAGCCGGTTCCGGGCCGGGCCGTCCGGCGAGGGCGCGCTCCGGCCGCGGAGTGCCGCCGTCGCCGGGACCGCCCCGCCCGCGAGGGGCGAGGACCGGGCGGACCCGATGCCGGCGGAAGCCCGTGCGGCCGGTGACGCCGTCCGTGGTGATCCGAACTGCCTTGCGGACCACAGCAGTTCCTCTCTTCGGCGGCGGGGTGCCGAGGGGGTGACCATGACAGCAAGCGCTTTCTCGTCCCTCACGCTAGCCATCGCCACGACAATCGACAAGAAGCACCACCTTCTGACAGACAGCGCTTTCTGCCCTTCGGGCCGGGCCGGACCCGCTCCCCGAGCCGCTCCGGGATGAGAACATGTGCGGCCACGGGCCGAGGGCCCGAAACGGACCGAACCGGAGGAAGCAGAAGCATGGCAGTGACCCTGGCCGACGTCGCGGCGCACGCCGGAGTGTCCGCCGCAACCGTGTCGCGCGTGCTGAACGGCAACTACCCGGTCGCCGGGAACACCCGCGAGCGCGTCCTGCGGGCCGTGGACGATCTGGACTACGTCGTCAACGGCCACGCCCGCGCGCTCGCCGCCGCCACCTCCGACCTGGTCGGCGTGCTCGTCAACGACGTCGCCGACCCCTTCTTCGGTCTGATCGCCAGTGCCGTGCAGAGCGAGATCAGCGGCGGCCCGGACACCCCGGCCGGGGTGCCGGCGGGCGCCGGGAAGCTCGCCGTCGTCTGCAACACCGGCGGCTCGCCCGAGGCGGAGCTCAACTACCTCACCCTGCTGGCACGGCAGCGCGCGGCAGGGGTGGTGCTCACCGGCGGCGCCGTGGAGGGCACCGAGCACTCCGCCGCCGTCGCCGCCCGGCTCGCCCGGCTCGCCGCCTCCGGCACACGGATCGTGCTGTGCGGCCGGCCCCCGCTGCCCGAACTCGCCGCGCTCCCCGGCTCCGCGGGCGACGCCGTCGTGACCGTGGCCTTCGACAACCGCGGCGGCGCCCAGCGCCTCACCGAGCACCTGCTCGCCCTCGGCCACCGCACCATCGGCTATGTCGCGGGCCCCGCCGAACGGACCACCACGCGGCACCGGATCGAGGGCCACCGCGCCGCCCTCGCGGACGCGGGCCTCGCCGGCTCCGCCGCGGAACTCGACCGCCTCACGGTGCACGGCTACTACGACCGCTCCTCCGGTTACGACGCCGCCCACGAACTGCTGCGCCGCGAGCCCCGCCTCACCGCGGTCCTCGCCGCCAACGACAGTGTCGCGCTGGGCGTCTGCGCCGCCCTGCGCGAACGCGGACTGCGGATCCCGGAGGACGTCTCGGTGGCCGGTTACGACGACCTGCCGTTCAGCGCCGACGCCTCCCCCGCGCTCACGACCGTGCGGATCCCGCTCCAGGAGGCCGGGGCCCGCGCCGGACGCCTGGTGATGGGACGTCAGGTACCGCCGCCCGGAGGGCTCGCGACCGTTCGCACGGAGCTCATGGTGCGCGCCTCCACCGCGCCGCCGCGGCAGGACGCGTAGCGGGCCCGGAACGGGACGCGGCGGCACACCGCGCGGCACTGGCGGAGTGCCCCCACGGCGGAATACCTTTGACTGAGTCAAAGGATTTCCCCGGGAGAGGCACAGGGACCGTGACCGTTCAGGAGATCAGGGCGTTCAACCGCTTCTACACCAACCTCATCGGGGCGCTGGACTACAGCCGACATCTGCACACCCCGTACACGCTCACCGAGGCCCGCGTCCTGTACGAACTCGCCCACGCCGACGGGCTCGACGCGGCCGATCTGCGGGCAGCGCTGTCCGTCGACGCCGGGCAGCTCAGCCGCATGCTCGCGGCCTTCGAGCAGCGCGGGCTGGTGACCCGGACCCCCTCGCAGCGGGACGCCCGGCGGCAGCGGGTGGACCTGACACCGGACGGCCGGGCGGCCGCCGGGCTGCTGGAGGAACGGTCCCGGGACGCCGTCTCGTCCATGGTCGGCGGCCTGGCCCCGCGCGACCGCGAACGACTGACCGGCGCCATGCGCACGGTCCGCGAGGTCCTGGGCGGAGCCACCGCCCCCGAATCCGCCCCCGAATCCGCCCCGGAAGCCGCTGAGCGGGTCCGGCTGCGCGGGCCGCGCCCCGGCGACCTGGGCTGGGTGGTGCAGCGCAACGCGGAGGTCTACGCCGAGGAGTTCGGCTGGAACGCCGAGTACGAGACGCTCGTCGCCCGGATCGTCGCCGACGGCCATGAGCGCGCGTGGATCGCCGAACTGGACGGCGAACGCGCCGGCTGCGTCTTCTGCGTACCGGGCGAGCAGCCCGGAACGGCCCGGCTGCGCCTGCTGCTGGTGGACCCCGCGGCCCGCGGCCACGGCATCGGCCGGGACCTGGTCGACGCCTGCGTCCGGCACGCCCGCGGGACCGGCAGGCGCGAGCTGGTGCTGTGGACGAACGACGTCCTGGCCTCGGCCCGCCGGATCTACCAGGCGGCCGGATTCGAGCTGACCGGGCAGAAGGCGCACCACAGCTTCGGCAAGGATCTCGTCGGGCAGGACTGGCGACTTGTGCTGTAACGTCCGGAAAGTGAAGCTGGCGTTCTCGACCCTCGGCGTGCCCGGGCTGCCCATGGCGGACGTGGCCCGGCTGGCGGCCGGGCACGGCTGGCACGGCGTGGAACTGCGGGCCGGTCACGACGAGCCGGTGCACGCCGGCCTGACGGAGCGCGAGCGGGCCGCGGTGCGCGAGGAGTTCCGGTCCGCCGGGGTCGACGTCGTCGCGGTCGCCTCCTATGTGCAGGTGGCCGCTCCGGGCGAGGACGAGCCCGTACTGCGCGGGCTGCGCGACCACATGCGGCTCGCCGCCGGCCTCGGGGCACCGCACCTGCGGGTGTTCCCGGGCGCGGGGAACGGTTCGCAGCCGGACAGCGCGGACACCCGCGCGGCCCGCCGCCTGGCCGCGGTGGCGTCGGAGGCGGCGGACCTGGGTGTACGGCTGCTGCTGGAGACCCACGACTCGCACCGCACCGGCGCGGACGTGGCCCGGGTCCTGGGGCTGGTGGGCCATCACAGCGCGGGTGCCCTCTGGGACGTGCTGCACCCGTGGCTCGGCGGGGAGCAGCCGGAGCACACCTACCCGGTGCTGGCGCCGTATCTGGGCTATGTGCAGGTCAAGGACGTCTCCTCGGCGCAGGACACCACCCCGGTGCCGCTCGGCCGCGGTGCCGTGCCGCTCGCCGGGACGGTGGAGGTGCTCAGCCGGGCGGGCTGGGACGGCTGGCTGTGCTGGGAGTACGAGCGCCGCTGGTATCCGCAGGTGCGGGCGCTGCCGGAGCTGCTGTCGCGGGGCCGTTCCCATCTGCTGGGGCTGCTCGGCGAGTCGGCCTGACTCGCCCACCGCTCGTACGGCGGGCGACGCGAGCACGAGGCGCGCGTCACATCGTCCCGGCACCGGGCGCCGTATCCTGCGGTCCCGGCGACTCTTCAGCAACCGCACCTGTCGCCGCGCGATCGGATTCACGATCTCTGAACGATGGGGTGAACGGATGCTGGACCTGGCCCGGCTGCGCGCGCTGCACGCGGTGCATGTGCACGGCTCCGTCGGCGCGGCGGCGACCGCCCTCGGCTACACCGCTTCCGCGGTCTCGCAGCAGATCACGAAGCTGGAGCGGGAGACCCGCACCACGCTGCTGGAACGCCAGGGCCGCGGGGTGGCGCTGACCGAGGCGGCACAACTGCTGGCCGAGACCGCGCAGGAGCTGATGGCCATCGTCGAGCGGGCCGAGGTCGCCCTGGAGGAGCGGCGCGGCAGGCCCACCGGCCGGCTGACGACGGTCGCCTTCCCCACCGCCGCGCGCGGGCTGCTGCCGGCTGTCCTCGCCGAACTGGCCGCGGCCCACCCGTCGCTGGAGCTGCGGCTGCTGGAGGAGGGCGCACACCTGGCCGTCGACCTGGTCGCGCGCGGCGTGGTCGACCTGGCCGTGGTGCACGACTGGGACATCGCGCCGCTGCCCGCCCCCGAGGGGCTGGAGCGGGTGGAGATCGGCGAGGACCACTGCGACATCCTGGTGCCCGCCGCGCATCCCCTGGCGGCCCGCGGCCCCCTGGCCCGCGAGGACCTCGTCGACCAGCGGTGGATCTGCCAGCCGCCCGGGCACGTCTGCCACGAGTGGCTGGTGCGGACCCTGCGGGAACTGGGCAGCGAGCCCGACCTCGCGTTCCAGGTCGCCGAGTACCAGACGCAGCTGGAACTGGTCGCCGCCGGACTCGGGATCGCGCTGGTGCCCCGGCTGGGGCGCGGGCCGGTGCCCGCGGGCGTGGCCGTGGTGCCGCTGGAGCCGGCGCCGGTGCGGCGGCTGTACGCCTTGTGGCGCACGGGGGCGTCACGGCGTCCCGCCATCAGTGAGACGGTCCGCGTGTTGCGGGAGCACTACCCGCGGGTCGTTGCCCGACCATAGGCGGATGTCCTCCACACGCAGGGAACCGTTCCGGGCCGCGTCCCGTCCAACCCACGTGCTGCTGGTGCGGACCCTGCGGGAACTGGGCAGCGAGCCCGACCTCGCGTTCCAGGTCGCCGAGTACCAGACGCAGCTGGAACTGGTCGCCGCCGGACTCGGGATCGCGCTCGTGCCCCGGCTGGGGCGCGGGCCGGTGCCCGCGGGCGTGGCCGTGGTGCCGCTGGAGCCGGCGCCGGTGCGGCGGCTGTACGCCTTGTGGCGCACGGGGGCGTCACGGCGTCCCGCCATCAGTGAGACGGTCCGCGTGTTGCGGGAGCACTACCCGCGGCTCGTTGCCCGACCATAGGCGGATGTCCTCCACACGCAGGGAACCGTTCCGGGCCGCGTCCCGTCCAACTCACGTGCTGCTGGTGAGTCTCCGCAAAGCGGTGTCGGTCACGCTGCTGGCTGCGTCGCTGACAACCCTCTCCGCCGCCTGCGGCCGGCAGCAGTCCGCCACCGGTGCGCCCCCCTCCGAGAGCGCCGGTGGCGGCCCCGCGTCGTCCGCCGTCGTCACGCCGACCTCGGATCCCAAGCCCCCGGCCTCCACCTCCACTTCCGCCTCCCCGTCGGTCCCGGTCGCCCCCTCGGCGCCGCGCCAGGGCGGGATCGCCTCGCACCGGGTGTACTTCTCGTCGTCCGTCCGGGCCCCGTCGCTCCACACGGTGCTGAACGACGAACGCGACGCGGGCCGGTTCCCGGGGTGGTTCGCCGCGTCGGACCCCGCGGTGGGCGCGGAGATCGGCAAGCGGGCCGCCGCCACGGACTTCTCGCGCTATGTGCTGGTCGCCTGGAACCGCACGACCGGGTGCAGCGCCGCCACGGACGCGCAGCTGTTCCGCAGCGGCGACCGGCTGGTGCTCGGGCTCGACCAGCCGCCTCCACCGCCGGAGTGCTTCGCGGCCCACCAGGTCGTCACCGTCTTCGAGGTGCCCCGCGACCGGATGCCCGCGCATCCGCGGTTCGCCCAGGAGCCCAGCCCGCAGCCCGACCCGGCCGGACCGGGCCGGACGGTGGCCTTCGGCCGGCTGGACGGCGGTGAGCCCGCGCCCGCCGCGCGGAACGCCGAGGTGACCTCGGGCCGGCAGCTCGACGCCTTCCTCGCCACGCTCTCCCCCAAGGACGCCAGGACCGTGCGCAAGCAACTGGCGGGCCATCCGTCCCGGCCGGGCGAGCGGCGCTTCGCGTTTGTGCTGACGGGCTGCCGGCCGACCGGCGCCTGGCTGATGATCAGCCGTCAGGAGCTCTCTGCCGTCACGACCGGGGACGAGACGATCCGCTGCATCCAGGCACAGCGCTGGACGGCGGTCCTGGCCGTGCCGTCCTCGTTGGTGCCGGAACGCGCACGCCTCATTGACTGACAATAACTTTCCGGCTAAGCGTGTCTGCTTGAAGGTTTCTTTCAGGGTCACCTTCGGTGTGTCCCGCCTCCTCCTGCCGGAAGGAGTCCGTCATGCACAGCCCTCCCCGTCCGTCCCGCCGTGCCCTCCTCGGCACCGCCGCGGCCGCCTCCACCGCCCTCGCCCTCGGCGTCCCGGGCACCGCGGGCGCGGCCGCGGCGAACGACCGCAGACGCGTCCGCGCGATCATCGACCGGATGAGCATCGAGGAGAAGATCGGCCAGCTCTTCGTGATGCGGGTGTACGGCCACTCGGCCACCGCACCCGACCCCGCCGACGCGGCCGCCAACCAGGCCGAGATCGGCGTCTCCAGTGCCGCCGAGCTCATCGCCAAGTACCACGTCGGCGGCATCATCTACTTCGCGTGGGCCCACAACACCCGTGACCCGCACCAGATCGCCGACCTGTCCAACGGCATCCAGCGCGCCTCGCGCGTCCCGGTGCTGATCTCCACCGACCAGGAGCACGGCGCGGTCACGCGCGTCGGCTCGCCCGCCACGCTCTTCCCCGGCGGGATGGCGCTCGGCGCCGCCGGGAGCGTGCGCGACGCGCGCACCGCCGCCTCCGTCGCGGGCGCCGAACTGGCGGCCATGGGCATCAACCAGGACTACGCGCCGGTCGCCGACGTCAACGTCAACCCCGCCAACCCGGTCATCGGCGTACGGTCCTTCGGTGCCGACCCCAAGGCCGTCGCCGCGCTCGTGGCCGCCCAGGTGGCCGGCTATCAGGGCGCCGGGGTCGTCGCCACCGCCAAGCACTTCCCCGGACACGGCGACACCGGCACCGACAGCCACTTCGAACTGCCGGTCATCACGCACTCCCTGGAGGAGTGGCGGCGCCTGGACGCACCGCCGTTCCGGGCCGCCGTCGCCGCCGGCATCGACTCGATCATGACCGCGCACATCCTGGTGCCCGCCCTCGACGACTCCGGCGACCCGGCCACCCTGTCCCGGCCGATCCTGACCGGCATCCTCCGCGAGGAGCTGGGCTACGACGGCGTGGTCGTCACCGACGCCCTCGGCATGGAAGGTGTGCGCCAGAAGTACGGGGACGACCGCGTCCCCGTCCTCGCCCTCAAGGCGGGCGTCGACCAACTGCTCAACCCGCCGCTGCTGGAGACCGCCTGGCAGGGCGTGCTGGCCGCGGTGCGCTCCGGCGAGCTGACCGAGGAGCGCATCGAGCGGTCGCTGGAGCGCATCCTGACCCTCAAGGCCCGCCGGGGCCTGCTGGACGACCCGTACGTCACCCACCGCGGCGTGGACAAGGCCGTCGGCACCCGCGCCCACCTCGCCGCCGCCGACCGGATCACCGACGGCACCGTCACGCTGCTGGCCAACAACGGTGTGCTGCCGCTGGCCGCCCGGCGCCGGCTGCTGGTGGCCGGAGCCGATCCGGCGGCGCCCTCGGGCACCGGCGGGCCGCCGACCGCCGTGCTGGCGGCCGCGCTCACCGCGCTCGGGCACCACGCCGAGGCGGTGTCCACCGGGATCGCGCCCGACCAGGCGGCGATCGACCGGGCGGTGGCCGCCGCGCGCGGCACCGACGCGGTGGTCGTGGCCACGTACAACGTCGGCTCCGCCGCGGACCGCCAGATCGCCCTGGTACGGGCGCTGGCCGCCACCGGTGTGCCGGTGGTGCAGATCGCGATCCGCAACCCGTACGACGTCGCGCGGCTGGACGGGACGGCGGCGGCACTGGCCACCTACGGGTGGACCGACGTGTCCCTGCGCGCGGCGGCCCGGGTGCTGGCGGGCCGGGTGCGGCCGAGCGGGAAGCTGCCGGTGGCGGTGGTCCGCGCGGACGACCCGGCACGGGACCTGTATCCCGTCGGGTGGGGTCTGGGGTACTGACAGGGAGCGCGCACGGCGGCCCCTCCCGGAACCGGTCCCGACCCCTTATCCTCCCCAAAAGGGGCACCGTCGCCCGGGGGAAGTGGTGGGGGGCCGCCGTGCGTATTCAGACGATCTCGGGTCAACTGCTCGGCGGGGCCTGGCTGCTCGCCGTTCTGCTGGCGTCCTGCACACCGGGCCCGGGCGGGACCGGCAGCAGCGCCGCCGGACCGAGCCTGACGCCGACCACGCAGGACGGGGTCTTCCTCGCCCAGGACGAGTGCGCGACCAGCGACCCGGTCGGCTCCTACCGCGAGATCGCCTGCGACGACCCGGCCGCCCTGGCCCGGGTGGTCGCCCGGCTGTACGGGCTGCTGCCCGCCTCGCCGTCGCCCTCGACGAAGAACGCCGCGCGGCCGGGCGACCGCTGCCCGGCGACCACCGACTTCCTGCTGACCGTCAGCGCCGCCCAGCCGCAGGGCTATGCCTGCATGCGCAACCTCATGGCCCCTCACCCGGGCGACCCGGGCGAGGGCGGGGGACCGCAGACCATCGCGGGCGACTGCGTGTACACCTCGCGGCAGGGCGAGGTGAAGGAGACCACCTGCGACGGTTCCGCCACGCACAAGCCGCAGTACCAGGTCACCCGCCTCGCCGGCAGCCGCGCCGCCTGCCCGAAGGACACGGTGCTCTACGTCCGGGTGGGCGGCGGGCCCGACGGCGTGGGGTGCGCCCGCCGGCTCTGACGCGCGCCCGGACCGTGGCCCGCGGGCGGCCCGCACCGGTCGGCGCGGACCGCCCGCACGGGGGTCAGGCCGCGGCCTCGCTGTTCTCGTCCTCGCCGACGAAGGTGCGCCACAGCGCGGCGTACCGGCCGTCGGCGGCGAGCAGTTGCTCGTGCGTGCCGTCCTCGACGACGCGGCCGTGGTCCATGACGACGACCCGGTCCGCGCGGGCCGCGGTCGTCAGCCGGTGCGCCACCACCAAGGTGGTGCGGCGCACCGCGAGCCGGTCGGCGGCCTGGTTGACCAGGGCCTCGGTGGCCAGGTCCAGGGCGGCGGTCGCCTCGTCGAGCAACAGGACGTCCGGGTCGACCAGTTCGGCGCGGGCCAGGGCTATGAGCTGACGCTGTCCGGCCGAGAGGTTCCGGCCGCGTTCGGCGACGGTGTGCAGATAGCCGCCGTCGAGCGTGGCGATCATCTCGTGGGCTCCGACGGCGCGCGCGGCGGCCTCCACCTCCGCGTCGGTGGCGTCCATCCGCCCGTACGCGATGGCGTCGCGGACGGTGCCCTCGAAGAGGTACGCCTCCTGCGGGACGACGCCGAGCCGCTGACGGTAGCCGGTCAGGTCGAGTTCGCGGAGGTCCTGGCCGTCGACGAGGACCGCGCCTGAGGTGGGGTCGTAGAACCGGGCAACCATCTTGACCAGGGTGGACTTGCCCGCCCCGGTCTCGCCGACGAAGGCGACGGTCTGCCCGGCGGGTATCCGCAGCTCGATGCCGGCCAGCGCCTCGGCGGCGTCCTTCGCATAGCGGAAGTGCACGTCGCGGAAGGTGATCTCCCCGCTCAGCCGGCCCACCTCGCGCGGTGCCTCGGCGGCCGGGGTCGTCGTCGGGGTGCGCAGCAGTTCACGGATGCGGCCGAGGGACACCGAGGCCTGCTGGTAGCCGTCGAAGACCTGGGAGAGCTGCTGCACGGGGGAGAAGAACAGGTCGATGTAGAGCAGGTACGCCACCAGGGCGCCGGCGGTGAGGGTGCCCGCACCGATCCGGTGCGCGCCCACGATCAGCACCAGGGCCGCGGCCACGCTGGACAGCAGCTGCACGAAGGGGAAGTAGACGGAGATCAGCCACTGCCCGCGCACCCGCGCCTGGCGGTAGGCGTCGCTGCGGCCGGCGAACCGCTTCGCCCCGCCGCGCTCGCCGCGGAAGGCCTGGACGACGCGGAGCCCGGCGACGTGCTCCTGGAGGTCGGCGTTGACGACGCTGACGCGCTCGCGGGCCAGTTCGTACGCCTTGACCGACCTGCGGCGGAACACCCACGTGGCCACCAGCAGCACAGGCAGCGTGGCGAAGACGATCAGGGCCAGCTCCACGTCGATCACGAGGAGCGCCACCAGGATGCCGAGGAAGGTGAGCAGGCTGACCAGGGCGGTGACCAGCCCGGTCTGCAGGAACGTCGACAGGGCGTCGACGTCCGTGGTCATCCGCGTCATGATCCGGCCGCTCAGCTCGCGCTCGTAGTAGTCGAGCCCGAGCCGGTGCAGGTGCGCGAAGATCTTCACGCGGAGCGTGTAGAGCACGCGCTCGCCGGTCCGGCCGGTGAGGCGGGTGGATCCCCACTGGGCGGCCCACTGCGCGGCGACGACGGCGAGGCCGAGCAGCGAGGCGGCCCAGACCGCGCCGAGCGCGGCCAGCCGGACGCCGGAGTCGATGCCGTGCCGGATGAGGACCGGCAGCAGCAGTCCGGCGAGCGCGTCCACGGCGACCAGCAGCAGGCTGAAGAGCAGCGGCCCGCGGAAGCCGCGCAGCATGCTGCGCAGGCCGAAGTCCTTGTCGACGTCCGCGGCGGCCTTCTCGTCGACGTCCGGGACGTCATCGGCCGGCGGCAGCGCCGCGACCTGGGCGAGGAGTTCGGGTGTGGCGGGCATGCCGGCCATGGCCGAGGCCATGCTGCCGGGGCCGCCCCGGGCGGCCGCCGCCGCGGGAGCCGCACCCCTGCGGTCGGGGGTCTCGTCGCGGTGGCGGCGATCCTCGGGCCACAGCTCCGGGGTGACGCCGCCGGCCGGGGGCGCGGCCGGGGCGGCGGGGCGGTCGAGCAGACCGGTGATCGCGCCCTCTCCGGGCCACGGGGGCGCGGCGGCGATCTCGCCGGCCGGGTCGTGGGTGACCACGTCGGCGCCGAGTTCGTCGGGGTCGGTCAGCAGCCGCCGGTACAGCGCGCAGCGGTCCTGCAGTTCCTCGTGGGTGCCGATGTCGACCAGCCGGCCGGCCTCCAGGACGGCGATGCGGTCGGCGAGCGCGAGGGTGGAGCGGCGGTGCGCGATCAGCAGGGTGGTGCGGCCTGCCATGACCTGGCGCAGGGCGTCGTGGATCTCGGCCTCGACGCGGGCGTCGACGGCGGAGGTCGCGTCGTCCAGCACGAGCAGCCGGGGGTCGGTGAGGATCGCGCGGGCGAGCGCCACACGCTGGCGCTGGCCGCCGGAGAGGGTCAGGCCCTGTTCGCCGACCACGGTGTCGTAGCCCTGCGGCAGGGCCGAGATGAACTCGTGGGCCTGGGCGTGCCGGGTCGCGGCGAGGACCTGCTCGTCGGTGGCGTCGGGGTGGCCGTAGGCGATGTTGGCGCGCACGGTGTCGGAGAACAGGAAGCTGTCCTCGGGCACGAGTCCTATCGCGTCGCGCAGCGAGTCGAAGGTCAGCTCGCGCACGTCCTCGCCGCCGACGCGCACCGCGCCGCCCGTGACGTCGTAGAAGCGCGGCAGCAGCAGCGAGACGGTGGACTTGCCGCTGCCGGAGGCGCCGACGACCGCCACGGTCTCGCCGGGGGCGACGCCGAGGGAGAAGTCGTCCAGCACCGGGCGTGCCGGGTCGTAGCCGAAGCTCACGTGGTCGAACTCGACGGTGGCCGCGGCCTCGCGGGGCAGTTCCCGCGAACCCTCGCGCAGGCTGGGCCGGGTGTCGATGAGTTCGGTGACGCGCTCGACGCCGGCCCGGGCCTGCTGGCCGACGGTCAGCATCACGGTGAGCATCCGCACCGGGCCGGTGAGTTGCGCGAGGTAGGTGGAGAAGGCGACGAAGGTGCCGAGCGTGATCTGGCCGCGTACCGCCATCCAGCCGCCGAGCGCGAGCATGCCGACCTGGCCGAGGGAGGGAACGGCCTGGAGCGCCGGGCTGTAGCGCGCGGTGAGTCGGACCGTGCGCAGCCGGCCGGCGAACAGCCGCTCGCTGACGGCGCGCATCTTGGACATCTCCTGCTGCTCCTGGCCGAAGCCCTTGACCACGCGGACGCCCGTGACCGAGCCGTCGACGATGCCGGCGACCGCCGCCGCCTGCCCCTGGGCGTACCAGGTGGCGGGGAACAGGGTCCGCCGGCTGCGGTCGGCCAGGAACCACAGGGCGGGCGCGACGGCCAGCGCGATCACCGTCAGCAGGGGTGAGAGCACCAGCATGACGACGAGCGAGAGCAGGAACAGCAGGACGTTGCCGATCATCATCGGGGCCATGAAGAGCAGGCCCTGGATGAGCTGGAGGTCACTGGTGGCCCGGCCGACGACCTGGCCGGTGTTGAGCTCGTCCTGGCGCACGCCGTCGAGCCGGGTGAGCGAGTGGAACATCTCCGTGCGCATGTCGTGCTGCACGTCGAGCGCGAGCCGGCCGCCGTAGAAGCGCCGTACGAAGGTCAGCACGTACACCACGACGGCGGCGGCTATGAGCACGGCCGCCCAGGGCGCGAGCGGCTTGTCGTGCTTGACGATCACGTCATCGATGATGATCTTCGGCACGAGCGGCACCAGGGCCATCACCGCCATGCCGCCGAGCGACGAGCCGAGTGCGAGCAGGACGTTCCGCCGGTACCGCCAGGTGTAACCCGTCAGCCGGCGCAACCATCCCGGCCCGGCCGTACCGCTCTTCTGCCCGCCGTCCCTTGCCGCCACCACGGTCCTCTCGTCGGTTCTTCTCCGCCAGAGGATCACAACGCCCCGATGTGCGGATTTCATCCTCCCGAAACAACGCTACGACGCGGGTCCGACAGCGGTCGGGTCCGCGGACCCCGTCCGGGGGGCGCGCAGCCCCGCGAGGAAGTCGTCGACGAGGGCGGTCTGCCGGGCGGGCGGAAGGGCCGCCGGGTCGAACAGCGCCTGCACGACCAGGCCGTGCACGAAGGCCACGGCCGTCGCCGCGAGCCCGCCGGGATCGGCGTGCGGGGGCAGTTCCCCCAGCGCGACGGCCTCGTCGAGGTGGGTGCGCAGCCCGTCCCGCATGCGTGCGTAGCGCTCCGCCTGGTCGCGGCCGAGGCCGTCGTCGGACAGGGCGACGTCCCAGGAGGCGACCCAGATGCGGTTGCGGTCGGCGGCGTCCGGGGCGAGCGGGAGGATGTCGATCAGGACCGCGCGCAGGGAGGCCAGGCCCGGGGAGGGGCGCTCGCGCCGGGGGCGTTCGGCGGTGCGCTGCTCCAGGATGCCGAGGGCGTGCGCCACCAGGGCCCGCTTGGTCGGGAAGTAGTGCATCAGCAGGCCGGTGGACGCGCCCATCTCGGCGGCGACGGCACGGAGCGTGAGCCCGGCGAAGCCCTTGGCGGCGAGCACCTGCCACACCGCCTCCGAGACGTCCTGGCGACGGGCTTCATGGTCTCCACGGGCTGGCGGCACGGGTGTAGCTTACCTACCGAACGCTCGTTACGTACGCCGGAAAGGCCGCCGCCCATGTTCGCGATCCCGCTCACCGACGACGCCGTGCTCCGCCCCCTGGAGCCGTGGCGGACCGAGGAGTTCCTCGCCCACATCGACCGGGCCCGGGAGAACGTCGACCCCTGGATCCCGTGGGCGACACGCAGCACCGACGCGGACTCCGCGCGGGCGGTCCTCCAGCGCTACGCCGACGGCCAGGCCCAGGACGGCAACCGCATCTACGGCATCTGGCTGGACGGCACCCTGGTGGGCGGCGTGATGTTCGTGTCCTTCGACGCCGCCGCGGGCCGGTGCGAGGTCGGCTGCTGGCTGGAGGCGGCCGGCCAGGGCCGGGGCCTGGTCACCCGGGCCGTGCGGGTGCTCCTGGACTGGGCGTTCGGCGAGCGCGGCCTGCACCGCGCCGAATGGTGGGCCGCCGCGGGCAACGAGCGCAGCATCGCCACCGCCCGGCGGCTCGGCATGACGCGGGAGGGAGTGCTGCGGCAGCACTCCCCCTACCGCGGGGTGCGCCACGACTACGAGGTGTGGGCCGTGCTCGCCGACGAGTGGCCGCCGACCGGGGACGGGGCGGGCGCGCGGAACACGGCGGGGTGATCCGGCCCCCGCCCGCGCAGTACGCGGCCCTTCGGCCGGGTCAGGCGCGGCTCGCCGCGATCTGCCGGGTCATGATCGTGGTGAGTTCGTACGCGGTGTGGGAGGCCGCGACGCTGGTGATCTCGGCGTGGTCGTACGCGGGGGCGACCTCCACGACGTCGGCGGAGACCAGGTTGCAGGACGCCAGACCGCGCAGGATCTCCAGCAGCTCGCGGGAGGTGATGCCGCCTGCCTCGGGGGTGCCGGTGCCGGGGGCGTGGGCAGGGTCGAGGACGTCGATGTCGACGGAGATGTACAGCGGGCGCCCGCCGATGCGCTCGCGCAGCTGCTGGGCGACCTCGTCGGCGCCGCGCCGGTAGACGTCGGCGGAGGTGACGATGCCGAAGCCCATCTTCTCGTCGTCGGTGAGGTCCTTCTTGCCGTAGAGCGGTCCGCGCGTGCCGACGTGGGACAGCGCCGAGGTGTCGAGGATGCCCTCCTCCACGGCCCGGCGGAACGGCGTGCCGTGGGTGTACTCGGCGCCGAAGTAGGTGTCCCAGGTGTCGAGGTGGGCGTCGAAGTGGAGCAGCGCGACCGGCCCGTGCCGCCGCGCCATGGCGCGCAGCAGCGGCAGGGAGATGGTGTGGTCGCCGCCGAGGGTCATCAGCCGGGCGCCGGTGCCGAGCAGGTCGTCGGCGGCGGCCTGGATCGTCTCGACGGCCTCGTTGATGTCGAACGGGTTCGCCGCGATGTCGCCGGCGTCCGCGACCTGGGCGAGCGTGAAGGGCGAGGCGTCCTGCGCCGGGTTGTAGGGCCGCAGGAGGCGCGAGGCCTCGCGGATCGCGTTGCCGCCGAAGCGGGCGCCCGGGCGGTAGGAGACCCCCGCGTCGAAGGGCACGCCGACCACGGCGACGTCGGCGGCGCCGACCTCGTCCAGGCGCGGCAGCCGCGCGAAGGTGGCGGGTCCGGCGTAGCGCGGGACACGGGAGGAGTCGACGGGGCCGCGCGGTGCGCTGCTGCTCATGGGTGCCTGCCTTTTCGTGCACGTGATGCGTTCGTGGTGGCTCCGCCCACGGCCTCGGACGAGAGCCTGCCGCATGCCGCCGGTACGGCCGCGGTCCACTCCGGCGACATTAAGTGGCTACCAAGGTGTCCTGAAGTGTACGTTTCCTCCATTCACCCTGGCCCCAATGAAGGAAACGCACATGTCGTCCCCGCGCCAGGACCTCGCGCCGCCCGCCCCGCAGATCCCGCTGTCGGTGCTGCTGGCCCTGCCCGACCTCGGGCTGCGGCAGGTGGCCGGACCGCGGGCGGCGGAGGCGGACGTACGGGTCCAGTGGGTGCACGCCAGCGAGATGCAGGACCCCGTCCCCTATCTCCTCGGCGGCGAGCTGGTGCTCACCGCCGGCGTGCACCTCACCGCTGCGGTGGACGCCGGGCCCTACCTGGACCGGTACGTGGCGCGCACGGTGGAGGCGGGCGCCGCGGCGCTGGGCTTCGGCCTCGCCCCGGTGCACGACCGGATCCCGGCGGCGCTGGCCGAGGCCTGCGACCGCCACGGGCTGCCGCTGCTGGAGGTGCCGCCGCGGACGCCGTTCACGGCCGTGGCCCGCGCCGTCTGGCAGGCCATGGGCGAGGCGCGGACCCGTGAGCTGCGGCACGTGACCGAGGCGCAGCAGGCGCTCGCCGCGGCGGCCGCCCGCCCCGACCCCGTCCCGGCCGTGCTGCGCCGGCTGGCCGGGCGCCTCGGCGCCTGGGCGGCGCTCGTCGGACCGGACGGTTCGGAGGTGTACGCGGCCGGGACCGCGCCGGACGCCGGAGTCCGCGCGGCGGCGCACCGGCTGGCCCGCGTGGTCGGCGACGCCGGGCCCGCGGACGCCGCCCGTCCGCCGTCCTCCGCCACCGACGCCCACGACGGGACACGGCTGTCCGCGTACGCCCTGGCGGGCGGCGGCACAGAGGGGCGGCCCGCGCTCGTCCTCGCCTCCGCGCACCCCGACCCGGCCGACCACGCGGTGGCCAATGTGGCGGCCGTCCTGCTCTCCCTGCTCACCGGGCCGCACCTGGGGACGGCGGAGGCCGCGCGGTCGGCCGCACTGGTGCGGCTGCTGCTCGGCGCGGCCCCCGAGGAGGTCGCCCCCCTGCTGGGGCCGGACGGGCCATGGCTCGTCGTGCACGCCCTGCGCCGCGGCGCCCCGGCCGACCCGCGGGCCGCCGCCGCACTCGGCGCCGCCCTGGGCACGGCGTTGCTGGAGGCGGGGGACGAGGCGGTGCGCCTGCTGCTCCCCGCGGACCGGGAGGTCGCGGCCCAGCCCGGCTGGACGCTCGGGGTGAGCGCGCCGGTGCCCGCCGCCGCGCTGGCCGACGGGGACCGCCAGGCGGCGGGAGCGGCGCGCCGGGCCGTCGCGGGCCGCGACGCGCTGGTGCGGCACCGGGGCGGGCACGGCGGCATGGCGGACCTGGTCGCGCCCGACGACGCCAGGGCGCGGGCGCACCAGGTGCTGGCTCCCGTCGCCGGCTCCCCCGCGCTGGTGGAGACCCTGCGCACCTGGATCGGGCTGCACGGCAGCTGGGACCGCACCGCCCTCGCGCTCGGCGTGCACCGCAACACCGTGCGGCAGCGGATCGCCCGCGCCGCCGCCGCGCTGGACGTGGATCCGGACGACCCGGACGTGCGCATGGAGCTGTGGTTCGCGCTGCGCTGGCTGTGAGCGGGAGCCGGGCGCGGCCGGACCGCCCGGCTTCCTGACGCCCCGGCAGGAGATCACGCCTCGGCGTCGATCCCGTCCCGGCCGCACGGACCTTCGGCGGCACGGGAGAATGGGGGCATGCTGCCCCATGTCACCGTGCCCTCCCGTCAGGAACTCGCCGACCACCTCGTCGCCACGCGCATAGCGGGCGACGTCGCCACTCCCCGCGAGAACAACCGCTCCCACTACGCCCGGCTCGCCGAGGGCGACCGCCACTACTGGCTCGGCCTGGAACTCGCGGACCGGTGGACGGACGAGGAGGCGGTGCTCGCGGTGATGGCCGAGCGCTGCGGCGTCGTGGCCGACCCCGGGTACCGCGTCGGCCAGGACACAATCGACCCCGAGCTCACGATCAGCGCTCTGGAGCGGGCCGCCCGCGTGCTCTGCAAGGCCGTGGAGGACGGACAGCGGGTGCTGTTCGCCACCGGCCACCCCGGCGGCCTCCTGGACGTCCACCGCACCCTGGCCGCCGCCCTGCGCGCGGCGGGCTGCGAGGTCATGTCCGTCCCCGGCGGCCTGTCCACGGAGGAGGGCGGGGTCTTCCAGTTCTGCGACGTGACGATGCTGGAGCGCGGCGCCACCTTGTGGCACACGCACTCCCCCGCCCCCATGGCGGCGGTCCTGGACGCGCTGGAGGCGCAGGACCTGCCGCTGCCCGACCTGGTCGTCGCCGACCACGGCTGGGCCGGATGCGCGGGACAGCGCGGCATCACCGCGATCGGCTTCGCCGACTGCAACGACCCGGCGCTCTTCCTGGCCGAGGCCGAGGGCACGGTGTCCGTCACCGTCCCCCTCGACGACCACGTCACCGACCCGCGCTTCTACGACCCGATGACCGCCTTCCTGCTGGACGCCGCGGGCCTGAACCGCCCGGCGTGACCGCGGGTCCCCCTGGTGCGGGGCGGAGCGGTCAGGACGTGCGCGGGACCCGGACCAGGCCCTCCTGGATGACGGAGACGGCCAGCCGCCCGTCCTGGGTGTAGATGCGGGCGGTGCCGAGCCCGCGGCCGCCGGAGGCGGACGGGCTCTGCTGGTCGTACAGCAGCCACTCGTCCGCACGGAACGGCCGGTGGAACCACATGGCGTGGTCCAGGCTCGCGCCCACCACGTCGCCGAGCGCCCAGCCGCCGCGTCCGTGCGCGAGGAGGACGGAGTCCAGCAGCGTCATGTCCGACACATAGGTGGCCAGGCAGACGTGGAGCAGGGGGTCGTCGGCGAGCTTGCCGTTGGTGCGGAACCACACCTGGGAGCGGGCCTCGCGCGGGCCGCGCTCGTGGGCGAGGAACGGCGGCTCGTCCACGTACCGCAGGTCGACGGCGGCCCGCGCCTCCAGGAGGCGGTCCACGACCGTGGGGTCGGGGAAGAGGCCCGCGTGCGGCCGCAGCAGTTCCTCGCCGGTGGGCAGGGACTCCGGGTCCGGGGCGGCCGGCATCGGCTCCTGGTGCTCGAGCCCCTCCTCGTACGTCTGGAAGGACGCCGAGAGGTGGAAGATCGGCTGCCCGTGCTGCACCGCCACCACCCGCCGGGTGGTGAAGGAGCGGCCGTCGCGGATCCGGTCGACCTGGTAGACGATCGGGGCGCCGGGGTCGCCCATGCGCAGGAAGTACGCGTGCAGGGAATGGGCGTCGCGCCCCTCGGGCACGGTCCGCCCGGCCGCCACCAGCGCCTGGGCGGCGACCTGGCCGCCGAAGACGCGGGGCACGACGGCCGAGCGGCTGGCGCCGCGGAAGATGTCCTGCTCGATCCGCTCCAGGTCGAGCAGATCGAGCAGGGACAGCAGGCTCGCGTTGGTCACAGTGCTCTCTCGGGCCGGGCGGCGGACCGCTCGGTCACAGGCCCATCGACTTGGCGATGATCGACTTCATGACCTCGCTGGTGCCGCCGTAGATGCGGTGCACGCGGTTGTCCGCGTACAGGCGGGCGATCGGGTACTCCAGCATGTAGCCGTAGCCGCCGTGCAGCTGGAGGCAGCGGTCGATGACCCTGGCCGCCGTCTCGGTGCAGAACAGCTTGGCACGGGCGGCGTCGGCGGCGTTGAAGTCGCCCTGCTCGTGGGCTTCCAGCGCGCGGTCGACGACGGCCTGCATGGCGTCCACGTCCGAGGCGCACTCGGCGAGCACGAACTTGGTGTTCTGGAACTCGGCGACGGCCTTGCCGAACACCTTGCGGTCGCGCACGTACTGGCCGGCGAAGCGGACCGCCGCGTCGGCCTGCGCGTAGGAGCCCACCGCGATCGCGAGGCGCTCGACCGGCAGGTTGTGGGCCAGGTAGGAGAAGGCCTTGCCCTCCTCGCCGAGCAGGTCCTCGACGGGCACCTTGACGTCGCTGAAGGACAGCTCCGCGGTGTCGGAGGTGCGCAGGCCGATCTTCTCCAGCTTGCGGCCGACCGCGTACCCCTCGCTCTTGGTGTCGACGACGAGGATCGACAGGCCGCCGCGGCGGTCCTCCGCGGTGGCGGGCGCGGTGCGGCAGACCACGAGCACGCGGTCGGCGACGACGCCGCCGGTGATGAAGGTCTTGGCGCCGTTGAGGACGTAGTGGGTGCCGTCCGCGGAGAGCTTGGCGTTGGTGGTCATGCCGGCCAGGTCGGAGCCGGTGCCGGGCTCGGTCATGGCGATGGCCGTCATCATGTCGCCGCTGATGAAGTCGGGCAGCCAGCGCTTCTTCTGCTCCTCGTTGGCGAACTCGAGGAGGTACGGGAGCACCAGGCCGGTGTGCACGCCGCTGCTGCCGAAGCTGACGCCGGCGCGGGCGCACTCCTCGGTCACCACGGCGCTGAACTTCCAGCCGGTGACGCCGGCGCCGCCGTACTCCTCCGGCACCTCGATGCCGAAGATGCCCAGTTCGCCGAGGCGGTTGTAGAACTCACGGGGCGGGTAGCCGGACTCCTCCCACTGGGGGTAGACCGGCACGACCTCGCGGGCGATGAAGTCCCGGACGGTCTCCCGGAACGCCTCGTGGTCCTCGTTGAACACCGTGCGACGCACGTGGCGCCTCCTCTGCAGACCGAGCGAAATAAGCAAGCGCTCAGTAAGTTACTTCCCGGTCGCGCGGACTGTCCAGAGCGGCAAAGGCGCCCAGGGCCAGCCGGCGCAGCAGCACGGCGGTCGCCGCACGCCCGGGCAGCCCGCCGTGCGGACCGAGGTGCGGCGTGGAGTTGAGCAGGCCGAAGACCGCGTGCACGGCCGCCCGCGCCTCGGCCTCGGCGGCCCCCGGGTGGACCTGCCGGACGACCGTGACCCACTGCTCGACGTACTGGCGCTGCAACTGGCGGACCAGCTTGCGGTCGGACTCGCGCAGCCGGTCCAGCTCCCGGTCGTGCAGGATGATCAGCGCCCGGTCGTCCAGGGCGAAGTCGATGTGGCCCTGGACCAGCGCGTCCAGCGCGGCGGCGGGGTCGCCCGCCTCGGCGACGCGCATCCGGCCCGCCGCGTGCAGCCGGCCGCTGATGCCGACGAGCAGCTCGGCCAGCATCGCGTCCTTGCCCGCGAAGTGCCGGTACAGGCCCGGGCCGCTGATGCCGCAGGCCGCCCCTATCTCGTCCACACCGACGCCGTGGAACCCGCGTTCGGCGAAGAGCCGCGCGGCCTCCTGAAGGATCTGGTCGCGTCTGCCGCTTGCCGCCCTCGCGGCCGTCCTCGTGGGCTCCACACCGCACCTTTCCGGGCGGCGTCCGGCGTCCGGCCGCCCCCGCGATCTCGTGGTCCTCATATTCTAGACAGCCGTGTTAACGACCGCTAACGTAGGGGGCATCACAGTTAACGACCGCTAACACCCGGGGGCCCGCGACATGGAAGCACCCGTCCTCGCCAGCGCCGCGGATCCGGCGGGCGAGGCCTTTCACGCCAACGCCAAGGCACACGAGGAGCTGTCCGCGCAGCTGCGCGAGAAGCTCGCCGCGGCCGCCCTCGGCGGCGGCGAGCGAGCCCGCGCCCGGCACACCGCGCGCGGCAAACTGCTCCCCCGTGACCGCGTGGACGGACTGCTCGACCCCGGATCGCCCTTCCTCGAACTGGCGCCGCTGGCCGCCGACGGGATGTACGACGGGCAGGCCCCGGCCGCCGGCGTCGTCGCCGGGATCGGCCGGGTCTCCGGGCGCGAGGTCGTGATCGTCGCCAACGACGCCACGGTCAAGGGCGGCACCTACTACCCGATGACGGTCAAGAAGCACCTGCGCGCGCAGGAGATCGCCCTCGACAACCGGCTGCCCTGCCTCTACCTCGTGGACTCCGGCGGCGCCTTCCTGCCGCGCCAGGACGAGGTCTTCCCCGACCGCGACCACTTCGGCCGGATCTTCTTCAACCAGGCCACCATGTCGGCGCGCGGCATCCCGCAGATCGCCGCCGTGCTCGGCTCGTGCACGGCCGGCGGTGCCTATGTGCCCGCGATGAGCGACGAGGCGGTCATCGTGCGCGGCCAGGGCACGATCTTCCTGGGCGGCCCGCCGCTGGTGAAGGCCGCCACCGGCGAGGTCGTGACCGCGGAGGAGCTGGGCGGCGGCGAGGTCCACTCCCGTGTCTCCGGTGTCACCGACCACCTGGCCGAGGACGACGCCCACGCCCTGCGCATCGTGCGGAACATCGTGGCGACCCTGCCGGCCCGCGGCGCGCTGCCCTGGACGGTCGCGCCCGTGGAGGAGCCCGCCGTCGACCCCGAGGGGCTCTACGGCGCGGTCCCGGTCGACCCGCGCACCCCGTACGACGTCCGCGAGGTGATCGCCCGTATCACCGACGGCAGCCGCTTCTCGGAGTTCAAGGCCGAGTACGGCACCACCTTGGTGACCGGCTTCGCCCGCATCCACGGCCACCCGGTCGGCATCGTCGCCAACAACGGCATCCTGTTCTCCGAGTCCGCCCAGAAGGGCGCGCACTTCATCGAGCTGTGCGACCAGCGCGGGATCCCGCTGCTCTTCCTCCAGAACATCTCCGGCTTCATGGTGGGCCGTCAGTACGAGGCGGGCGGCATCGCGAAACACGGCGCCAAGATGGTGACCGCGGTCGCCACGACCCGGGTGCCCAAGCTGACCGTCGTCATCGGCGGCTCCTACGGCGCGGGCAACTACTCGATGTGCGGGCGCGCCTATTCGCCGCGCTTCCTGTGGATGTGGCCCAACGCCAAGATCTCCGTCATGGGGGGCGAGCAGGCGGCCTCCGTGCTGGCCACGGTCAAGCGCGACCAGATCGAGGCGGCCGGCGACACCTGGGCGGCGGAGGACGAGGAGGGCTTCAAGTCCCCGATCCGCGCGCAGTACGAGGAGCAGGGCAACGCGTACTACGCGACGGCCCGGCTGTGGGACGACGGCGTCATCGACCCGCTCCAGACCCGCCAGGTGCTCGGGCTCGCCCTCACCGCCTGCGCCAACGCGCCCATTCCGCAACGCGATCCCGAGGCGCCCGGCTACGGCGTCTTCCGGATGTAGGGGGACGACCGTGACTCCGCAGATGTTCGACACCGTCCTGGTCGCCAACCGCGGCGAGATCGCGGTCCGGGTGATCCGCACCCTGCGGCGGCTCGGGGTGCGCTCGGTCGCCGTCTTCAGCGACGCGGACGCCGACGCCCGCCATGTGCGCGAGGCCGACACCGCCGTGCGCATCGGCCCGGCGTCCGCCGCCGAGAGCTACCTGTCCGCCGAGCGGCTGCTGGAGGCGGCCGCCCGCAGCGGCGCCCAGGCCGTCCACCCCGGTTACGGCTTCCTCGCCGAGAACGCCGCCTTCGCCCGCGCCTGCGAGGACGCCGGGCTCGTCTTCATCGGCCCGCCCGCCCGCGCCATCGAGCTGATGGGCGACAAGATCCGCGCCAAGGAGACCGTCCAGGCGGCCGGGGTGCCCGTGGTGCCCGGCAGCAGCGGCAGCGGCCTCACCGACGAGCAACTGACCGCCGCCGCGCTGGAGATCGGCACCCCTGTGCTGCTCAAGCCGTCGGCGGGCGGCGGCGGCAAGGGCATGCGCCTGGTGCGCGACCAGGCGCTGCTCGGCGAGGAGATCGCGGCCGCCCGGCGCGAGGCGCGGGGCTCCTTCGGTGACGACACACTGCTGGTGGAGCGGTGGATCGACCGCCCCCGGCACATCGAGATCCAGGTGCTCGCCGACGGCCACGGGCATGTCGTGCACCTCGGCGAGCGCGAGTGCTCACTGCAGCGCCGCCACCAGAAGGTGATCGAGGAGGCGCCCTCCGTCCTGCTGGACGAGGAGACCCGCGCCGCCATGGGCGCCGCCGCCGTGCAGGCGGCGCTGTCCTGCGGCTACGTCGGCGCGGGCACGGTGGAGTTCATCGTCCCCGGCGCCGACCCGGCCGCGTACTGCTTCATGGAGATGAACACCCGGCTCCAGGTCGAGCACCCGGTCACCGAACTCGTCACCGGGCTGGACCTGGTGGAGTGGCAGGTGCGGATCGCGGCCGGCGAACGGCTGCCTCTCGCCCAGGAGGACATCGCCCTGGACGGCCACGCCGTCGAGGCTCGGATCTGCGCGGAGGTCCCCTCCCGGGGCTTCCTTCCCTCGGCCGGCACGGTGCTGGCGCTGCGGGAGCCCGCGGGCGAGGGCGTCCGGGTCGACTCCGGCCTGACCGAGGGCAGCGAGATCGGCACGTCCTACGACCCGATGCTGGCCAAGGTCGTCGCGCACGGCCCGGACCGCGCCACCGCGCTGCGCCGGCTGCGGGCGGCGCTGGCCGGCACGAGCGTGCTGGGCCTGGAGACCAACACCGGCTTCCTGCGGCGCCTGCTGGCGCACCCCGAGGTCGTCTCCGGCGAGCTGGACACCGGGCTGATCGACCGCGAACTGGCCGGGCTCGTACCGTCCGAGGTGCCCGAGGAGGTCTACGCGGCGGCGGCGCTGCTGCGGCACGCCGCCCTGGAGCCCGCGGGCCCGCCCTCGGTGTGGACCGACCCCTTCTCGGTGCCGGGCGGCTGGCGGCTGGGCGGCGAGCCCGCGTGGACGCCGCACTGGCTGCGCGTCCCGGGGCGGGAGCCGGTCGCGGTGCGCTTGCGCGGCCGGGCGGGGGACGCCACGGTGCGCGTCGGTGACGGCCCCGCGGTGCGGGCCCGGCTGGTCGCCGGGGCCGGCCCGCGGGTCACGGTGGAGTGGGACGGCGTCACCCATGCCTTCGACCACGCCGGCGAGTGGCTCGGCCGGGACGGCGACGGCTGGCACGTCCAGGCGTACGACCCGGTCGAGGCGGCACTGCGCGGCGGCGCGGGCGCCGGCGGGGTGGACACCCTCGCCGCGCCCATGCCCGGCACGGTGACCGTGGTCAAGGTCGGCAAGGGCGACGAGGTCACCGCGGGCCAGAGCCTGCTGGTGGTCGAGGCGATGAAGATGGAGCACGTCATCACCGCCCCGCACGACGGCACGGTCACCGAGATCGACGTGAGCCCGGGCAGCACGGTCGCCATGGACCAGGTGCTCGCCGTTGTCACGCCGCATCAGGACCCGCGTGAGGAGGAGGCGAAGTGACGGCCGGGGACGAACGTCTCGGACTGCCCATGTCGGTGCCCCTGGACGGGCTCCCGCGCCGGGTGCGCATCCACGAGGTGGGCGCGCGCGACGGCCTGCAGAACGAGAAGGCGACCGTGCCGACCGAGGTGAAGGCGGAGTTCGTGCACCGCCTGGCCGGCGCCGGACTGACGACCATCGAGGCGACGAGTTTCGTGCACCCCAAGTGGGTGCCCCAACTGGCGGACGCCGAGCAGCTGATGCCGCTGCTGGACGACCTCGGCGAGGGGGTGCGGCTGCCGGTCCTGGTGCCCAACGACCACGGTCTGGAACGTGCGCTGGCCCTCGGCGTGCGCGAGGTCGCCGTCTTCGGCAGCGCCACGGAGTCCTTCGCCAAGGCGAACCTCAACCGCACGGTGGAGGAGTCCCTGGCGATGTTCGCGCCGGTGGTCGCCCGCGCCCGCGAGGCCGGCGCCCGGGTCCGCGGCTATCTGTCGATGTGCTTCGGCGACCCCTGGGAGGGCGCGGTGCCGGTGGCCCAGGCCGCCTCCGTCGCCCGCCGCCTGTACGAGCTGGGGTGCGACGAGCTGAGCCTCGGCGACACCATCGGTGTGGCGACCCCCGGCCATGTGGTGGCCCTGCTGGACGCCCTGGCCGGTCTCGGTGTGCCGGTCGACCGGCTCGCCGTGCACTTCCACGACACGTACGGCCAGGCGCTGTCCAACACCCTGGCCGCCCTCCGGCACGGCGTCGGTGTCGTCGACGCCTCCGCCGGAGGTCTCGGCGGCTGCCCGTACGCCAAGAGCGCCACCGGCAACCTCGCCACCGAAGACCTGGTCTGGATGCTCGACGGCCTCGGCGTCGAGACCGGGGTCGACATCGGCCGTCTCACCGCCACCAGCGTGTGGATGGCCGGGCACCTGGGCCGACCCAGCCCGTCCCGTACCGTCCGCGCCCTCTCCCACCAGGAGTGATCACTGCCATGACGACCGCCCACCGGCTCCCCGCCGAGTACGAGGAACTCCGCCGCACGGTCGAGGAGTTCGCGCACGACGTCGTAGCGCCGAAGATCGGCGAGTTCTACGAGCAGGACGAGTTCCCCTACGAGATCGTCCGCGAGATGGGCCGCATGGGCCTGTTCGGGCTGCCCTTCCCCGAGGAGTACGGCGGCATGGGCGGCGACTACTTCGCCCTCTGCCTGGCCCTGGAGGAACTGGCCCGGGTGGACTCCTCGGTGGCGATCACCCTGGAGGCGGGGGTCTCCCTCGGCGCGATGCCGGTCTTCCGCTACGGCACCGAGGAGCAGAAGCGGGAGTGGCTGCCCCGCCTGACCGCGGGCGAGCAGCTGGGTGCCTTCGGCCTGACGGAGCCGGAGTGCGGCTCGGACGCGGGCGGCACGCGCACCACCGCGCGGCTGGACGAGGCGACCGGCGAGTGGGTGATCAACGGCACCAAGTGCTTCATCACCAACTCGGGCACGGACATCACCGCCCTGGTCACGGTCACCGCCGTCACCGGGCGCGCCGAGGACGGCCGCCCGGAGATCTCCTCGATCATCGTGCCGTCCGGTACGCCCGGCTTCACGGTGTCCAAGAAGTACAGCAAGGTCGGCTGGAACGCCTCGGACACCCGTGAGCTGTCCTTCGCCGACTGCCGGGTGCCCGCCGCCAACCTGCTGGGCGAGCGGGGCCGGGGCTACGCGCAGTTCCTGCGCACCCTGGACGAGGGCCGGATCGCGATCTCGGCGCTGGCGACCGGCCTGGCGCAGGGCTGTGTGGACGAGTCGCTGGCGTACGCCAGGGAGCGGGTCGCCTTCGGCCGCCCGATCGGCACCAACCAGGCGATCCAGTTCAAGATCGCCGACATGGAGATGCGCGCCCACACCGCCCGGCTCGCCTGGCGGGACGCGGCATCCCGGCTGGTGGCCGGTGAGCCGGTCAAGAAGGAGGCGGCGATGGCCAAGCTCTACTCCTCCGAGAGCGCGGTCACCAATGCCCGGGAGGCCACGCAGATCCACGGCGGCTACGGCTTCATGAACGAGTACCCGGTGGCCCGTATGTGGCGGGACTCCAAGATCCTGGAGATCGGGGAGGGCACGAGCGAAGTGCAGCGCATCCTGATCGCGCGCGAGCTCGGCCTTCCGGCGTAGTTTCCACCGCCCCCTGCCCGATATCGGGCAGGATTCTTGCAAACCCTCCCGCCCGTCCCTCAGTATCGAGCGGTGCTCGAACGCCGGACGCCGCATGACGACCTGGTGGACCACCTGGTGCGGACCACGCCGCTGAGCCGCGGCGAGGCCGCCCGGGTGGTCCTCGACGTCCTGGCGTACTTCGACGAGACGGCCGAGGACTTCGTACGGCGGCGTCACCGCGAGCTGCAGTCCAAGGGGCTGCAGAACGCGGAGATCTTCGAACGGATCACCGCCGAGCTGCCGCACCGCGCGGTGGCCCCGCCGGAGTTCTCGCTGCGGCAGCTGCGCCGCATCGTCTACGGCTGACGCACGGTCCGCGGGCGCCTCGCGTCCGGGGCCGGCCCGCCGCACCCCACGGCGTTCGGGCCGCACCACGATCGGGAGGGACAACCACCATGTGCGGAATCGTCGGATACATCGGCAGGCGCGATGTCGCGCCGCTGCTGCTGGAGGGCCTGCAGAGGCTGGAGTACCGCGGGTACGACTCGGCGGGCATCGTCATCACGGGCAAGTCCGGCGGCCTGAAGGCCGTCAAGGCCAAGGGCCGGGTCCGTGAGCTGGAGGCCCGCGTCCCCAAGCGCTTCGCGGGCACCACGGGCATCGCCCACACCCGCTGGGCCACCCACGGCGCCCCCAGCGACGAGAACGCCCACCCCCATCTGGACACCGAGGGCAAAATCGCGGTCGTCCACAACGGCATCGTCGACAACGCCGCCGAACTGCGGGCCAAGCTGACCGCCGACGGCGTGGTCTTCGCCTCCGAGACCGACACCGAGGTGCTGGCCCACCTCATCGCGCGCTCCGACGCGGAGACGCTGGAGGAGCGGGTCCAGCAGGCCCTGTCGCGCATCGAGGGCACCTACGGCATCGCCGTCCTGCACGCCGACTTCCCGGACCGCATCGTGGTCGCCCGCAACGGCTCCCCGGTCGTGCTCGGCATCGGCGAGCACGAGATGCTGGTCGCCTCCGACGTCGCCGCCCTGGTCCGCCACACCCGCCAGGTCGTCACCCTGGACGACGGCGAGATGGCCACCTTGAAGGCCGGCGACTACCGCACGTACACCACGGCCGGCAGCCGCACGTCGCCCGAGCCGACCACCATCGAGTGGGAGGCCGAGAACTACGACCTCGGCGGCCACGACACGTACATGCACAAGGAGATCGCCGAGCAGCCGGACGCGGTGGACCGCGTGCTGCGCGGCCGGATCGACGACCGCTTCTCCACCGTCCACCTGGGCGGGCTGAACCTCGACGCCCGCGAGGCGCGCGCGGTGCGCCGGGTGAAGATCCTCGGCTGCGGCTCGGCGTTCCACGCGGGCCAGATCGGCGCCCAGATGATCGAGGAACTGGCCCGCATCCCGGCGGACGCCGAGCCGGCCTCGGAGTTCCGCTACCGCAACCCGGTGGTGGACCCGGACACGCTCTACATCGCCGTCAGCCAGTCCGGCGAGACGTACGACACCCTCGCGGCCGTCCAGGAGCTCAAGCGCAAGGGCGCGCGCGTCCTGGGCGTGGTCAACGTGGTCGGCAGCGCCATCGCCCGGGAGACCGACGGCGGCATGTACGTGCACGCGGGCCCCGAGGTGTGCGTGGTGTCCACCAAGTGCTTCACCAACACCGCCGTGGCCTTCGCGCTGCTCGCGCTGCACCTCGGCCGGATCCGCGACCTGTCGGTCGCCGACGGCCGGCGGATCATCGAGGGCCTGCGGAAGCTGCCGGGCCAGATCGCCGAGGTCCTGGCCGGCGAGGACGAGATCAAAAGGCTGGCGGCGGAGTACGCGGACGCCAAGAGCATGATGTTCGTCGGCCGCGTGCGCGGCTACCCGGTCGCCCGTGAGGCCTCGCTGAAGCTCAAGGAGGTCTCCTACGTCCATGCGGAGGCCTACCCGGCGTCCGAGCTCAAGCACGGCCCGCTGGCGCTCATCGAGCCGTCGGTGCCGACCGTGGCGATCGTCCCGGACGACGAGCTGGTGGACAAGAACCGGGCGACGCTGGAGGAGATCAAGGCGCGCAGCGGCCGCATCCTCGCGGTGGCGCACCAGGTGGAGGCGAAGGCCGACCACACCATCGTCGTCCCGCGCAACGAGCCGGAGCTCGACCCGGTGCTGATGGGCATCCCGCTGCAACTGCTGGCGTACCACTCGGCGCTGGCGCTGGGCCGGGACATCGACAAGCCGCGCAACCTGGCGAAGTCCGTCACCGTGGAGTAGGCCCCGCGCCCCCGTGCACACGGAACGGCCCCCCGCGCCCTGCGGCGCGGGGGGCCGTTCCGTACCGGTGGGTCAGGCCGCGTGCCCGCGGTGCGGGACGCCCAGCCGCCAGCCGTCCGCCAGGGCCCTGCGGCCCCAGGCGGCGTTGGTGAGCAGTGCGGTGCCGCCGTACCAGGCGACCACGCCGGCCACCAGGCCGATCCAGCCGGCCACCTTGCCGAGTCCGCCGTTGGAGGCCAGGGCGGCGATGCCGGACAGCGCGGCGGAGACGGTCAGCAGCCCGAAGGCCGCCTGTGCCACGCCGCCCATCTGCCAGGCCGCCATCGTGAGGGTGAGTGCCAGCAGCGCCCACAGGAGCATGAACAGCCCGACGACCTCCTTGCTCGCACCCGCGCCGGACCCGCCGGACCAGGTCACCCAGAAGGCGCCCAGCGAGGCGAACGCGGTGCCGGTGAAGCCGTTGCCGCCGTAGAACTCCCACATGCCGGCGACGAATTGGGTGATGCCGCCGACGAAGAGCGCGAGCCGCGCGGCGTCGGCCGCCGCGGCGTTGTCGATGACGCCCGTGCTGAACAGCCCGTAGGCGATCAGTGTCAGGCCGAGTGCCAGATATCCCAGAGCCGCTGCGCCGACTCCTGCTGAACGTGCCGTGGAGACGTCGTTGTCCACCGCCGGCCCCCTTCGTGTTCGAGGGAAGAAACTGCAGGTGAGATACCCTTCACAAGGGCACAAGCAATCCCGCGGAGCCGACATTCACGGCAACTGGCGCCGAATCGTTATGGAATGACCACGACAGGCCGCTGGGCGCGCCGGGCGAGCCGTCCGGCGACCGATCCGAAGATCTTGCCGATGATCCCGTGCGTCCCGCCCACCACGATGGCGTCGGCCTCGTACTCCCGGCCGACCTCCTCCAGCTCGTGGCAGATGTCCCCGCCGCGCTCGACGAGGATCCAGGGAACCTCCGACAGGTGGTCGGCGCAGGCGAGTTCGAGGCCGAGCACCTCGGTGCGGTGGTCGGGGACGTCGACGAAGACGGGCGGTTCGCAGCCGGCCCACACGGTGGCCGGCAGGCGGTTGGCGACATGCACGATGATCAGCGCGGAACCCGAACGGCGCGCCATGCCGATGGCGTACGCGAGCGCCCGCTCGCTGGACAGGGAGCCGTCGAAGCCGACCACCACCCCGTGCCTGAAGGCGGGGTCGCAGGCAGCGCGCGGCTCGGAGTCCGCCTGCGGGACCGCCGCCGATTCGGCGAGCGGCTTTCCGTCGGCGGGCTCGGGGAGCTCGTAACCGGCCATGATGCGGTTTCTCGGCAAGGTCGGCGCCGGTGGCACCGAGAGGGCGGACAACAACAGTGCGGGGGCCGCGGGACCGACCGGATTTCGACCAGTAAGGGGCTGCCCTTCCCGCTCACTCCAGAGTACGGCGGCCCCGGTCCAGTGCCCAGAGGTGCGCGGACCCTCACAGCGTCCCCTTACCCCGGAGTTTCCAGGAGAATGCCGGAGCGAGGCGCCGAGCGCAACGCCACGTCGCCAACCGGACAAGTCGCCCCTCCGCCCCTTGTCCCGGCCTGTCCGCCACCGGCCATATCCGGAATCGTCCTCAGGGCTCCTTCGGGCCCTGGGGGCGCACTCGTTCATCGGCCACATGGGGGGCGCACGACGGGGCGCTGACCTGGGGCGCGTACACTGATTCCCCTCATTTTCAGCCAACTTCCTTGTGGCGAAGGCCACTTGGGACACACCACCGCCAACCGCCCTGTCGCCGGTGAGGAACCGGAATGAGGGGGCGCACAAGCCTTGTGCGCCTGTCCACCGCTTCAAGGCACACTTCACGAGCGGAACTCTTCGTGATCGAATGCTTCACGCCACGTGGTCATGTCGACATACCGGCAGGTGATGAACTTGCCATTGCGGATGCAACTGAGCCAGTAGATTCGATCTTGAGAGACAACGGCGGGGGATCCGTGCAGGACCGAGAGGACGAGTCGACCGAGGGGGGCCCCAGCTCCATGAACCAGGAGTCCAGGACCGGCACCATGGCGGAGATCCAGTCGGCCGCCGGCATGTCCACCGCACTGTCCGTGTCTTCGGGGGTCCCGGGTGCCCCGGGCGCCCCGGCCACTGCCGCAACTCCGGCGGCCCCGGCCGCCCACGGCTTCCCGAACCTCCCGGGAGTTCCGGCGGCACCGGCCGCCACCGCTTCCGCGGCGGCCCCGTCGGTCGCCTCGGCGGCCGGCCGCGCGCCCCGCAAGCTGTCGGCGCGGCGCCGTCAGGAGGTCGTGGCCGTCATGCTGTTCAGCGGCGGCCCCATCTTCGAGAGCTCGATTCCCCTGTCGGTGTTCGGCATCGACCGCCAGGACGCCGGGGTACCCCGCTACCGTCTGCTGGTCTGCGCCGGCGAGGACGGCCCGCTGCGCACCACCGGCGGCCTCGAACTGTCCGCGCCCTACGGGCTGGAGGCCCTCTCACGGGCCGGCACGGTCGTGGTGCCCGCCTGGCGCTCCATCTCGCAACCGCCGCCCCCCGAGGCGCTGGACGCCCTGCGCCGCGCCCACGAGGAGGGCGCGCGCATCATCGGCCTGTGCACCGGCGCCTTCGTGCTCGCCGCCGCCGGGCTGCTGGACGGGCGCCCCGCCACCACGCACTGGATGTACGCGCCGACACTGGCCAAGCGCTACCCCTCGGTCCATGTCGACCCCCGCGAACTCTTCGTCGACGACGGCGACGTGCTCACCAGCGCCGGCACCGCCGCCGGGATCGACCTGTGCCTGCACGTGGTGCGCAGCGACCACGGCAGCGAGGCCGCCAACGCGCTGGCCCGCCGGCTGGTCGTACCGCCGCGCAGGGGCGACTGGGGCGGCCAGCCACGGCATCTGGACCGCTCTTTACCGGAGGAGATCGGGGGCGATCCCCTCGCCGAGGTCGTCGCATGGGCCCTGGAGCACCTGCACGAGCAGTTCGACGTGGAGACCCTCGCCGCGCGCGCCTACATGAGCCGCCGCACCTTCGACCGCCGCTTCCGCACCCTGACCGGCAGCGCGCCCCTTCAGTGGCTGATCACCCAGCGCGTCCTCCAGGCGCAGCGCCTGCTGGAGACCTCCGACTACTCGGTGGACGAGGTCGCCGCCCGCTGCGGCTTCCGGTCCCCCGTCGCCCTGCGCGGCCACTTCCGCCGCCAGCTGGGCTCCTCCCCCGCCTCCTACCGCACCGCCTTCCGTGCCCGGCGCCCCCACGACGAGGCCGACGCACCCGCGGCCGCCAAGGACCCGCGCGGCCACGAGCCGTCCGGCGGCCCCGTGCCCGCGCCGCGCCGCGGCTCCCCGCAGCAGGCCGAGCGCTCCGGCGGCGTGCTCCCGATCCCGGGCCAGGGCGGTCCGCCGGCCGGCGCCGGCATCGTCAAGCAGGACCCCGACGGCTACGCGGCCCGCATCCCCGAGCAGGCCGGCAGCCGCTTCGACGCCCGCGAGGTGCACCCGCTGCGGCGGTCCCGCGACGGACGGGACGGACGGAGCAGGAACGCGGCTATGCCTGCTCCGCGGGATCGCCCCGTAGGGTGAGACGTATGAACGACCGGATGGTGTGGATCGACTGCGAGATGACCGGGCTCTCCCTGGCCCAGGACGCTCTGATCGAGGTGGCGGCGCTCGTCACCGACTCGGAGCTCAATGTGCTCGGGGAGGGGGTCGACATCGTGATCCGCCCTCCCGCGGAGGCGCTGGAGAGCATGCCCGACATCGTCCGCACGATGCACACCGCCTCGGGGCTGCTGCAGGAGCTGGACGGCGGCGTGACCCTGGAGGAGGCCGAGAAGCTCGTCCTGGACTACGTGCGCCAGTACGTGAGGGAGCCCCGCAAGGCGCCGCTGTGCGGCAACTCCGTCTCCACCGACCGGGGCTTCCTCGCCCGTGACATGCCGACGCTCGAGCAGCACCTGCACTACCGCATCGTGGACGTCTCCTCGATCAAGGAGCTGTCCCGCCGCTGGTACCCGCGGGCCTACTTCGCCAGCCCCGAGAAGAACGGCAACCACCGGGCGCTCGCCGACATCCGCGAGTCCATCGCGGAGCTGCGCTACTACCGCGAGGCGGTCTTCGTCCCCCAGCCGGGACCCGACACGGAGACCGCCCGCACCATCGCCGCGAAGCACGTCCTGCCTGCGGAAACGGCGAAGTGACCGACCCGCGGAAAAGGTAGGCGCGAGCACCCTCCCGGACCCTGTACACTTTTCCTCGGCCGGTGCGAAGGAAACAAAGCGCCGGACATGGTGGGTGTAGCTCAGTTGGTAGAGCACCTGGTTGTGGTCCAGGTGGCCGCGGGTTCGAGTCCCGTCACTCACCCTGAACGATCAAGGCCCGGTCTGCGCGAGCAGGCCGGGCCTTCTTCGTGCCGTACCGGGCCGCGCGGAACCACGAAGGGCCCCCCGCCGCGTCGCCGCGGCGCGGGGGCCCTCTCCCGGTCGTCCGGCCGGAGCCTAGGCCTTGCGGGCCACGCCGCCGTAGAAGCCGATCTCGCCGGAGCGCGGCGAGGGCTCGGTGTCCGGGTGCCAGAACGGGACCTGGACCAGACCGGGCGCGACCGGTTCGAAGCCGTCGAAGAAGCTCTCGACCTCGGAGCGGGAACGCAGGTTCAAGGAGGCGGTGGCCTTGCTGTAGACGGCCTGGGCCTCGCTGCGGTCCGCGAAGTCGCCCGTGGCGTGCGAGAGCACCAGGAAGCTGCCGGCCGGGAGCGCGTCGCGCAAGCTCGCGACGACCTGCCCGGGCTGCTCCGCGTCGGTGAGGAAGTGGAGCACGGCGACGAGCAGCAGGGCGACCGGCTCGTCGAAGTCGATGACCTTGCGGACGTCGGGGTGGTCCACGATCCCCTGCGGGTCGCGCAGGTCGGCGAGGACGACGCTGGTGGCGCCGGGCCGGCTGAGCAGCGTGCTGGCGTAGGTGTTCACGATCGGGTCGTTGTCGACGTACGCGATGCGCACGTCCGGCGCGGTCTCCTGCGCGATCTCGTGCACGTTCGGCGAGGTGGGCAGCCCGGTGCCGATGTCGAGGATCTGGCGGACGCCGCTGCCGACGACGTACCGGACGGCGCGCTGGAGGAAGCCCCGGTTGGCCTGTACGCCGATCCTCACCTCGGGTGCCGCGGCGGCAAGTTCGTCGCCCGCGTGGCGGTCCACCTCGTAGTTGTCCTTGCCGCCCAGCAGGTAGTCGTAGATCCGCGCGGGGTGCGGCCTGCTGGTGTCTATCTCCTCGGCGCGGAAGCCGTCCTGTCTCACGCTGCGCTCCTCTCGACGACCGTCCGGGCTCCCGGCCCGCGGACGGCAGACGACAGCTTCGCACATCAACATCGCAGGGCACGGCCCTGGTTGATCACCGTGCGGCACAGCGTGAGAGAACGCCGATCAGGGCTTCCAGTGGTACTTGGCGCCACCGACCCAGCGCACGACGGCCGGGTCGTCGAGGTCCACGTGGTCGATACCGGCCTGGTGGCAGATACGGACGACGTCGAGGAGGTCATGGGCGATGCCCACGGTCTCCCCGCCGATCTGGACGATCCGGAACGGCGGGTCCCCCTCGTGGACGAGGGAGACGACGATGGGGGTGTCGGTCACCCTTCCAGCTTGCGGCAGACCCGCGGCGGGCGCACCCGCCAGGTGGCCCACCGGGACGGGCCCCGATTGGACCGGGCGGCCGGGCGGCGGCCCGCCTACGGTGGGCCCATGAGCACCACGGACTCCTCCCCCGCGCGGCTCGCCGCCCGCCTGCGCGCACTGCACGTCCCCGGCCGCCCGCTGACCCTGCCCAACGTGTGGGACGCCGCCTCGGCCCGTGTGGTGGCCGAGGCGGGGTTCCCGGCCGTCGCCACCGGCAGCGCGCCCGTCGCGGCGTCCCTGGGCCACCCCGACGGGGAGGTCGTGCCACCCGCGGAGATGCTGGCCGCGGTCGCGCGCGTCGTGCGGGCCGCCGGGGTCCCGGTGACGGCGGACATGGAGCGGGGCTACGGATTCGCCCCGGCGGAGTTCGCCGAGCGGCTGGCCGCGACCGGGGCCGTCGGCTGCAACCTGGAGGACACCGATCCGCGCACGGGCCGCCTGGTGGACGCCGGGGAGCAGGCCGACTTCCTCGCCGCCGTCCGCGCGGCCGATCCCGACCTGGTGATCAACGCCCGCACCGATGCCCTGGTGCGGGAGCCGGCACCGGCGCACGAGCGGCCCGCGGAGGCCGCCCGGCGGATCCGGCTGTACCTGGAGGCGGGGGCGGACTGCGTGTACCCCTTCGGCCGGCTGGACGAGGAGACCACGGCGGCCCTGGTCGCCGCCGCCGGCGGACGCCCCGTCAACGTCCTTGCCCGGCCCGGCGGTCCGGCGACGCCCCGGCTGGCGGAGCTGGGCGTCGCCCGGATCAGTTACGGCCCTCAGCTCCACACCGCGGCCCTGCGGCACCTGGCGGACCTCGTCGCGGTCGTGCGCGACGGCGGCAGCCCCTTCGCGGCGGGCTGACCGGGACTCAGTCCCCCTCGCGCGGGGGCCCGTCGCCGGCGCCGCGCCGCAGGGTGCGCACGGGGCGGCCCGGCCGCCAGACCTGGAGCACGATGTCGGGGTCGTCGACGTACGTCCGCACGACCTCGTCCAGTTCGGCGGCGAAGAGGTGGAACGGGCCCTCCGGCACCGTCACCTCACCGGTGAAGCGGGCGACGGCCGCGGGGTCGGTGACCTCCACGGCGCGGCCGCTGATCCTGATGTCGCCGCCGTCCATGGAAGTGCCGGGACCGGGGTTCACATGGAGGGAGAAACGCGGGTCGCGGCGCAGGTCGAGGGCCTTGCGCGAGTTCGGCATCATGCCGAACCACAGCTCCCCGAGCCGGAACTCCGCCTCGATACCGGTCACCCGCGGGGAGCCGTCGGCCCGCAGCGTGGCGAGCACATGGTGCTTGTAGGGGCTGAATCGTGTGGTCACGGCCTGTGCGAGACCGGGTTCCGCGGCCTCGAAGTCCGCCCAGCGTGTCGTCATACGACGATGCTCCCCGGCATACCCGACATCTTGTGTCGGCATTGCCGGGGAGTTCCTACTCCTCGCCCTTGCGGCCCTGCGTGCGGCCGCGGCCGTGGCCCTGACGGGCGGCCTGCCAGATCGCGCGCAGGCGGTCCAGCTCGGCCAGTTCGGCGCGCGACCAGGTACGCCGGCCCGCCACATACCGCCGTATGGCCTCGTTGGCGGCCTCGACGGATCGGCGGTCCAGAACGGTCGGTGACATACCCGTGATGTTATCGGCCGGGTCCGACAGCGACCCCCGGCCGAGCCCCCCACCGGGCGATATCACACCGTGACCCTTCTCACTGTGGCGGGGGTCACTTCCGGGGAACCGGCCCCGGCGTCACGCCGATTCGCGCCGCACCAGCTCGGTCGGGAGCACGACGTGCCGTCGGGGCGCGGTGTCCGCCCCGATCTCCTCCAGCAGCACCCGGGCCATGGTGCGGCCCATCTCCTCGATGGGCTGGCGCACACTCGTCAGCGGCGGATCGGTGTGCCGGGCCACGGCGGAGTCGTCGAAACCGATCAGCGCCACGTCGTCCGGCACCCGGCGGCCGAACTCGCGCAGCACCTGCAACGCACCGCTCGCCATGACGTCCGAGGCGGCGAAGACCGCGTCGACGTCCGGCCGCCGCTCCAGCAGGGCGCGCATCGCGGCGCGGCCGCCCTCCTCGGTGAAGTCGCCGCGGGCGACCAGGTCGTCGTCCGGGACCAGCCCGGCGTCCCCGATCGCCTGCCGGTAGCCGTCGAGCCGGCAGCGGGCGACGTACATGTCCGGCGGCCCGGTGATGGTCGCGACCGCCCGGCAGCCGCGGCCCAGCAGGTGCTCCACCGCCGAGCGGGCGCCGCCGACGTTGTCGGAGTCGACGTACGCCACCGACTCCCGGTCCGAGCGGCGGCCGCTGAGCACCGTGGGCACCGCCATCTGCTCCAGCAGGTCGGGCAGCGGGTCGTTCTCGTGGACCGACACCAGCAGGACGCCGTCCACCCGGTGCGCCCCGAGGTACTGGGCGAAGCGCTGCCGCTCCTTGGGGGTCCGCAGCAGCGTCAGCAGCAGTTGCATGTCGGTGTCGGCCAGTGCGGCACCCACACCGCGGATGATGTCGGAGAAGTACGGCTCCGCGAAGAGCCGGGTCTCCTCCTCCGGGATGACCAGCGCGATGGCGTCGGTGCGGTTGGCCGCCAGGGCACGGGCCGCCCGGTTGGGCACATAGCCGAGTTCGGCGATGGCGGCCTCCACGGCGGCCTTGGTGTGCTCGCTGACCCGCGGCGACCCGTTGATCACCCGCGAGACCGTGCCGCGGCCCACACCGGCCCGCGCGGCGACCTCCTCCAGCGTCGGCCTGCCGCTGCGCCGTCCGCCCATCACCATTGCGGTCTCCCCATCACGAGTGGCAACGGCGCCACCTTAAAGCGTCGGCTCCCCTCAGGCGGGGCCCGGCAGGCCGATACCCGCAAAGCCGCCCCCCGCCGCGACGGCGGCGACGAACTCCGCCCAGGCGGCGGGCGCGAACGCGAGCGTGGGACCCTGCGGGTCCTTGGAGTCCCGGACGTGCACGGCGTCGACGGTCGGTGCGACCTCGACGCAGTCGCTGCCCTCGGTGTCGCTGTACGTGGACGTGCGCCAGGAGAGGGCGACCTCGACGCAGTTCCCGCCCTGGTCGTCGCTGTAGCTGGACTTGAACCACACGAACTGTGCGCTCACATCGCCTCCGCCACTCGCCCGATGAACTGCGCGGACTCCTCGACCCCAAGGGCCTGCATGCGGATGATGCCATGGCGCTGGGACAGCGTGCTGACCCTTGCGGGCTCCGAGTACAGCGCGCTGGTCTCGTAGTGCTCGTGATCCTCCGTCTCGAGCAGAACCAGCGAACCGCTGAGCGCGGGATAGGCGGCACGGTCGACCGGCAGTACCTGGACAGCGACGTTGCGCATGGCTCCTACCGCCAACAGGTGGTGCATTCGGCTCCGCATCACTTCGGGGCCACCCACCCCGGAATGCAGGGCGGCCTCATAGATGACAAAGCCGAACAGCACCGTCGGCTTCCGCCGGAGTCTTTCCTGACGTGCCATGCGAGCCGTGACACGCTCCTCGATGGTCTCGTCGTCGAGAGGCGGGCAGCTGTTGCCGATCAGGGCGCGGACATAGGCCTCGGTCTGCAACAGGCCGGGGATCAGCAGTGGCTCGCAGCCGTACAGTGCGACGGCCTCGGCCTCCGCCTGCATGAACTCCCGCGTGCGCTCCGGGAACTTCTCCGGTTTCAGGAACTCCTGGGCCGCCACCAGCTTGCCGCCCGCGCCGCACAAGTGGTCCGCCACCTGGAGCAGGCGCAGCATCGGACGCCGGCGCCCGAGCTCCATGGAGCGCACCGTCTCGATGCCGTAGCCCGCCTCGTCGGCCAACCGCTCGCGCGTGACGCCCGCTTGCTCACGCCAGAGCTTGACCTGGTTGCCGCAGTACCGCCACGCCATCGGCGGCTGGGTCACCTCGCCGGTCATCCGCACACATCCCCGCACGCTCCGTAGTCACCAGCCTACGGAAGGGCACCGTCAGTCGCGGGCGAAGCTGTGGAAACGGCCGATGACGGTGAAGCCGCGACGGCCGTACCAGTAGCGCGGCCAGTCGTCGGCGTCGGCGATGAGGAAGCGCGTGGCGCAGCCCGCGTCAACGGCCCGGCGCAGGGCGGTGGACAGGACGGCGTCGGCGTAGCCGCGGCCGAGGTGGTCCTCGGAGGTGATCAGGTCCTCGATCTGGGCGATGCCCGCCACGGGGTCCATGTAGAGATCGGCCCAGGACGCGACGTCGCCCTCCGCCGTCCGGGCACCGATGAAGCCGACGGAGTCCGCGCCGCGGCGCCGGGTCTCGCGGCGGTCCACGAGCTGCCGGACGGCATCGTCGTCGGCCGCCGGGAGGAAACCGCGCCAGCGCCGCGCGAGGGGGACGCGGAAGGCGTCGAGATCCACCTCCTCCGCCGGGCCGCCGTCCGGTACCGGGCCGGTGTGCAGCATGACGAGCTCGGCCGAGTGGCTGTAGCCGGCGCGGGTCAGGGGTCCGGCGCAGGCGGTGCCGGTCGCGTCGTCGAGCACGGTGATCGCGCGGTGCTTCAGATGGGCCAGCGCGTCGTCGGCGAGGGCGGGCAGCGCCTCGGGGTCGACGTCGCCGGGCGCGCCGTCGACGACGACGCGGTTGTTGCCGTGGGAGAACGCGAAGGCGTCGTCGAGCGCGGCGAAGCCGCCGGGCAGCTCGACGGTGCGGACCGCCTGGCGGCGGGCGAAGGCGGTGAGAAAGGCGCGGATCTGCCGCAGTTCCGGTCCTGACATGGCTGCAGCCTAGGCGGGGCCGCGCCGGCGTGTGCCGGGCCGTGACAACTGCGGGACGCCGGGGGCGGTTTCACGAGGGGGCACCGCAACCAGAATTGATCAAATCCGATGGAAACCGGCTTCGGCGCGGAACCCGATATGCTCACGAACCGTCAATACTTCTGCTGCCACGTACCAGTAGAGACACGGGGGTGCCCGCTGTGGGTGTCGTCCTGCCCGACGAGCTGGCCTATGTACTCGACCTGATCGGCGTGTCCTGGCCGAACGTGGACGAGGACGACTACCGCGAAATGGCCACGTCGCTACGGGACTTCGCGAGCGACATCGACGGTGGCGCGATGGACGCGAACGCCGCCGTGCAGGAGTTGCTGGGCGCGAACGCGGGCGCCGCGATGGACGCCTTCGAGGCGCACTGGGGCAGGGTCAAGGGCACGCATCTGGCCAATCTCGGCGAGGCCGCCCGGATGGGCGCCCTCGCGCTCGACGGGGTGGCGATAGCCATCGAGGTCGCCAAAGGTGCCGCGATCGTCCAACTGGGCATCCTGGCGGTGGAGATCGCCTCGGCCATCGCGTCCGCGCCCTTCACGCTCGGGTTGTCGAGCCTGGCCGGGGCGGCCGGGACCCAGGCCACCCGGATGATCGTCAAGAAGATCTTCCGCGAGGTGATCGACCAGGTCGTCGATCAGCTGATGTCCATCGCCACCGCCCCGGTGTACGCGGCACTGGAGTCGATGGCCGCCGATCTCGTCATCCAGGTCGGCTCGAACGCCCTCGGCCTCCAGAAGGGCGTCGACCTCGGCCGGACCGTCGGCGCCGGCAAGGAGGGCTTCGGTGAGGGCGTCGACGGTGCCAAGAAGCAGGCCGACGGCTTCGTCCTGGCCAGCGCCGGAGGCGGAGGCGGGGGCGGTGGCACCGGAGAAGGCGGAAGCGGCGGGGGAACCGGCGGCAGCGGCCACTTCCAGAGCGACGGCGACAGTTTCGACCGTGTCGACAGCCGGCTCGACGGCATCACCGGCTCCCTGCACGGCAAGTCCCGGGGGCACATGAGCCGCGCCCGCAACGCCAAGGGCCGCACCACCGGCGGGGGCGAGATCGCCGCGCACATCATGCCGATCGCCACGAAGATCGTGGACGGCATCGGCGAGGCGGCCGAGAAGGCCGTGGGCCACGTGCGCGGTGACATGCGCAAGGGCCTCAAGGAGATGCACCGCAACCACCGCGACAACGACGACAGGACCGCCACGGAGCTGGACGGCCTCCACAAGCTCCACTCGCAGGAGCAATTGCGCTCGTTCGGCGATTCGACGGACGTCTACCACATGGCGGACGACGGGACGATCACCCGCCTGACCGCGGACGGGCACATCCCCCTCACGGAGGCCGACCGGGACCGCATTGCCCTGAGGCTCGACGGCAAGGACTCGGTGGGGCGACGGCCGAAGGGGAAGTACAAGCTGCCCGAGCTCGAGAAGGGGAAGACGCGCCCCCGGAAGGACTCGGCCGAGGTGCCGCTCGGCGGCAGTCCCCTGGCGAAGGCCACCCAGCTCGCCCGGCACGCGGACAACAGCTACGGGAATTACTACAAGAAGTCCAAGGACTCCGACGAGAAGGTGTTCCAGAGCAACAACTACGCGGCGGTCCGCTACGGGAACGAAGGGGACGACGACGGTTTCATCCTGGTCGGACGCAGCCGCAATCCCGTGCATTCCGAAAGGGCTCTGGGAATTCCGTTCCTCAGGAATGACAGCCACGACGGGATAACGGAACTCTACACAGAGCGCGAACCCTGTTCCACCGGCGTCAACTGCTCCGCCTGGATGCACCATTACCTGCCGGACTCGGTGAACGTCTCGCACAGCGTCGAATACGGCGACACACCCGAGTCGCAGGTGAGAGGCAACTCGGCGATGGAGTCCTACCTCAACGGCCTCCAGCAGCTGCGCTGACCGGAGCGCCCGGTACGATGCCCCGCACGACAACGACGACCGATGAGCGAACGGACTGATCCTTCCCATGCCGCACGCAGTCGACCGCTCCGTCATGGAAGCGGCCTTCGGACCGGACGTGCTCGTCACTCTGGACGAGGACACGGTCTCCGGTGTCCCCCACGCCGCGACCCGCGCCTTTCTGGTCGACGTCGGCCTGCCCGACGAGACGGACAAGTGGTTCGAGTTGGACGAGGGTTTCTCCGAGGGAGATGTGCGGCTCGGCGAGATCTACCCCGAGGTCGGGGCCCATTACGGAAATCTTCCCGAGGGGGGCCTCGACTGGATCTCCCTGGGAGCGATCCCGTACGACGACATCGCCGTGGACCACACCACCGGGACCGTCTGGTGCCTGCCGGACGGGTCGTCGGAGATCTATCCGCTGAACAAGGACATCCACAGTTTCGCGGCGTTCCTGTGCGCCTTGGAGAGGGAACGGCCGAACTACGATCTCGCGGTGGCCGGCGGCATCGCCGACCCCGAGGCGGCGGCGGCCCGCCTGGCCGAGGAGTTCACCCGCCTCGACCCGACGTCCGTCGACAGGCCCGAGGGGACCTGGCAGCGCGTGCTGGGGTACGTGCGGGAGGCGATCCCGGAGTGAGTGAGACGTCCGTCCACGCACATGGCGACGCGGCCCCGTCGGGAGGGACCCATGACTGACCATCAGGCACCGGCGGCCCGCGTCGTGGCCCGGTTCGGCGACGGCGGGGTCCGGCGGTTCGTGACGGCGCCCGACGTGGTCGTTCCGCTCCAGGTGGGGCCGTACTGGACGACGTCCCCCGGGGAGCCGGAGGCCCTGGCCGACTTCGCCGAGGCGCTGGAGCTGGGCCTGCCCGAGCGGACGCTGGAGTACCTGCGCCTGGGCAGCGACCGGGGCTACGAGATCTGCCTCTCCCCGAGCGGCGACGTACGCGGTGTCCTGGCCGGCTACGACGAGCCGGAACGGCATGTGAACGGCTCCCTGGACGCGTTCGTCCAGGGCCTTGTGGCGCTGGACGAGACCCTCGCCGCCATCGCCGGCACCGACCGGCCCGGGACGGCGGCGCAGTCGTTCGCGGCGCTGGAGGCGCGGCTGCGGGAGCAGGACGCGACGGCGTTCGCGGACCGGGAGGACTGGTGGCCGCAGGTACTGGACGACATCCGTGACACCGCGAGCGCGGAGTGGTTCGCGGCGTTCGAGGTCGTGGACGCCGGCGGGGAGGCGAGGATCCTGACCTCCTCGGGCGGGATCTGCGTGCACCCCGAGGAACGGCTGTGGGCCAACCTGGCGGCGTCCGGGGTGGAACCGGAGCAGGTCCGGCGCGTCCACACCGAACTCGAGCCGTGCTTCATGCCGGGCCACTACTGCTCGATGACGCTCGAGAGGCTCTTCCCGGACGCCGCCTCGACGCACAACTTCCCCTACGGGGACACCGCCGAGTCGCGGGCCGCCGGGATCCGGAAACTGCGCGAGGCGGCGGCACAGGAGGACTGAGGAACATGACGGGGGAACCGGGCATGGCGAAGTGGCCTCTCCTCGGGGCCGGCCGGGGGCCCGCCGGCAGGCGCGTGCTGGACTGGGCGGTTTCGGGCGGCGGGGCGCCGCTGGTGGTGTCCGGTTCCGCCGGGTCCGGCAAGAGTCATCTGCTGGCCTGGTGGGTGACCGGTGGACAGCACGACCCCGCCACGACGGTGCACGGGCTCGCCCCCGCCCGCGGTCTGACCGCGGACGCCGTGGCCTGGGAACTGGGCCGGCAACTGGGCTACGGGCCGCTCTCCCCGGGTGGGCTGCTGGAGCGGATACGGACCGACCGGCGCCCGCTGACCCTCGGCTTCGCCGACCTGCACCGCGCGCGGCCCGGTTGCCACGAGGCCCTGGTGGAGCCCCTGCTCGGCTTCCCCCACGTACGTCTGCTGCTCGAGACGGCGGGGACCGGATACGTTCCGGACGGCGCCGTCGTCGTCGACCTGGACGACCCGACGTTCACCGATCAGGCGGAGTTCGCCGCCTGGTACGGCGAACAGGCCCCCGCCGCACCGGCCTTCACCGCGAACCAGGTCTTCCCGCACCCGGCGGCGGCCCGGCTCGCCGCGACAATCCCCGGACCGCCCGCGCGAGGTGACGTGGCGGCCGTGTGGTGGGAGCGGCTGCCGGAGGCCGCCCGACCCGCGCTGCAGACGCTCGCCGCGCTGCGCGGACCGGTTCCCGCGGACGTCTGGGAGCTGGTGCACGCGCGCCTGACCGGGGACCCCGCGCCGGGCGAGGCCGTCGGGGCCGCCGTGGCGCGCCTGCCCCGCGGAACCGTCCACGAGGTACCGCCGGGCGGCCCCCTCGTGGAGGGCGCGGACGCGCGCATCGTGGACATCCTCAAGTCCGAGGCCCTCACCAGCGCATATGCCCGCGATCATGTGCTCGGCCACGCCCTCGCCGCGGGCACCGCGGAGCGACTGCTGCGCGACGCGGGATTCCTCGTGCACGGCTCGGCGGCCGCCGTGGCCGCGGCTCTGGCGGACCCGGACACCGCGAGGGCCGCCCCCGCGGTGCTGGCCCCTCTGTGGCGCCGCGCGGCACCGGTACTGAGCGCCCCGGGCATGAGCGACCCCGAGCGCGCCGCCCTCCTGCACTGCGTCGCGCTCGCCGACGCGCCGCCCATGGCCGCGTTGCTGCGCCCCGTGGCCGAACGGCACGCCTGGACAGCCGTCTGGTTCGACCCGGGCCGGTCCTTCACCGCCCTCGGACCCGGCACGGGCAGCAGCACCGGCACCGTCGAAGGAGCGCTGCTCGCCGCGGACGCGATCGGCCGGGTGCACGCCCTCGACCCCGCCACGGGTGCGGAACTGCACCGGGTCCCCTCCCCCGCCGCCGTTCGGCCGTTCGCCCTGGCCGCCCTCGGCGACGGCCTGCTGCTCCTCGACCGCGAGCAGGTCCTGCACCTGTCCCCCGCCGACACGCCGGCCTTCGGCGAGGCCGCATACCTTCACAACCCGCAGGGCCCCTCGGCCCTGGCCGCGCTGCCCGCCACCGGTCACCTGGCCGTGGGTGACACCGCGGGCCGTGTCCACCTCTGGCGCTCCCCCGCGTACGACCCCGAGCCCCTGAGCCGACCGTTGCACAACGCTCCCGTCTCCGCGGTCGCCGTGGTCCGCTCGGCGCGGCACGACCTGACGTTCTGCCTCAGCGGCGGGCTGGACGGCACGCTGCGCCTGTGGGCGGCCCCGGACGAACCCATGCAGGCCCCCGTCGAGCGGCGCGACCGCGTCATCACCGCCCTGGCCGCCGCCGACACCCCCTCCCACGGTCCCGTCGCCGTCGCGGCCTGGTCCGACGGCCGGGCGAGTGTCTGGAACCTCCTCGACGCCCGGGTGCGGCCCGTGCCCCTCCCGCACCGGGCGGACGCGCTCGGCCTGCGACCGGACGGCCTGCTCACCGCCACGGGTCCTGGTGGCACCTACGCGCTCGGGCTCCACCTCGACAGGCTGTGGGCGTAGCGGTGGCCGAGGCGTACGCGGCGGCGGTCCGGCAGTGGCTGGAGGAACACGGCTGGTACGCCGGGCGGGACGTCCGCGACCGGATCGGCGAACATCTCGCCCACCGGCCGAGGAGCGCCGAGCGCCAGGGCTTCCCGCTCACCCCGCCTGCCGCCGCGGCGTTCCCGCACACGTACGGACTGCTTGGCCCGCGGGGCGCTGCCGGCCGCGTGCCTCAGGCGGTGCGCGACTCCGCCTGGCGGCGCAGGAACCCGGCGACGTCCGGGCGGCGGGCGTACGGCTGGAGGGTCTGGGCGGCCGAGGCGAGCATGCCCCGTACGCGCGGGGACTGGACGCGGCCCAGCAGGTCCAGGACGCGGGCGCCCGTGACGGCGGCCTCGTCGACGCGGTGCGCGCAGGCCAGGTTGCCGGCGAGTTCCGCGGTGTAGAGCGCGATGTTGCGGGTGAAGTGGGGGGCCTGGAGCCCGATGGCGCGGCGGGCGTGCTCCACCGCGCGGTGGTGGTCGCCGAGCGCGGCCCAGGACTGGGCCTCCAGGCCCGCGAGTTCGGCCTCGCCGTAGAAGGTCATCCACTGCGGATCGGCGTCGCGGGAGCCGCGGCCGAAGAGCGACTGGGCGCGCAGCAGGGCGCGTTCGCAGCCGGAGCGGTCGCCGAGCCCGGCCCGGCCGCCGGCCTCGCGCAGGGCCAGCAGGGAGAGCAGCCGCGGCGAGCCCAGGTCGCGGGCGGCCTCCTGGGCGGCCTGGGCGGCGCGGACGGCCTCGCGGGGGCGGCCGGCGTCGCGGGCGAGGAAGGAGGCGTTGCAGAAGGCGTGCGCCTCCAGGGCCTGGTCGCCGGCCATGCGGGCGGTGGCGAGGGCCTCGCCGTAGTAGGAGCGGGCCTCGGCGTGGCGGCCGGAGTCGTGGGCGAGCCAGCCGACGGAGATGGCCAGTTCGCCGGCGCCCGCGTGCAGGTCGTCGGCGACGGCCTGGCCGTAACTGCCCTCGTCCAGCAGGCGGTAGGCGGCGCCGAGCGAGTGGCCTGCCTGGCGGTAGAGCGCCCCGGCGCCGTGCCGGTCGTCGTGCAGCCGGATCTCACGGACGGCGTCCTGCACCGCGCGGACCTGGGATCTGCCGACCCGCCGCACCGGCTCCGCCGCGGCCGGCGGCCCCAGCACCCACGTGGTGGCGATGGCGGCCGGGCCGCCGGTCATGAACGCGCGACGCAGCACGTCGCTCTCCTCATCGGTTTCGGGCTCGCGGGGGCCGGCCGCCACCGCGAGCTGTGGTGCCGGGGGGCCGGCCGCACGCCGGCCGCGGACGGACTCGCGGGGCTCGAAGCCCAGGTCGGCGAGGCCGAGTCCGGGGAACATGTGCCGGAAGACCCGTTCGTACGCGTAGTTGGGGCAGCGGATCTCCCCCGACTCCACGCGTCCGATGTAGCGGGCGTCGCAGCTGACCTGCTCGCCGATCTCCCGGGCCGCGCGGCGGACGGCGGCGGCGAACTCACCGGGCGACCGGTCCGCGCGCAGCAGCCGGAAGGCGGCGTTGGGTGTGGTGGGGGTGGAAGGTGACGAGGGCATCGCCTGACTCCCGGGAGCGGTCGGTGCGGAGCGGTGCTTGTCGCGGTGCGCCGCCGTGCGGCAGCGGAGCGTAGCGGCAGGGGCGACCGTACTCGGTACCGGGAGGGGCAGAGCACCGGTTTGGCTACAAAAGGGATATCTCACCTACCATCCGCCATGAAACGCCACCCTCCCGGCGTCACAAGGGCGTTGCCGTTGACGCGGTGGGCGCGTTGGACAACAGGCAACCAACCGTGCGTCCGACTCCTAGGAGGACCCGCCTTGTTGGACGAGCCATGGGACCTGGTGACCGTCCCGGCCCGCCAGGGACTGGAAGCCGTGGACATCCTGCGCCTGCGGACCGGCCCGGTGCCGGGTCTGGGGCCCGTGCTGCACGACAGCTCGGGCGACAGCCTGGGCTTCCTCGTGCCGCCGGGCACGGCGGCCGGCTGGGACGTGCCGGGCAGCGCCTGCACCCAGACCTCGGGACGCGGCTTCGCGATCCCCGGGGAACTGCGTGAGCCGCCGGTGACGGGCACCGACTGGCTGGTGCCGCCGCAGAACGACGCCCCCGTCACGGACCCGGCGGTGCTCCGCGCCGCGCTGGGCGAGGCGGCCCGGATGATCGAGCTCGCGGACCGGTTCTGACCGGCGGCGGCACCGCGCCCATACTGGGTGCATGGCGCAGCGCAGGACGAAGGACCCGGAAGGGATACGCGAGCAGGTCGGCGGAGGTCTCGCCGAACTCGTACCGGACCGGGACCGGCCGCGCGGCCGCTCGCTGCTGATCGACGGCGCCCCGCAGTCGCACGTCGACCTGGACGACCCGGGCCATCTGGACTTCGCGTACCAGCGCCGGCTGGGCCATGTGATCGACCTCGCCGCGCCGCCCGGCCGCCCGCTCAAGGTGCTGCACCTCGGCGGCGGCGCGCTGACGCTGGCCCGCTACACCGCCGCCACCCGGCCGCGCTCGACCCAGCAGGTCGTGGAGGTGGACACCGCCCTGGTCGAGTTGGTCCGGCGGGAGCTTCCCTGGGACCGCACGTGGCGCATCAAGGTGCGCGGCGGGGACGCCCGGGCGGGTCTGGCGAAGGTGGCCGAGGGCTGGGCCGACCTGGTCGTCGCGGACGTCTTCAGCGGGGCGCGCACCCCGGCCCACCTCACCAGCACCGAGTTCCTCGCCGAGGTGCGCCGCACGCTGGCACCCGGCGGGCTGTACGCGGCCAACGCGGCCGACGGGGGCCGGCTGGAGTTCCTGCGCGGGCAGGTCGCCACCGTCAGGGCCTGCTTCCCGCACGCCTGCCTGGCGGCGGATCCCGCGGTGCTGCGCGGGCGGCGGTTCGGGAACGTGATCCTGGTGGCGGGCGACGGGGAGCTGCCCGTCGCGGAGTTCACCCGCCGGGTGGCCTCGGACCCGCATCCGGGGCGGGTCGAGCACGGGCGGGAGCTGGACGCCTTCGCGGGCGGCGCGGTGCCGGTCACGGACGCGACGGCGGCGGCGTCGCCGGCTCCCCCGGAGTCCGTGTTCCGTTAGCGGCGCCCTGCCCTACCGGCCCCCGGCCGTGTACGTCTCGACGGTCGGCGGGTGCCCGTTCCAGGTGCAGAACAGCGAGGACGTGGTGCCGCCGGAGGTGAAGTCGACCCGGATCCAGGCGGACGCGGACTCGTTCCAGACCTTCATCTCCCAACCGGCCTCGGGGGTCGCGGAGACCAGGGTGGCCGAGGTGTCGCCCAGGTCGAGCACGACCCGGCCGCCCTCGACCGGGTAGCTGTGGACATTGCCGGTGGCGGAGGACGCGGGCGTCGGGGTGCCCGGCGGCCGGGCGGGCGCGGAGACCGACGGCTTCACGGCGGGCGGCGTGCCCGGATCCGTGGCGGCCGGCGGGCGGGCCGGGCTCTCGCGGCGCCGGGAGGCGGAGTCGGAGGGCGCGGACGGCGGCGGGGACGAGGGCGGCGGAGGCGCCGACGCGGCCGCCGGTTCCGCCAGGGGCAGCGCGCGCGGCGGGTCGTACGCGGTGCCCGCGAGCACATGGTGGACGCCGAACCAGGACATCGCGACGGCGGCGCTCGTCGCCAATGTCCACGCTCCGGCGTGCGCCAGTCCTCTTCGCATGCGCCCATACTGCCGGACGCGCCCCTTCCGGGGAGTTGAGGGTTGCGCGCGCGGCCCGGACGTGCTCGGACCCGCCCGGGGCGTCCCCCGGATGGGCTAAGTTGCGGGCCATGGCAAGTGTGCTCGTCGTCGAGGACGACCAGTTCGTGCGCTCCGCCCTCATCCGGCACCTCACCGACGCCACGCACTCCGTACGGAGCGTGGGCACCGCCCTGGAGGCGCTGCGCGAGGTGGCGCAGGTCGGCTTCGACGTGGTGATCCTCGACCTCGGCCTGCCGGACCTCGACGGGGCCGAGGCGCTCAAGATGCTGCGCGGCATCACGGACACACCGGTGATCATCGCGACCGCGCGGGACGACGAGTCGGAGATCGTCCGGCTGCTCAACGCCGGTGCCGACGACTACCTGATCAAGCCGTTCTCGGTCGAGCACCTGTCGGCCCGCATGGCGGCCGTGCTGCGCCGCTCGCGCGCCCGCGAGGCCGCCGAGGTGATGCGGGTCGGCGGGCTGCAGATCGACGTGCTGCGCCGGCAGGCCGTCCTGGACGGCGCACCACTGGACCTGACGCGGCGCGAGTTCGACCTGCTGTCCTTCCTGGCGGCCCGGCCCGGGGTGGTGGTGGCGCGGCGCGAACTGCTGTCCGAGGTCTGGCAGCAGTCGTACGGCGACGACCAGACCATCGACGTCCATCTGTCCTGGCTGCGCAGGAAACTGGGCGAGACCGCCGCCCGCCCCCGGTACCTGCACACCCTGCGCGGGGTGGGCGTGAAACTGGAGCCGCCGCTGTGAGATGGGCCCTGGTCAAGGTCTGCGTCGCGGTCACGGCGATGGTCGTGGTGGCCTTCGCGGTGCCGCTGGGACTGACGGTCAAGGAGATGGCGCGGGACCGCGCGATCGGCAACGCCGAACGCCAGGCCGCGGCCATAGGCCCGGCGCTGGCGATCACCACGGACCGGGTCCAGCTGGAACGCGCCGTCGCCTCCACGCAGGCGGGCGCCGACGGCCGGATCGCGGTGAGCGTGCCGGCCACGGAGGGCACCGACGGCGTACGCATCGGCCGCCCGCACGCCCCGGACGCCGACGTGGAGCGGGCCTCCCGGCTGGGCCGGGCCGCCACGGTGCCGGTGCCCGGCGGCTACGCGCTGCTCCAGCCGACCGCCGTCGGCTCCGGATCCGTGGCGGTGGTCGAGGTCTACGTCCCGGACGGCGAGGTGACCCGCGGGGTCACCACCGCCTGGGCGGTGCTCGCTGCCGTCGGCGTGGGGCTGATCATCGGGGCCGTCGCGGTGGCCGACCGGCTCGGTACCCGGATGGTCGGCCCGGCCAAACGGCTCGCGGACGCGGCCAACGGACTCGGCCGCGGCGACCTGACGGTGCGCGTCCCGGAGGACGGCCCGCCCGAACTGCGCTCGGCCGCCGTCGCGTTCAACGCCATGGCCGACCAGGTCGTGCAACTGCTCGCCAACGAGCGGGAACTGGCCGCCGACCTCTCCCACCGCCTGCGCACCCCGCTCACCGTGCTGCGGCTCAACGCCGCCTCGCTCGGCGACGGCCCGGCCGGCGAGCAGACCCGGCACGCGGTCGCCCAGCTGGAGCGCGAGGTCGACCAGATCATCCGCACCGCGCGCGCCCAGCAGGCGCAGGACAAGCCGGTGGCGGTGGGCTGCGACGCGGCCGCCGTGATCCGCGAGCGGATGGCCTTCTGGTCGGCGCTCGCGGAGGACCAGGGCCGCGAGGCCCGCACGGCCGGCGTCGACCGCCCGGTACGGGTCCCGGTGGCCCGCGCCGACCTGGTCGCCTCGCTCGACGCGATGCTCGGCAACGTCTTCCGCCACACCCCGGAGGGGACCGCCTTCGCGGTGGACGTGCACAGCGGTGAGGACGCCGTGATCGTCCTCGTCTCCGACGCGGGCCCCGGCATCAACGACCCCTCCGCCGCGATGCGTCGCGGCCAGGGCGCGGGCGGCGACGGCTCCACGGGACTCGGCCTGGACATCGTGCGCCGCCTCGCGGAGTCCACCGGCGGCGACGTCCGCATCGGCTCCTCGGTGCTGGGCGGCGCCGAGATCCGCGTCTGGATCGCCCTGCGCCCCTACGCCTCCGCCGGCAAGCGCACCCACCGCGTCGTCCGCCGCCGCCGCGGCCGCCGCCCGGCGGGCGCCCGGCCCACCGGCTGAGCCGGTGGAGGGGCACATGGAGATCTGGTCGGTCGTGGACGACGCCGACCGTGCGCGGTGGACGCTCGTGCCGTTCACAAGCGTCGGACCGCTCCGGTTCGGGATGAGCCCCGAGGACGCGACCGCGGTGATGGACGCAGGCGGCTTCGAGGCCGAACCGGACATCCCGTTCCGGCACGGGCCCCTGACGCAGCGGGTCCACTACCGCGTGAAGGGCGGCACCTCCATCAGCTCGCGGCCACCGCCTACTTCAGGCAGTCGGGCGCACTGGCCTCCGTCGCGGTCGACGCCCTTCGCGGGCCGCAGGTGAGCTTCGCCGGCATGTCGTTCGTCGGGCAGGTGCCGTCCGAGTTCGAGGACCGCTTCTACGCGTACGCGCACGGCGGCGGTCTCGCGGTGAACATCGCCACCGACGGCGAACCGGCCTCGGAGGAACTGGGGCTGGTGATCCGCCCCCAGCGGGCCCGCGACCGCCTTCTGACGCGGGCGTTCTTCACCGCCGGGTACGACGACTGGGCGGACACCCTGTTCGACACCGTCCCGGCGCAGGAGTGGAGCTTCCGCTGACGCCGCCACCGCGGCCACCGCGGCCACCTCAGGGACCAGCTGCCTCAGGCGTCGCTTAGCCGCACCTTAAGCGCGTCATAAGAAATCGAACTCACGCCCAGCTCGGGGCGTTTGTCCGAATACCCCTCGGTAGCGTGCCGGTTCATGAGGAACTCACATCGTCGTCGCCCCACGCGCAAGGCCGCCCTTCTCGGGGGCCTCACCGCGGGCGCGGTCGTCGCGGCCGGCGCCTTCGCTCTCGCGGGGTCGGCGCAGGCCGCCACCGTCGGTGCCGCGTACAGCAGGACCAGCGACTGGACCACGGGCTACACCGGCCAGTACGAGATCAGCAACTCCTCGGGATCGACGCTGTCCGACTGGACGCTGACGTTCGACCTCCCGGCGGGCACCAGCATCAGCTCGCTGTGGAACGCGACCTGGACGGCGTCGGGTCAGCACGTGACCGTGCGGCCCGCGAACTGGAACAAGGACATCGCCGCCGGGCAGTCGGCGCAGGTGGGCTTCGTCACGAAGTCCTCGGCGACGGCGGGCAACCCCCTCAACTGCCGGATCAACGGCGCGAAGTGCTCCGTGGACGACGGCGCGCCCGCCTCCCCCTCCGGCCGCCCCACCGCGTCCGCCACTCCGACGGCAACGCCCTCCCCCTCCCCCACCCGGACCGCGACGGCGACGCCGACCCCGACCCGGACCGCGACCCCCACGGCCACCCCCACCGCGACCGTGCCCCCGGCCTCCGGCACGACCGCCCGCTTCGCCCCGTACGTCGACACCTCGCTGTACCCGGCGTTCGATCTGCTCACGCACTCCAGGTCGACCGGTGTGAAGCAGTACACCCTGGCGTTCATCACGGACGGCGGCGGCTGCACCCCCAAGTGGGGCGGTGTGACGGACGTGGCGGCCGACGCGGTGGCCGCCCAGATCGGCGACCTCCGCAAGGCCGGCGGCGACGTCCGCGTCTCCTTCGGCGGCGCGTCCGGCTCCGAACTGGCGACCACCTGCTCCTCGCCCTCGGCGCTGGCCGCCGCGTACGGCAAGGTCGTCGACACCTTCAAGCTCACCAAGGTGGACTTCGACGTCGAGGGCGGCGCCATCGCCAACGCCACCGCCAACTCCCGGCGTGCCAAGGCGATCGCGCAGCTCCAGGCGGGCCACAGCGGCCTGGAGGTCTCCTACACCCTGCCGGTCATGCCGACCGGCCTCACCCAGGACGGCGTCAACCTGCTCGCGGACGCCAAGGCCAACGGGGTGCGCGTCGCCGCCGTCAACATCATGGCGATGGACTACGGCGCCTCCTTCAGCGGCGACATGGGCGGTTACGCCATCGACGCCGCGACGGCCACCCAGGCGCAGGTCAGGAGTGTGCTCGGGCTGTCGGACGCGGCCGCCTGGAAGGCGGTCGCCGTGACGCCGATGATCGGCGTGAACGACGTCAGCACCGAGGTCTTCAGGGTCGACGACGCCTCGCAGCTGGTGGCCTTCGCCAAGTCCAAGGGGCTGGCCTGGCTGTCGATGTGGTCCGCGACCCGCGACCGGCAGTGCCCCGGCGGCGCGAAGAACTCCGCTGACCCCACGTGCAGTTCGGTCGTCCAGGACGCGAGCGCGTTCTCCAGGGCCTTCGCCGCCTACAACGGCTGATCCCGCGGGATCACGCCGGCTCCTCCGGGGGCCACCGCCCCCTCACCAGCCATCTCCCGATCCCCCCACACGAGCGCCCCGGCCGGCAGTTCACATCCGCCCCGGCCGGGGCGCTCTTCTCATGTGCGCGGCCGCGCGGGCCCGTTCAGCAGTCCGTCCAGGAGCGCGGCGAGCCCGGCCTCGTACTGCGCTCGGCCCGACTCCTGCGCGGCGCTGAGCTCGGGGGCCAGGCCGGTCAGCGACGGGTAGCTCTCCGCGGGGAGTTCGGCGAGGCGCTCGCGGATCTGCTCGCGCAGATTGACCTCCTCGTCGCACATGGCGCGCTTGCGGCGCACGGCCCACATGGCGGAGCCCACCGTGTACTGCATGAGTGCGACCTGGCCGGCGGCGGCCGCGGCGGGCTCCAGGCCGGCGGAGCGCAGCAGGCAGAGCATGCGGTCGATGACGGACAGCGCCTCGTCGCCGCGCAGCGGACGGCTCGCCAGCAGCTGGAGGGCGGCGGGATGTTCGCTGAAGAGGCGGTACACCCCCACGCAGAGCTCGATGAGCTGCTCGCGGGGCGCACCGGTGTCCGGGGGGATCTCGATCTCGCCGAGCAGCCGCTCGTTGACGGCGTCGCTGATCTCCTCCTTTCCCTTGAAGTGCGAGTAGACGGCCATCGTGCCCACGCCCAACTCCTGGGCGAGCGCGCGCATGGTGAAGGCCTCGGGCCCGTCACGGTCGAGCAGCGCGACGGCCGCGTCGAGGATGCGGTCGGGGTTGAGCGTGTTGCGGGGGACGCGGCGCCGTGGGGAGCGGGCCGGCGGGGTGACAGTCATGAGGGATGCGTGTCCGGTCATGGGGAGCGGTCGGTGAGCGGTTTCCTTGATTCTCCCGCGTTCACAGGCAACCCATGACGGTCGCGCGGCGTCTTTTCGCACGCGTTCACGAGCACACATAGTTGAACCTCGGACGAACCAGGAGTTACCGGAATAGGCGGGGGTGGTGTTCAGGTTGCCTAGCGTACGTCGTACGGTATTCCGCATGACCTCTCACAAGGAGAGAACGGGGAGAACGGCCCGATGACCATGACCACCACCGCGCCACGAGCCGCCGCCTACCGGGGCGGCCTGCGCTGGTGGACCGAGCTGCCGCTGATCGCGGTGGTGTACGGCCTCTACACGACGGGACGCCTCCTGGTCCGAGGGGACGTGGCGCGGGCGGTGGACCACGGCATCGCCATACTCCACCTGGAGACGGCACTCACCCTGGACCCCGAACGCTGGCTCAACACCCTCTTCAGCCGTTACCGGGCGCTCGGCATTCCCGCCGACTTCTGGTACGCCTCCCTGCACTACCTGGTCACCCCCACCGTGCTGATCTGGCTCTGGCGGCGACGGCCGACCGTCTACCGCTTCGCCCGCACCTGGCTGATGACCTCCACCCTCATCGGGCTGATCGGCTTCACCCTGGCGCCGACCGCCCCGCCGCGGCTGCTGGCCGGGGGGCACGGCTTCGTCGACACCATGGCCCAGTACGGCTCCTACGGCTGGTGGGGCGGCGACGCGAGCGCCCCGCGCGGCCTCGGCGGGCTCACCAACCAGTACGCGGCCATGCCCAGCCTGCACGTCGGCTGGTCCCTGTGGTGCGGCATCGTCCTCTGGCGCCACGGGCGCACCCGCTTCGTCCGCGCGCTCGGCATCGCCTATCCGCTCGGCACGGCGCTCGTCGTCATGGGCACCGCCAACCACTACTTCCTCGACGCGGTCGCCGGCGCGGCGGTCATGGGCCTGGGCCACCTGCTGACGCGGCCCTTCCTGCGTGCCGTGGACGGCCTGCGGGACGCGGTCACCGCACGGTTCGCCCGTCCCGCGCGACCCGTCACCTCCACCGTCGTCGCCTCCTCGCGTGTCGCCGCCCCGGCGGAGCCCGCGGCGGAGCACCCGGCCGGTCACGCGGCCGTCCCGGCCCAGCGCGCGGCCCGGCCACCCGCACGGGAATCCCACGGCTGAACCGCGGTGGCCCCCGTTGTCGGTGGGGAGTGCGAGACTTGCGCGGGTGAGCACTACGCACGATCTGCGAGAGCGGTTGGCGGGGCTGCGCGGCCCGGGTACCGACCCGCGCCCGATGGACGCACGGGCACTGGCGGCGCTGGCGGCGAACCCGGGCTGCCGGCGCCGGGCGCTGCTGGACGCCGCGGGGGTGGACAAGGCGGCCGTGGCCGGCGTGCTGGGCAATCCGGCGCCGTTCGGGCAGTCGCAGTTCGCGTTCATCCGGGGCCACGCCTTCGAGGCCCGGGTCAAGGGGAACGGCTGCGCCGAACTGCTGCGCCTGCTGGGCGCGCCCGAGGACAGCGAGGTCGCGCTGCCCGACCTCACCGCGCCCGGTCCCGAGGGCCGCGTGGAGCGCACCCGCCTCGCGCTCAAGGAGGCCACCGCGGCGGCCCGGTGGACGGTGCTCGACCATCCGCTGCTGGCCCTCGAGGTCGCCGACTCGCCGGTCTACCTGGAGCCGGACGCGATCGCCGTGCGCCCCGACGGGTCGTGGACGGTGATCGAGGTCAAGTCCTTCCCGATCCTGGACGGTTCGGCGGACGCGGTGAAGGTCGGCGCCGCCGCACGGCAGGCCGCGGTCTACGTCCTGGCCCTGGAACGGCTCGGTTTCGGCACCCCGGACCACCGGGTGCTGCTGGTGTGCCCCAAGGACTTCTCCAACCTCCCGGTCGCCGAGGTCGTCGACGTCCGCAAGCAGCTGTCGGTCACCCGGCGGCAGCTCGCCCGGCTCACCCGGATCGAGGAGATCGCCGACACCCTGCCCGAGGGCACGACCTTCGACCTGCGGCTGGCCGACGACCGGCGCACCCCCACCCGCTCCGCGGCGGACCTGCGCGCCGCGGTGGAACTGCTGCCCGCGGCGTACGCCCCCGAATGCCTGGCCAGTTGCGAGCTGTCCTTCCACTGCCGCGACCAGGCCCGGGCCTGCGGCGCCGTGGAGGCACTGGGCCGCGGGGTCCGCGCCGAACTGGGCTCGCTCACCGATGTCGAGCAGGTGCTGGCTGCCGCGCTCGGCGACAGCGGCGCCGAAGCCGGTCCCGACGACCCCGCGGTGGCCGCGCTGCGCCGGGCCGCTGCCCTCCGTGCGGAGGCGCTGGGATGTCGCTGATCTCCGTACTGGCCAGGGCGGAGGCGATGGCGACCGGGCGGGCGACCCCGCTCGCGACGGTGCGCCACCGCCATCTGTCGGACCGGCCGCTGGTCCTGGTGCCGCTGACGACGGCCGGCGAGGTCGGCGCGCCCCTGGGCGCGCTCGTCGGGACCGAGCGCGCGGAACCCCGGCTGCTGACCGTGCCGCAGCCGCGCGACCGCGATCTGCGCTTCGCCTTCCTCGCCGAACTCGCCCAGATCGTGCTGCCCTATCTGGAGAGCTTCGCCGACGACACCGAGACCGAACCCGCGACCCGCAACCGGGAAGAGTCGGAGGTCTGCGCCGACGCGCCCCAGCTGCTGGTGGCCAACTCCGCGGCCGTGGAGTACGTCCGGCTGCTCGGCCGCTCCACCCGCTTCCGCCGCACCGCCGAGGACGACCCGGACGAACCGCACCCCGTGCCCGCCCGGGTGCCGCTGCTCGGCCGGTGGCTGACGCACTACGGGGAGCGCGCCCGCACCCCCGGCTCCTCGCTGCTGCTGTCGGCGACCGAACTGCTGACCCGGCACTGGGCCACCGGCCAGAGCAATCTGGAGGACCAGCACCTGGGCGCCCTGCTGGCCTGGATCGCCCCGCCCGAGGGCGTACCGGGCGCCGAGGCGGCGCGCCGCGCGGAGAGCGGGCGCCGCGCCGACGGGCTGCTGGAGTGCCCGCCGGCCGGACCCGCCACGGACCCCGTGTTCGACAACACGGTCCTCGCGCCCGCCACCGCCCGCTTCGACGCGGGCATCCGCGGCTCGGCGGACGAGATCGCCGCGCTGCTGGACGGCCAGATGCGGCCGACATGGGACGCGATCTGGACGTGCGTCGACCTGCTGCGGGAACTCCCCGAGGGCGCGCACGTCGAGGAGCGGTGGAAGCGCGACCGCTGGTCGTACACCTCGCACCGGGACCGGGTACGGGCCGGGGAGCCGCCGCAGCCGCGCCGCGACGACGCGGTCTCCGCGGCGCAGAAGCTGGCCGGGCGGGAGACCGCCCAGGTGCGGCTGGAGGCGCAGGAGGCGCTGGACGACCCGCTGGAGATGGCGGGCCGCCGGCTGGCCGGCCAGGCGTTCGCGGGCGAGGTGACGGACGTGCTGATGGCGATGAGCGAGGGCAAGATCCCCAAGCCGCGCCCGCTGGTGACCGTGACGACCGGGGACCGGCCGCATCTCGACCCGGACGCCAAGGTCTACCGCGCCCTGCCGGACGGGCGTACCCAGCAGGCGCAGTTCGTGGAGTGGGCCGGGCCCGGCGCCGTGCTGCTGCGGGTCGTCAACGGCATGGGCCGGTCCAAGGTCCCCGACCCCGGCACCGTGCCGGAGCCCGGGGACGCCGTGTGCTGGACGCTGTTCGAGCACGCCCCGCGCGGCGGCGCCGCGCTGCCCGAGCCGGAGGACACCCCGTGGACCCACGGCGGGCCGCCGGGCGCGGCGGCCGGCACCGCCGCTGCCGCCGGCACCCCCGCCGTGCTCGCCGAGAGCGCCGACCCCGCGACCGCGGAGGACTACCTGTGAGCCCGAGCCCGGTGAACGAGGCGGCCCGCGCCGCCGACGCCGCGACCGAGCGGATCCTGCACGACACCCTCCACGGCACGCACCGCGGCGTGGTCGTGGACTCCCCGCCCGGCGCGGGCAAGTCCACGCTGGTGGTGCGCGCCGCCCGGGAACTGGTGGCGGCGGGCGAGTCCCTGATGGTGGTCGCCCAGACCAACGCCCAGGTCGACGACCTCGTGGACCGGCTCGCGACGGCCGACCCCGGCCTGCCCGTCGGGCGGCTGCACGGCAGCGACTCCCCGCCGGACCCGGTGCTCGACCGGCACGCGTCGGTGCTGAAGTCGACCAAGGCCGCCGACTTGCGGGGGGCGAAGGTGGTGATCGCCACCGCGGCGAAGTGGGCGTTCACCGCGGCCGCCAAGGACGTCGAGCCCTGGCGGCACGCGATCGTCGACGAGGCGTACCAGATGCGCTCGGACGCGCTGCTCCAGGTCGCCGGGCTGTTCCAGCGGGCGCTGTTCGTGGGCGACCCGGGGCAGCTCGACCCGTTCAGCGTGGTCGGCTCGGAGCAGTGGGCCGGGCTGAGCTACGACCCGTCGGCCAGCGCGGTGGTCACCCTGCTGGCCCACAACCCGGGGCTGCCGCAGCACCGGCTGCCGGTGTCGTGGCGGCTGCCCGCCTCGGCGGCACCGCTGATCTCCGGCGCCTTCTACCCGTACACCCCGTTCCGCAGCGGCACCGAGCCCGGCGAGCGGCGGCTGTCCTTCGGCGTGTCCGGCGACGGTTCCGGCCCCGACCGCGTGCTGGACGAGGCGGCGCTGTCCGGCTGGGGGCTGCTGGAGCTGCCGGCCCGCCGCACCCCGCGCACGGACCCGGAAGCGGTGCGCGCGGTCGCGCTGGTGACGCGGCGGCTGCTGGACCGCGGCGGGGTGGCGCACTCCGAACGCGGCACGGCCCCGGTCGGCCCGGACCGGATCGCGGTGGGCACCGCGCACCGGGACCAGGCGGCGGCGGTCCGGGCGGCGCTGGCCGACCTCGGCGTCCGGGGTGTGACGGTGGACACGGCCAACCGGCTCCAGGGCCGGGAGTTCGACGTCACCGTGGTGCTGCACCCGCTGTCCGGGCGGCCCGACGCCACGGCCTTCCACCTGGAGACCGGCCGGTTGTGCGTGCTGGCCTCGCGGCACCGCCACGCGTGCGTGGTGGTGTGCCGGGCGGGCGTTCCGGAGCTGCTGGACGAGCACCCGTCGACGGAGCCGGTGCAGCTCGGCGTGACGGTGAAGTTCCCGGACGGCTGGGAGGCCCATCACGCGGTCCTCTCCCACCTCGCCGAGCACCGTGTGACCTGGCATTCCTGACGCGCCCCCGCCCGCTCCCCGCCTCACGGAGGTCCTCTTGCGCGAGGCGGGACAATGGAAGGCGCCGACGAACCTGGAGGTACGTACATGTCCGAGCCGCAGCCGGCTCACAACGCGGCGGGCAAGCCGCCCGCCCCTCGGCTGAAACCCGCCCAGCTGATCTTCGAACCGGCGGCGATCGCCGAGGACGAGGAGCACTTCTTCGACCTGGAGTCCATGGAGGACCCCCGGGAGCTGCTGGCGCGCTCCACCGAGCTGGCCCTCGCCTTCCGGGCGGCCGCTGACCGCGCCACCGAGTTCCAGGCCATGGCCGCGGCGCAGCTCGCCGACCCCAAGCGGTTCGACCGGCTGGTGCCGGCGGCGATCGCCGAGCAGGCGGGCTGGTCGGAGGACTACGCCAAGCGGATGATCGAGTTCGGCCAGGGCCTGCTGCAGGGCGGTTCCAGCGGCTCGTAACGCACGCATATATGCGGCCGGGGCACGGTACCCGACCTGCGGCCCGCGTGTCCCTCCTTCTACCGGATTGGCGTAACGAAACGTTCACGCACGGTAGTTGTATATGTCATGAGTGATGGGCAGTGGCATACATGGCCGGGGGGCACGATCGATTCTGCTTCCTCAGGCGTACCCGACGCGGCGGCCCCCGCCGCGTACCGGCACACGCAGTACGTGACCCCCGACGGGGCCGAATGGCTGGCCTCCGCCAGCTCCTTCCCGCGCAGCGTCCGGGCGCTGTGGTCCGCCCGGCCCACGGCTCCCACCGTGCTGCCCTGCGGCACGGCCTTCGACGTGGTGAACCTGCCCGCGCTCCTCGGCCGCCGGGTGCTGGAGCAGTTGTGGTCCGCGGGCCCGGGCTCCGGGCCAGCCGCCGAGTGCCGCGGGCGCATCCTGCTGCTCGTCGCGCCCGGCGCCGCGCAGCGGCTGCCCGCCCTGCTCGCCTGGGAGGAGTGGGGCAGACCCGTGCCGCCCCTGCTCTGCCACGGGGAGGGCGACTCGGTGTCCCTGCCCCCGCCCTATGCCGACTGCTCCACCGCCCGCTCCCGCTGGCTCGTCGCCCCCGACACCCGCCGCCCCTGGCTCCCGGGCGCCGCCGAGGTGCTGTGGGCCTGCGTACGGGCGGCCTGCTGACCGGCCGGACGGGCATCCGAATATCGATTTTTACCGGCCCGCAAGCGGATGCTAATCTCTACGACGTGAGCGAGCGCCGCTAGCTCAACTGGCAGAGCAGCTGACTCTTAATCAGCGGGTTCGGGGTTCGAGTCCCTGGCGGCGCACCATCATCGACGGGCGTCCTCCCTCCGGAGGGCGCCCGTCGCCGTGTGCGCGGCGGCCCGCGCCTTCTCCGTCCGCCACGGGTGGCGGTTGGTGACCCGCACCGTCCAGCCGTCGTCGTCCGGGTCGTGGGCGAGGACCTCGACGGTGAGCCCGGAGGCGGGGTCGGCGAAGTGCTCGCCGGGCCGGAACGGCGCGTCGTTCAGGGAGTTGAACGAGGCGCTGCTGTACTCGCAGGCCGTGGTGGCCGGGTGGGCGTCGCGGACGGTGATGGGGCCGTGGCCGGAGTCGACGTCGGTGCGGATCCGGTAGACGAGCACGCCCTCACGGCACGCCTCGGCGTCGTTGCCCCGGGCGGCACGGGCCTCGACCACGTAGGCACTGGTGCGGCCGAGCGGGACGACCACCGCCTTGCGGCCGCCGGCGACCTCGACCGGGGAGAGCCGCACCAGGTGCGTCGCGGCGTCGCGGACGCACAGGACCTGCGCGTCGTCGAGCCAGCCCAGACGCCACTTGTGCCAGGCGAACAGGTCGCCCTGGAGCCCCCAGTCCAGGGACATGCTGTCCCACTGGCCGGCCAGGCGGTCGGTGCGGCCGAACGCGTCGACGGAGTACAGGTCGGGCAGCCCGAAGGCATGGCCGTTCTCGTGGCTGAGCACCCGCGCGCCCGACTGGTCGTGACCGTATATCAGCGACACCCGGTCGAGGCGGGCTCCGTCGTCGGTGGTGGCCGCGGCGGCGCCGGTCCAGGTGACGGACAGCACCGCCTGGTCGGCGGGCGGGCCCGCGTTGGGCGTGACCAGGACGTTGACCAGGCTGTAGCCGGAGAAGTCGATCGACTTGTCGGCGACCCGCAGCAGGTCGCGCATCATCGCGGTGTGCGCGTTCCAGCCGTAGCCGCGCCCTATGCCGTACGCGGAGAAGGGGCGGGGCATGCGGATCCAGCGGAGCACCGGTGTGGAGGCGTAGCGCAGCCTGCCGTACGAGGCCCGGTGGAACCACTGCCGCACCGCGGGGAAGAACTCGCGGTAGCGCTCCTCCGCGGGGTAGGGGGCGCGCTTGTCGGGGAAGTCGACCATGAGCGTGAGGGCGCGCACGTCGCCGGTGGCGGCGGCGAAGTCGTGCCCGCCGTCGCCGAAGCCCTCGGACATGGCCGTGCCCGGCGCCGCGCGCAGGGCGCAGGGACGGTCGGCGGGCGGCAGGCCGGCGGCCGTACCGCTCCGGGTGACGGCGCTGCTGCCCGCCGCGAAGAGCAGCACGCAGGCCGTCACGGCCAGCGCCCTCGATCCGCGCACCGCCTAGCCCTGCGTGACCCGGACGGTCCAGGAACCGTCCTGGTGGCGGGCGATGACGTCGATCCGGGAGTCGGAGCCGACCTGGTACCCCTCGCCCGCGCGCAGCGGCGCGTCGGCCAGTGGCGGGTACACCGAGACCGGCGAGCAGCGGGAGGTGCGCGGGTGGCCGTCGATCACGTCCACCGGCCCGTCCCCGGAGGCGACGTCGGCCCGGACCCGGTACAGCAGGACGCCCTCGGTGCAGGTCAGCCGGTCGTTGCCGGTGGCCGCGCGGACCTCGACGGCGACGACGGACTTGAGCCCGGCGGGCACGACGAGGAGCTTGGTGCCGCCCGCCCGTTCGACGGGGGTGACCCGGTAGGTGTGCGTGCCGCTGTCGACGACGCAGTGGACCTGCGAGGAGCGCAGCCAGCCCAGCTTCCACTTGTGCCAGGCGAACAGGTCCGGTGCCAGTCCGAACTGACTGCCCATGATGTCCCAGTCCCCGACGTGGGTGTCCCAGTCGGCACGGCTGCCGGCCGGCGGCCGGTAGTACAGGTCGGGCAGGTCGAAGGCGTGACCGGTCTCGTGCGCCAGCACGTTGACGTCCGGCGGGTGGCTCTCGAAGACGGTGACGAAGCGGCGCAGTTCCACGCCGTCCGCGTGCAGCGGCGAGCCGAGGCTGACCACCTTGGTGGCGTCCGGGTCGACGCCGGGGGCGTCGGGGTCGGCGACGAGGTAGACGACCTTGTAGCGGCGGAAGTCCACGCGCCGGTCTGCGGCCGCCACCGCGTCGGTGAGGAAGCGCGAGCGCACGGGGGAGCCCCAGTCGCGTGCTATCGCGTACGCGGTGGAGGGCAGCGGCATGCGCAGCCAGACCGGCACGATGTGCGGCCGCAGCCGGAAGGCACCGTAGGAAGCGCGTTCGAAGTACTGGGCGGTGGCCGGGAAGTGGTCCTCCGCCAGCTGGTCCGGGGTGAGGCTGGGCCGCGCGTCGGGGAAGGACAGGAAGATCATCACCGCGTCGACGTCCCCGTGGGCCCGCGGATAGGAGGGGTCCCTGGACGACACGCCCTCGGAGTGGTGGGCGGTGCCCCGGGGCAGTACGCACACCTCGCCGCCGGCACCCCCCGCGGAGGGTCCGGTGACCATGGTCCAGGCGACCACGGCGGCAAACACGCTCATCGCCGCGACGGCGGCCCGCAGTGCGCGACGGTCGGCGCGCCGGGAGTCACTCCTGCGAACACGCCGATGCGCACGTATGGGTAGCCCTGGCAGCGGCACGTGGACCTCCCGGACGGTGTCGGGACACCCACATCACGCTGCTATGTTTTGCGGTGGTTCGCCCCCTTGTGCTGCTCCGCCCGGGTTACCGTCCGATCACTACAGTGCGTAATGAGTGACGAAAAACGATCAATTCAATTCACGACGCGATGAGAAATGACCAACGCCACACTCCGCACTTCGAGAATCACCGCGACGGCGGTGGCCGCGCCATTCGGGAAACCTCTATGATCGGCACATTTCCAGCATGAACACCGCCCCTTGGCGGACATCCGATCCCTCCACGGCCATGTGTGCGAGACGACAGCAATACGGGAGTCAGCGATGGGCGGACCCGCGGGAGGCCCCGACCTCGACCCCGAGACGACGGCCCCCACAGTCACTCAGTGTCATGCTCCGGCCCCGGAACGGTCAGCCTCCGAGGCCCACGACTACCGCGCCGCCTTCAACGTGGCGCGACTGCCGATGGCGTTGATCGGCCCCGACGGGCGGGTCCGTGAGGCCAATCCGGCGCTCGGCCAGCTGCTGGGCGCGGACCCGGTGCGGCTCACCGCGCTCACCGCCGCCGAACTGGTCGGCCTCGCGGGGGGCGCTCCGCCGGCCCCGCAGACAGAGCACGCACGACCGGCGGAGCACACCGGGCACGCCGAGGCCACGAGGCACGTCGAGTCCGCCGAGTCCACCGAGTCCACCGAGTCCACCGAGTCCACCGAGAGCCCCGAGGACACCGAAGGCCCCGCGAACGCGGCGAGAGCGGAGTACGCCGAGTACGAGGCCGTACTCACCGGCCGCCGCGAGGAGTTGCGCCGCACACGGCCGGTCCGCGGGCCGGACGGCCGCACCGTGTGGGCCGAGGTCGTCGTGGTGCCCGTCCCCGGCGGCGGGCTGCTGTCCGTGGAGGACCTCGGCGAACGGCACGAACTGCGCGAGCAGCTGCGGCATCTGCGCATGCACGACCCGGTCACCAGACTCCCCAACCGCCAGCTGTTCTTCGAACGCCTGGCCACCGCGCTGGAGGGCGCCGGCAGCCGGACCGGCCGGATCGGCCTGTGCTACCTCGACCTCGACGGCTTCAAGGCCATCAACGACACTCTCGGCCACCGGACCGGCGACCGGCTGCTCAAGGCCGTCGCCGAACGGCTGACCGACTGCGCGGCACGGCTCGGCCGCAGCGGGACGCTCGTCGCCCGGCTCGGCGGCGACGAGTTCGCCGTCCTCGTCGAGGACTCCACCGGCACCGGGCAGGCCACCGCCCTCGCCGAGTCCGTACTGACCGCGCTGCAGCACCCGTTCGACCTGTCCGGGCACCGGCTGGCGGTCTCCGCGAGCATCGGCGTGGTCGAACGGGAGGCGTCGGGGACCACGGCCACCGGCATCATGCAGGCCGCCGACACCACGCTGTACTGGGCGAAGGCGGACGGCAAGGCGCGCTGGACGCTGTTCGACCCCGAGCGCAACGCGCACCGCATGACCAAGCAGGCGCTGTCCAGCACGCTGCGGCAGGCGGTGGAGCGCGGGGAGTTCGTCCTGGAGTACCAGCCGCTGGTCGAGCTGGGCAGCGGCACGCTGCGCGGCGTCGAGGCCCTGGTGCGCTGGGAGCACCCGCACTTCGGGCTGCTTGGGCCGAACCGGTTCATCCCGCTGGCCGAGGAGAACGGCTCGATCGTCCAGCTGGGCCGCTGGGTGCTCGCCGAGTCGTGCCGCCAGGCACGGCAGTGGCAGAAGGACCACCCGGACGACCCGATCTTCGTCAGCGTCAATGTGGCGGTACGCCAGGTCTGGGACTCCGACCTGGTCGCGGACGTGGCGGAGATCCTGGACGACACCGGGCTGCCGCCCGAGCTGCTGCAACTGGAGCTGACCGAGTCGGCGGTGATGGGCTCGGCGGGCCGGCCGTTGCAGGCCCTGCACGCCCTGCACGAGATGGGCGTGCACATCGCCATCGACGACTTCGGCACCGGCTACTCCAACCTGGCCTACCTGAGCCGGCTTCCGGTCTCCACGCTGAAGCTCGACGGCACCTTCGTCCGGGGCTTCCGCGACACCCTGCACCCCAACCCCGCCGACGAGACGATCGTCGAGGCGCTGGTGCAGCTCGCCCACCGGCTCGGGCTGACCGTGACCGCCGAGTGCGTGGAGAACGCCGAGCAGGCGGAGCGGCTGCGGCGGATCGGTTGCGACACCGGTCAGGGCTGGCTGTACTCGCGCCCCGTCCCCCCGGAGCGGATCGCCGAGCTGCGGCGGGACGGCGGCGGGGACCGGGCGAGCGGCGACCGGGGAGAACCGGGGGAATAGGCGGAGCCGCTCTCCGGTTGTGCCTGCCCGTACGCAGCATCGACCGGCCAGGAGGCGACCGACCGCCGTGGAGACGAACGACCCCGTGCGAGGCAGCGCCCTCGGCACCGCACCCGTGCCCCTGTCCGTGCTCGACCTGGCGACCGTCGGCGCGGGCCTGACCGCGAGCGACGCGCTGCGCACCGGCGTCGAACTGGCCCGGCTCGCCGAGGCCCGCGGCTACGAGCGCTACTGGGTCGCCGAGCACCATTCCATGCCCGGGGTGGCCTCGTCCTCGCCCGCGGTGATCCTCGCCCACCTCGCCGCGCACACCGAGCGCATCCGCCTGGGGTCGGGCGGCGTCATGCTGCCCAACCACGCCCCGCTGGTCATCGCCGAGCAGTTCGGCACGCTGGAGGCGCTCGCCCCGGGCCGGGTCGACCTCGGACTCGGCCGCGCGCCGGGCACCGACGGCGCGACCGCCGCCGCGCTGCGCCGCACCGACCGGCTGAACGAGAGCGCCGACGACTTCCCGCAGCAACTCGCGGAGCTGGTGCGGTTCCTGGACGACGACTTCCCGAGCGGCCACCCGTACGCCCGCATCCACGCCATCCCCGGCCCCGTGCAGGGCACCTCGCCCGGCGGTGTGCAGTCGCCCGCGCGGCCGTCGGTGTGGCTGCTGGGCTCCAGCGGCTTCAGCGCCCGGCTGGCGGGCGCCCTCGGCCTGCCCTTCGCGTTCGCGCACCACTTCTCCGCGGCGAACACGGTGCCTGCGCTGGAGCTGTACCGCGAGTCCTTCCGGCCGTCCGCGGTCCTGGACAAGCCGTACTCCCTCATCGGCGTCGCGGCCCTCGCGGCGGACGACGAGAAGGAGGCCGCCCGGCAGGTGCTCACCGGCGCGCTGTCGATGCTGCGGCTGCGCATGGGGCGCCCCGGCCTCGTCCCGACGCCCGAGGAGGCCGAGGCGTACGAGTTCAGCCCCGCCGAGCGGGAGTTCGTCGACTCCTGGCTGGTCAACATCGTGCACGGCACGGCCGAGCAGGTCCGCGACGGGCTGAACGCGCTGGTGCGGCGCACGGGGGCGGACGAGCTGATGCTGACCGTGAACGCGCACAGCCCGCAGGCCCGCCTGCGCTCGTACGAACTGGTCGCCGACGCCTACGGACTGCCCACGGCCTGACCACCGGCGCCGGCCGGGCCGGGGGCAGTACCCCGGCCCGGCGGCCCGCGTCACACGTCGACGGCGACGTACTTGATCTCCAGGTACTCGTCGATACCGACGAAACCGCCCTCGCGCCCGATGCCCGACTGCTTGACGCCGCCGAAGGGCGCCGCGGGGGTGGACACCACGCCCTTGTTGAGGCCGAGCATGCCCGTCTCCAGCTGCTCGGCGTAGCGGATGCCGCGCCGCAGGCTCTCGGTGAAGACATAGGAGACGAGGCCGAAGACCGTGTCGTTGGCGAGCCGGATCGCCTCGTCGTCGTCGGTGAAGGTGACGACGGGCGCGACGGGCCCGAAGATCTCCTCGCGGAGCATCGCCGCGTCGGCGGGGACGTCGGCCAGCACGGTCGGCGGGTAGAAGTAACCCGGCCGGCCGGACAGCGGTTCGCCGCCGGTGATCACGCGGGCCCCGGTGCCCACGGCGTCGCGCACCAGGCGGTCGACCTTGCCGAGGCCGGCGCTGTCGATGAGCGGGCCGACCTGCGCGTCCGGCTCGGTGCCCCGGCCGACGACCATGGAGCCCAGCTTCTCGGCCAGCCGCCCGGTGAACGCCTCGGCCAGGTCCTGGTGCACGTACATGCGGTTGGCGGCGGTGCAGGCCTCGCCGATGTTGCGCATCTTGGCGATCGCGGCGCCCTCCACCGCCTTCTCCAGGTCCGCGTCCGCGCAGACGATCAGCGGGGCGTTGCCGCCGAGCTCCATGGAGGTGCGCAGCACGCCCGTCGCACTCTGCCCGATCAGCTTCTGCCCGACGCCCGTGGAGCCGGTGAAGGAGAGCTTGCGCAGCCGCGGGTCCTCCAGCAGCGGGGTGGACACCTCGCCGGGCCGTGAGGTGGTCAGCACGCCCAGCACGCCGTCGGGCAGCCCGGCATTGCCGAGGATCTCGGCCAGGGCCAGCATCGACAGCGGCGTCTGATGGGCCGGCTTGACGATCATCGTGCAGCCGGCGGCGACGGCGGGCCCGATCTTGCGGGTGCCCATGGCCATCGGGAAGTTCCACGGGGTGATGAGCAGCGCCGGTCCCACCGGCTGCCGCATCACCCAGATCCGGCCGTTGCCGTCCGGCGCCGTCGCCCAGCCGCCGTCGATGCGGACCGCCTCCTCGGCGAACCAGCGGAAGAACTCGGCGGCGTAGAGGATCTCGCCGCGGGACTCGGCGACCGGCTTGCCCATCTCCAGCGTCATCAGCAGCGCGAGATCGTTCTGCCGCTCGACGATGAGTTCGTACGCGCGCCGCAGGATCTCCCCGCGCTCGCGCGGCGCGGTGGCCGCCCAGCCGGCCTGGGCGGCGGCGGCCGCGTCCATCGCGGCACGCGCGTCCTCGGCACCGGCGTCGGGCACGGCGCACAGCGGCTGCGCGGTCGAGGGGTCCTCCACCTCGTACTCCCGGCCGTCCTTCGCCGGCCGCCACCGGCCGCCGATCAGCAGCCCCTTCGGTACCCGCTCCACGACCAGCTGCTCGCGCTTGGCGCTCATGTCGGTGCTGTCGCTCATCGCGGCTCCCTGCCTCTCGCGAACGGTCCGCGCAGTCGGGTACCCCTCCACACTCGCATGAATGCCTCCCGTGCGCCGGGGTAGGCGCGGCCCTCGTGCGGTCGGGTACCGCACGGCGACGAACTACCGGAGCGCAGCGACACCACCCGGGCGGAGGCGTACGGTTCGGCGGTCGTACGCGCGGCGCGATCGAGGCGGTGCCGAAGGGGCGGGCGGCGGCCGCCGTCACACCGGACATGACGCTGTGGCAGCGGATGCGGCTGCCGAAGGCCACCCCGCCGACGTCGCCGATCGCCGTCCGCGGCCTCACCTTCCGCAGGGGCCGGGCGCGTTCGGCTCGTCGTCTCCTTCGCCCCGAGCCCTGCGGACGTCAGCCGTGCACGGCCTGGGCGCCGACGGCGGCGAGCGCCGCCGGGCGCTCTCCGGCGGCCGGCAGCGGCGGGTGGCCGTCCGCCCGCGCGCCCGCGGTGCGACATCTCCCTGCTGTGCGTCACCCACGGGGTTCGCCCGGGACGTCTCCGACCGTGTGCTGATGTTCGACGGCGGGAGGGTGGTGGAGTCGGGTGCGCCGGAGCGGATTTTCGGCTCCCCGGAGCACCGCAGGACCCGGGAATTCCTCGGTGCGGTGCTCCGAGAGAAAGTGGTCCGTGCCCGGGGCATATGCCAGAGTGGCGCGTTCCTGCATATACGTCCGAAGGCGTTCAGACAAAGCTTCAACGGGCTCTACTCGAAACCGCTTTGAGGCTATCGTGGAATGCGGCCCGGCTGCCGGGTCCCGTCCGTCGTGCGCGGTGGCCGTGACCAGCAGCCACAGCAAGGACGCAAACGGTCACACCTGTAGGGGGACACCGTGGCGCTTGAGCACCGACAGGTCGCGCCGGTCTACGCCGTCCAGCACGCGCTGCGCGTGCTGGAGACCGTGGACAAGCACCGGCACGGCGTCAGCGCCGAGCAGCTCGCCCGCGAAATCGGCGTGCCCATCGGATATCTTTCGCAACTGCTCGCCATGCTCAATCGGGAGCGCTATCTCAACGCCCTGCCCGGTGGCGGGTACGCGGTCGGTGAATCGCTCGTCCTGCTGGGCAGCGCCAGCCGCGACACGGCGCTCGCCGAGAAGATCAAGAACGTGCTGATGACCCTGCGCGACGAGGTCGGCGCGGCGGTCTACTTCAGCCGGTACGACGACGGCGAAGTCAAGATCGTCGACTTCGCCGACGGCCCCGCGGCGCCGAAGGTCAACGAGTGGGTCGACTTCCGCTCCGCCGCGCACGCCAGCGCGGTCGGCAAGTGCCTGCTTACCCAGCTCGACCACAACGGCCGCCGCGACCACCTGTCGCGGCACAAGACCGTACGGCTGACCTCGAAGACCACGATCAGCGAGAAGATCCTGCTGACGAAGCTGGAGAGCCAGCCGGCCACCGCGCCCACCCTGGACCTCCAGGAGTACGCGATCGGCACGGTCTGCGCCGCCATCCCGGTCACCATCGGGGCGACGGTCGGCTGCCTCGCGCTCTCCCTGCCCGTCACCCAGGCCCACCGCCTCAAGGGCGCCGCCGACACCCTGAACGAGCGGGCGGCCCCCGTGCTGCTCTCGCTCGCGCTCTGACGTCCGACGGGACACAGAAGGGCGCCCCTCCCGGAGGAGGGGCGCCCTTGTGCTGTGCGCCGCCAGGGACTCGAACCCCGAACCCGCTGATTAAGAGTCAGCTGCTCTGCCAGTTGAGCTAGCGGCGCGTGCGAACGGGACAATCATACGGGGTCGGAGAGGGTGCTCATGACCACTCCCTCCGGACCGCGAGGCGCGGGGGCACACGGTTGTGCGGCACCGACGACATCGCGCCAAAACGCGGGCACCTCGGCGGGTGCCCGCGGTCGCCCTGTTTCCGGGGCGTGCTGAAGGGCCCGGCAAGAGGGGGGAGGTATGCCGGGCCCATCAGCGTGGGGGGAGGGGTGTAGCACTTGGGGGGTGTTGCGGGGTACTGCTCTTGGGGGGTTTGTTGCGCTTGGGGGGGTGTTGTCTTTGTGGGACGGCCCAGGGTGCTACCAGACGATGTCGTTGGCGGTGTGCCAGACGATGTCGCCTGGAGCAGGCTGCGCGGAGGCAGTTGTCGCGCCGATCAGCCCCAACGTAATGGCGGCGACGACGCCCAGAACTGCACGAAGGGCGTTGCGACGGAAGCTAGTCATGGCAGGCCTGTCCTGGGGGTGTGAGCTGGGGTGGTGCTTTAGGGGGTGTCGGTCCGGTCTGGGGGAACCGTACGACTGACTGAATTCTGTCGGACGCCGAGCCACGGGTCTCCACTTTTCACGTTCCGGATTCGGACATGGCCCTATGCGGACACATGGGACCGGATGGCCCCCGATGGGTCCATACGCGAGCGCCGACCCTTAACCTGATCGAAGCCGGGGGTGACGTGAAGCATTGGGGGTGCGAGCAGTGACCGACGACCTTCTGCGCGCCCGGGCGCAGGAACTCTACGCTCTGGCGCTCGCCGACGCCGACTGGACACCAGAAAGCGTCTGTGCGCTCACCGGCTGGTCACAGGGCGAACTGGACGCGACGCTGGACTCGTTGGCGGCCCTGGGCCTGGCCACGCAGTTCCCCGGTGCGCGCAGCGGCTGGTCGGTGCACTCCCCCGCGACGGCGATGGCACAACTCATCGAGGGCGGCCGGCGCCGGACCGATGAACTGGTGAACGCCATCACCGACACCCATCTCGCGCTGAGTCAGCTGGCGGCCGAATTCCAACCGGTCCACATCCGGCAACTGGCCGAGGCACGCATCGAGGTCGCCGCACAGCCCGCGCAGATAGCGGCGATCCTGGACGAGGCCGCCAGCACCGTGACCACCGAGATCCTCTCCATGCACGCGAGTGTGCAGGAGGAGCACCTGGGCGACGACCGCAACCGCGAGGCGCTCGGCCGCGGCGTACGCCAGCGTTCCATCTACCTCGCCACCGCGGCGGCGGTGCCGAACATACGCACCCACCTGCGGACCTTCGTGAACGACGGCGGCGAGGTGCGCACCGCGGCCACCCTCCCCATGAAGATGATCATCGTGGACCACGCGCTCGCCGTGGTGCCGGCCCTCGGGCCGGACGACCGCGCCGGCGGCTCCGCCATGGTGCTGCGCAGCCCCGCGATGGTCGGCGTGCTGCGGCAGATGTTCGAGCACTGCTGGGCGTCCGCGTCGGACCTGTTCACCGACGACGTGGGCGCGGCGCCCGCCGCCCGGCACCGGGAGGTCGTCCGGCTGCTGGCCTCCGGGCTGACGGACGAGGCGATCGGCCGCAAGCTGGGGCTGTCCGACCGGACGGTACGGCGGATCGTGGCGGAGCTGATGCAGCAGATAGGGGCCGACAGCCGCTTCCAGGCCGGGGTGAAGATGGTCCGCCTGGGGTGGCTGGACGACGACCCCGCACTGCTGGAGGACGTGGTCGGGGGCACCCCCGGTGGTCAGGTAGGATCCTCTCTGTCGGTGAGCGCCGCTAGCTCAACTGGCAGAGCAGCTGACTCTTAATCAGCGGGTTCGGGGTTCGAGTCCCTGGCGGCGCACAGACATGAAGGCGTCCCTCCTCCGGGAGGGGCGCCTTCGTTCGTCGTGCCCGCGAATCAACAGGCGGCATCCTCGGGGACTCGGTGCGAAAATATGCCGTAACGACGAGGCAGGGGCTCCAGCGGGGGCTCCAGCGGGCCTACGAGGAGGCCATGCACGCACACGACGCAACGCCGCCCGGTACGGACAGGGAGGCCCGGCCAGCTCCCGGGACCCCTTCGCCCGGAGGCCTGCTCGACCTTCTCGGGGTCGCGGCGATGGTCCTCGACCGGCACGGCCGGATCGTCCTGTGGAGCCCCGAGGCCGAGCGGCTGTTCGGCTACAGCGCGGCCGACGCGCTGGGCCAGAACGCCGGGCTGCTCATGGTGGAGCCCGCGAAGCTGGAACTGGTCACCGAGCTGTTCAAGCAGGTCAGGGCGGGTGCGGTGTGGCAGGGCGTGTTTCCCATCGTGCACGCCGACGGCACGGTCCGTGACATCGAGTTCCGCAACATGCGCATGCTCGACGTCGACGGCGGGGTCTTCGCGCTGGGGCTCGGCGCCGATCTGACGACCGTCCGCCGAGTCGAGACGGACATGGGCCTGTCGAGCAGCCTGGTCGACCAGTCGCCCATCGGGCTCGCGGTCTTCGACAACGAGCTGCGCATCGTGCGGGTCAACGAGGCCCTGGAGGGCATGTACGGCCTGTCGGCCGCGTCGATGCTCGGACGCACCATGCGCGAGGTCTCGCCGGGCATCGACGCCGTGGGCATCGAGGCGGCGATGCGGCGCGTCCTGGACACCGGGGAGCCGCTGCTGGACCTGGAGACGGTCGGCCGCACCTACGCCGACCTGGGGCGGGACCACGCGTGGTCGATCTCGTACTACCGGATCGAGGACCCCACCGGGCGGGTGCTGGGCCTGGCCACCTCGGTGGCGGACTTCACCGAGCGGCATCACGCCGCCGAGGAGATCGCGGCCGCCCGCGGCCGGCTGGCGGTGATCGCGGAGGCGGGCACCCGCATCGGCACCACCTTGGACCTCCAGCAGACCGCGCAGGAACTGGCCTCGGTCGTGGTGCCGATGCTCGCCGACATCGCCACCGTCGACGTGCTGGACTCGGTGATGCGCGGCGAGACGGTGTCCCGGGTGGCCTCCGGCGAGACCGCCGAATTCCGGGCCCTGGCCGTCACCGCGGCCGACGCCGGCGAGGCGATCGGGGCCGTCGACCCGGTGGGCGAGCCGGCCTCGTACCCGACCGACCGGCTGATCACCCGGGCGGTGCGGGAGGGGCAGCCGGTGGTGGTGCACCGGGTGAGCAGCCGCATGCTGCGCCGGATCGCCCGCGACGACCGGGCCGCCGCGCTGCTGCGCCGGGCCGGGGTGCACTCGTACCTGGCCGCGCCGCTCATAGCGCGCGGCGAGGTGCTCGGTGTGATCGGCCTCTACCGCACCCGCAACCAGAAGCCCTTCGACGACCAGGACCGCACCCTGGCGGTGGAGCTGGCGGCCCGGGCCGCGATATCCATCGACAACGCGCGGCTGTACGCGGGCGAGCGGCTGGCCGCCCTCACCCTCCAGCGGAGCCTGCTCCCGCACGAGCCGCCGACGGTGGACGGGATGGAGATGGCCACCCGCTACATACCCGCGGTCCGGGAGGTCGGCGGGGACTGGTTCGACGTCCTGCCGCTCAAGGACGGCAAAGTGGGCCTGATCGTCGGCGACGTGATGGGCAAGGGCCTGCGCGCCGCCGCGATCATGGGGCAGCTGCGCACCGCCACCCGGGCCTTCGCCCAGCTCGACCTGGCGCCGAACGAGCTGCTGCGGCACCTGGACGACATCATCGGCAGCGCCGAGGGGGACTTCATCGCCACCTGCGTCTACGCGGTGTGCGACCCGGGGACCGGCCGCTGCCAGTTCTCCACCGCGGGGCACCTGCCGCCGGTGCTGGTGCCACCCGGCGGTCGTGCCGAGCTGATCGACATCCCGAACGGGGTGCCGCTGGGCGTCGGCGGAATCGGATTCCGCATGGTGGAGCGGGAGCTCGCCGAGGGGGCCGTGCTGGCGCTGTTCACCGACGGGCTGGTGGAGGACCGCCGGCAGTCCCTGGACGTGGGGCTGCGGGCGCTGATGCGCGTCCTCAAGCTCAAGACCCGCCACCGGTCCCTGGAGGACACCTGCGACCTGGTGCTGGGCACCCTGCAGCAGTCGGCGGACGACGACATCGCCCTGCTGCTGGCCCGGATGGGCCCGGTCGCCGCGCCCGTGCCGTGACGGCGGCAGCCGCCTCCCGGGTTTCCCACTGCCCGCATTGTCTGTCTATGTTCGAAAGGTGAGGTCGTCACGCAGGAGAAAGCCCTACAGCGGCGGACCCGCTCTGCGGGTCCTCGATTCGGTCGTACCGGTCGGCAGCGGAATCCTGCTGCCCCTGCTGCTGATCATCGGCATCTCGCTGAGCGACTGGCTGAGCGGCCCGCAGATCTACCTCGCGCCGATGATGGTCATGGCGCCCGCACTGGCGAGCGTCTCCACGACCTGGCGGCGCACGCTGGGCGTCGGCGCGGCCGGGCTCGTCGCGCAGCTGGCGCTGCTGCCGTACGACGAGGTGCGCCTGCCGGACACCGGCACGCTGCTGCGGGCGCAGCTCGTCGCCTATGTCGTGGTCTCGCTCTTCGGCACCTACATCGCATGGCGCTACGAACAGGGCCGGCGGGTGTTCGCCGCCGTCCACTCGGTCGCCGAGGCCGCGCAGCGGGCGCTGCTGCTGCCACCGGGGCCGGTGGTGGGGGACCTGCGACTGGCGGTGCGCTACGTCTCGGCGGCCGACACCGCGCAGATCGGCGGCGACCTGTACACCGTGGTGGAGACGCCGCACGGCGTGCGCGCGCTCATCGGCGACGTGCGCGGCAAAGGGCTGGACGCGGTGCAGACGGCGTCGGTCACGCTGGGCTCCTTCCGGGAGGCGGCGTACGACGAGGAGACGCTGACCCGGGTCGCGCAGCGGGTGGACGCGAGCGTGGCCCGGCACATGGCCCCGGGTGAGTTCACCACGGCGCTGTTCCTCCAGTTCAACGACCCGGGGCAGGTGGGACTGCTGCACTACGGCCATGTGCCCCCGCTGCGGGTCGCCCCGGACGGCACGGTCACCTCGCTCGACCCGCCCGATCCGTGGGTGCCGCTCGGGCTGTCCCAGTTCGCGACGGGGCTGCCGCCCCGGCCCTGGCAGGAGACGCTGGGCCCGGACGACGTCCTGGTGCTGTGCACGGACGGGGTGATCGAGGCGCGCAGCGTCGCGGACGGCTCGTTCTACCCGCTGGCCGAGCGCGCGGCGCGGCTGGCCGCGGCGTCGGCCGGCGACCTGGAGGCGGCCGTCGAACGGCTCTACGCGGACCTGCTGCGGCACACCGGCGGCGGCCTCTCCGACGACGCGCTGCTCATGCTGGTCGCCCGCTCCTGAGCGTCGCCCGAGCGGCCGAACGACCGAACAGACGTACCAAATCGCTCATTTGGCCGGTTAGCGACTCTATTCCCACCTTGCGATCAAGACGGGCATTCAGGAAGGCTGGGGGCGCACGACATCTAAGCGCCAAACGGAATCTATCTGCCCGAAACGGGAGGACGGAGGTCCGTTTCGGCGCCTTTGACCGAGCGGGGCCAAGGGGAGACGGCCCCGGCGAGGGGGTGGGCCACCGGCGTGACCCAGCGCGGTCGCCTCCGCGACGAGCCGTAGCGGCATCGCGGGACCGGCGGCGGACCGCACACGCGTGTACACCCCGGGGGGCGGGGGGCCGCAACGCCCGGGACATCATCGCCGCGCGAGCGGCGCAGTTGCTTCGGGGGGAGCATTCCCATGCCGCTGACACCGACCGGCGCCCAGCAGTACACCACCGACCACCCAGGTACCGGCGCTCCCGGCACCGCGCCCGTCATCCCGCACCAGACCCGCCCGGGCCCGTCCCGGCCGCGGCCCGGCGCGGTGGCACCCCGGTACGACTACGAGCACTACAGCAGACTCGCCGGCCCGCTCACCGAGCCGGAGCCCGGCGTCCCCTACCGGGTGCGCTACCGCAGCCTGCTCGCCGAGGAGCCGCACCGGATCCGCGCGGCGCTGCTGCTCGGCGCGGCCCCGGTGCTCTCCGCGGTGCTGCTCGCCTGGCTGCTGCAGCCGGCGCACTGGACCCGCCGGGAGCACGCGCCGGGCTGGATGACCGCCTGCGACACGGTGATGCTGATATCCATCGGCCTGATCGAGCTCTTCCGGCTGATCAACGTGACGTCGAACGCGCACGCGACCCTCGTCGCCCGCGACCCGGTGCCCGTGGTCCCCGAGGAGGGCACCAAGGTCGCCTTCCTCACCACCTTCGTCCCGGGCAAGGAGCCCCTGGAGATGGTGCGGGCCACCCTGGAGGCCGCGATCCGGCTGCGCCACCGCGGCACGCTGGACGTGTGGCTGCTCGACGAGGGCGACGACCCCGAGGTCCGGCGGCTGTGCGACCGGCTGGGGGTGCACCACTTCTCCCGCAAGGGCGTGGAGAAGTGGAACCGGCCCACCGGCTCCTTCCGCGCGAGAACCAAGCACGGCAACTACAACGCCTGGCTGGACGCGCACGGCGACGACTACACGTTCTTCGCCTCGGTCGACACCGACCACGTCCCGCTCCCCAACTTCCTGGAGCGGATGCTCGGCTGGTTCCGCGACCCCGACGTCGCCTTCGTCGTCGGCCCGCAGGTGTACGGCAACTACGACACCGCGGTGACCAAGGCCGCCGAGAGCCAGCAGTTCCTCTTCCACGCCCTCATCCAGCGGGCCGGCAACGCCTACGGCGCCCCGATGTTCGTGGGCACCAACAACGCCGTGCGGATCAGCGCCATCAAGGGCATCGGCGGTCTGTACGACTCGATCACCGAGGACATGGCCACCGGCCTCGAACTGCACCGCCACCGCAATCCCGCCACCGGCCGCACCTGGCGCTCGGTCTACACCCCGGACGTGCTCGCCGTCGGGGAGGGCCCGTCCTCCTGGACCGACTTCTTCACCCAGCAGCTGCGCTGGAGCCGGGGCACCTACGAGACGCTGATCAAGCAGTTCTGGCGGCTGCCTTTCGCCCTGTCCCCGGGCAGGCTGCTCAACTACACGCTGATGGTCGTCTACTACCCGATGACGGCGGTCAACTGGATGCTCGGCGGCCTCAGCTGCGCCCTGTTCCTGGGGCTCGGCGCCTCCGGCGTCCAGATCGACTCCGAGGTCTGGATGATGCTCTACAGCGACGCCGCGGCCCTCCAGATCGGCCTGTACGTGTGGAACCGGCGGCACAACGTCAGCCCGCACGAGCCCGAGGGCTCCTCGGGAGCGGCCGGCATGGTGATGTCGGCGCTGTCGGCGCCGATCTACGCCCGCTCGCTGATCGACGCCGTGCTGCGCCGCAAGAGCCGCTTCGTGGTCACGCCCAAGGGCGACTCGGCCAGCCCCGACCGGCTGCTGACCACCTTCCGCACCCACATCCTGTGGACGCTCGTGTTCGGCGGGTCGCTGGCCGCGAGCTTCTTCAACGGCCACACCCACGCCGCGATGCGCACCTGGGCGGTGCTCGCGCTGCTGCTCGCCGCCGCGCCGGTCGCCGTCTGGTGGCTGTCGTCCGCCCGTACCAGGAGCGCCGCCCGATGACCTACCGACCGAGCCGCCGACTGCGGAAGATCGCCATCGGGAGCACCGCCGTGAGCGTCCTGGCCGGGATGAACGCGCCCGCGCTCTACGGCTGGACCACCTCGACCTACCACGACTACAAGATCGAGCAGCCGGAGTACAAGGCCGCGTACGGCCACTGGGAGCAGCTGGACGTCCCCAGGAAGTACCGGATCAACGCCATCCACGCCGCGCTGCTGCACACCGGGAAAGTGCTGCTCATCGCGGGTTCCGGCAATGACGAGACGAACTTCGGGGCCAAGTCGTTCAAGAGCGTCCTGTGGGACCCGGTGAAGAACACCTTCAAGGAGATCGACACCCCCAAGGACATGTTCTGCGCCGGCCACACCCAGCTGCCGGACGGCCGGCTGCTGGTGGCCGGCGGCACCGCCCGCTACGAGAAGCTGAAGGAGGCCGTGGACCGGGCGGGCGGCGCCATGCTGATCAAGAACGAGAACCCGGACGCGCCCCGGACGTTCCCGCAGGGCACGGTCTTCGTCAACAACGAGAACGGCCGCACCTTCCGCTCGGAGTTCCCGGTCACCGTGCCGCGGGCGAAGAAGACCACCGACAGGCGCACCGGCAAGGTCACGGTCACCGCGAGCGAGGTCCGGGTCTTCGTCCAGTCGCTGGTCAAGGGCGAGGCGGGGATCGTCAACACCGCCGCCCAGTACGGGATCCGGGGCCTGGAGGGCCGGGACCGGGACAACCTCTACGGGCTGGCCACCAAACTCGGCCTGGACAAGAAGGACTTCCAGGGGATCAAGGAGGCCTACGAGTTCGACCCGGTCGCCGAACGCTACATCCCGGTCGACCCCATGAACGAGGCCCGCTGGTACCCCACCCTGGTCACGCTCGCCGACGGGCGGGTGCTGTCGGTCTCCGGCCTCGACGACATCGGCCAGGTCGTCCCCGGGAAGAACGAGATCTACGACCCCCGGACGCGCACATGGAGCTACACCACCACGCGCTACTTCCCGACCTACCCGGCGCTCTTCCTCATGCAGGGCGAGAAGATCTTCTACTCGGGGGCCAACGCCGGCTACGGCCCGGCCGACCAGGGCCGCGTCCCGGGCCTGTGGGACCTGCGGACCAACCGCTTCACCCCGGTGGCCGGGCTCCGCGACCCGGGGGACCTGGAGACGGCCGCCTCGGTGCTGCTGGCGCCCGCGCAGGACCAGAAGGTGATGGTGCTGGGCGGCGGCGGGGTCGGCGAGTCCCGGTCCTCGACCGCGCGCACCGCCGTGGTGGACCTGAACGCGGTCCGACCCGCGTACACCGACGGCCCCGACCTGCCCGAGCCCACGCGCTACCTGAACAGCGTGCTGCTGCCGGACGACACCGTCTTCACCACCGGCGGCTCCCGCGACTACCGGGGGCGCGGCGGCAGCGACATCCTCACGGCGCAGATCTACGACCCGGTGCGCAACGTCTTCAAGGACGCCGCCGACCCGGCCGTGGGACGCGACTACCACGCCGAGGCCCTGCTGCTGCCCGACGGCCGGGTGGCGGTCTTCGGCTCGAACCCGCTGTACGGGGACGCGGCCGACACCACGCCGGGCTTCTTCGAGCAGCGCGTGGAGATCTACACCCCGCCCTATCTCTACCGGGACTCCAAGCCCTCGCTGGGCGAGGGCCCGCGGTCGGTGGAGCGCGGCGGCTCGATGACCTTCCCGACCCGGTACGCCGACCACATCGACACGGCGCGGCTCATCCGGCCGAGCGCGGTCACCCACGCCACCGACACCGAGCAGCGGTCGATCGCGCTGGACATCGCGCGCGGCAAGGGATCGGTACGGCTGACCGTGCCGCAGGACCCGTCGCTGGTGCCGCCGGGCTGGTACATGGTCGTGGTCACCGACGAGGAGGGCACGCCGTCCGCGGCGCGCTGGGTCAAGGTCTCCTGACCGCATCCGCCGGTGGCGGCCGGCCCGGCGCGCGGTGTCTCAGGACGACGCCGCGCGCCGGGCCAGTCCCAGGGCGTACTCGGGCCACCACTGGCCGGCCTTGGGGCCGCCCTTGCAGGTGCCGTCGGAGTCGCCGGGGCGCTTGATCCACAGATAGGCGTCGACCAGTTCGCTGCCGGTGTCGGTGGTCGGCGGGGTGCCCAGACCCCGGCCGGGCGGATTGCACCAGGCCTCGTCGTGACCGCCGTCGAACGGGCCGCGGCCGTTGCGGCTCGTGTCGATGACGAAGTGCTTGCCGCCGAGCAGTCCCGACAGTTGCGTGCCGTAGGCCGTGTTGGCCTCGGTAGTGTAGAAGTTCGAGGTGTTGAGGGCGAAGCCGTCGGCCCGCCCGATGCCCGCCCGGCGCAGCGGATCGGCCAGCCGCGCGGGGTCGCGCACCCAGCCGGCGTTGCCCGCGTCCAGGTAGACCGCGGTGTGCGGCAGTGCCCCCAGGGCGTCGACGGCGTGGCCGAGCAGGGCGTAGCGCTCCCGCGCGAAGCGTCCGGGGGTGCAGCCGTCGACCAGGTGCGTGAGCGCGTCGGGCTCCAGGACCACCAGGGCCTCGCGGTCGCCGATCCCGGCCGCGACCTCGTCCACCCAGGTGCGGTACGCCTCCGCGTCGGCGGCGCCGCCGCTGGAGTACTGGCCGCAGTCGCGGTGCGGGATGTTGTAGAGGACCAACACGGGGGTGCGGCCTGCGTCCTCGGCGGCGCGCGTCAGGCCCTCGGCCCGGCCGCGCGGGTCGTCGGGGCCGATCCACTCGGCGACCGGCCGGCCCGCGATCCGTTCCAGCAGGGCGGCGTCGGCGGCGCGGCCGGCGGCGCGCCACTGGCCGGCCTGACGCGCGGCGGAGGTGTCCGGGTTGACCCAGAAGGGCGCGCCGGCCATGGGGGTGCCGCGGCGTGCGGGCTCGTCCCGTCCGGCCCCCGCGGGATCGTCGCCGCGGGAGCAGCCGGCGAGGGCCGCCGCGAGCAGCCCGGCGGCGAACGCCGCGCGGGCGGCCTTGCGCGACGGGCCGGTGGAGGTTCCGTGCATCCACTCCCCCTTGGATGGCGGGACGGGACCGGTCTGCGTCAATCCTGACATACCGCGCCGTCAAAGTGCCCTCAGAACAGGGCAGTTGCCGTTTTCCCTGTCGAATGCCGCGGGTCTCCGGCATGGCAGAATCCCGGCGGAGCCGTGGCCGACGATGGCGGGAGCACGTCGTGACCGAACACCCGCACCGCCTCGCCGAAGTCCTGGTGGGGCTCGCCGACACCCTGGGCAGTGACTTCGACCTGGACGCGCACCTCGGGCGCGTGGCCGCGGCCTGCGTGGAACTGCTGGACGCGAGCGCGGCGGGAGCGCTGCTCGCCGGCCCGGACGGCACGCTGCGCGCCGCCGCCTCCGGCGCGGTCCCGGACCTGCTGCCCGCCCTCGACGAGGAAGGGCCGTGCCTGGACTGCTACCGGTGCGCGGCCACGACGGTCGTACCCGACCTGGCGCGCTGCGACGAGCTGTGGCCGCGCTTCGCGCCCCGCGCCCGCGAGGCCGGTCTGCACGCGGCGTACGCGGTGCCCCTGCGCCGGGGCCCGCAGGTGATAGGCGCGCTGGGCGTGCTGCGCGCGGGCCCCGGGCAGCCGCCCGAGGAGGACGTGGAACTGGCCCGCGCGCTCGCGGACGCGGCGGCCGTCGGAGTGCTCCAGCACCGCGCCCGGCGTGAACAGACGGTACTGGCCGAGCAGTTGCAAGGGGCGCTGGACAGCCGGGTAGCGGTCGAGCAGGCCAAAGGGCTGCTCGCCGAGCGGTGGGGTGTGGGCGTCGACGAGGCGTTCGCCGCGCTGCGCCGGTACGCCCGCAGCCACCGGATGCGCGTGGCGGAGCTGGCGACCCGCGTGGTGGCCGGCGGCTTCGACACCGACCGGCTGCGGGACGGCACGCCCTGACCCGCCCGGTCGCCGATTGTCAAGCCCTGGCCATAAGGGGGAAGCTGACGGTCCGTCTGCCCTAGGGTGGTGCCCATGTCCGACACCTCCCTCCTGACGAGCACCCCGTCCATCGCCTCGGTCCGCCGCCGCGCGGAGGGCGACAGCACGGTGGTCACCCTCGACGGCGAGGTGGACGTGCTGACCGCACCGCGGGTCTCCGCCGCGCTGGACCTGCTCACCGGGACGGACCGCCCCGACATCGTGGTCGACCTGCGGCCGGTCGACTTCATCGACTGCAGCGGACTGTCCGCGCTGGTGCGCGCGCGCCGCCGCGCGGAGCAGCAGCAGGGGCGCGTACGGCTGGTGTGCCGGGACGGGTTCACCCTGCGGACGCTGCGGACGACGCGGCTGACCCAGTACTTCACCATCCTGCCGGACTGGCCGGACGGGACGGGACCGACGGGTCCCGGGGCCTGAGGCGCGCCCCGTCCGCGCCCCCAACGCGCCCTGGCAGGGCCGAGATCGGCTGTTCTAGCCTGGCGGAAAGGGCGGCCCGGGACCCCGGTCGCCGGCAGAGCAGCCTCCTACGCCCACAGGACGTGGTCCGGCCATGGCCAAGCTCGCGGCCTCCTCACGACTGTCCCTGTCCGATCCGAAGAGATCCGCCCTCGACGTCTCCTGGACCTGCTCGCTGCGCCGCACACCCGGCAGCGACGCGCTCGCGGCACGCCTGAGCCGTGCCGCGCTGGAGACCCTCTCCTGCGGCCCGTCCGGCGCCCGGATCGCCCAGGCCGTACTGGTGGCCTGCGGCTATGTCGTCACGCACGGCCGGGCACGCCGTTTCCGCGTCACGCTCGGCGTGGAGGACGGGCACTGCTCGGTGTGCGTCACCGACACCGGCTACGACCAGCCGTCCGCACACGACGGCGGGGCGCCGCCGGAACCGCCGTCCTCCGCCGAGACCACCCGGCTGTGCCGGCAGCTCGCGGGCGCCGGGGAGGAGGAACCGCTGGACGGCGTGCAGGTGCACCACACCGCCGACGGCGCCGTCCTGGTCCGCTTCCGCACCCGCCTGCCCGAACCGGGCGGAACGCCGCCGGCCCATCGTTCTCCCCCGGACGCGCCGGACCACTCCCGCGGTCCGGGCACCCGAGGGTGAGGAGCGCCCGGCCGGCGGCCGCGAGGGGAGCGCGCCGCAGGCCGGGCGACCGGGCCGCCGTCAACCGCGGGGCTCGCTTGCCGCCCCCGGACGGTGCGCAGACAGCGCCACCACGGTCCGGCGGCCACGAGGGCAGCGCCCCCGGCGTCGCCGCGGCCTGCGCCGCGGCGACCGGCATCTCGGAGCCGTCGCGCACAGCAGCGAGCAACCGCAGCTCGCGGACGCCCGCCTCAACCGCGGGACGCGACCCGCACCCCGCAGCCCTCCCGGGCCAAGACCCACCGGCATCACGGCCGCCCGCGCCACGGGGACCAGCAACCCGGAGCCGTCCCTGGTCGGCGCGGCCCTCGCCCTCGTCCGCTTCCGCCCGACCGGCGGCCACGAGGGCAGCGCCGGCGCCGCTGCGGCCTCCGGCCCGGTGCCGTCGCGCACAGCGGCGTGCCGGGGACGAACAACCGCTGAACGACGCGCAAGTGCACCACACCGCCGACAACGCCACCCGCCGACCTGTCCGCTGTCCGCACCCGGCCGGCGGCCGTGAGGGGTGCACCGCGGGCCGGGCAATCGGAGCACCGACGGAACCACCCGGCTGTGACGGCAACCCGGGGAGGAACGACTGCTCGACCGCGCGCGCAGGTACAGGCGCCGCCCCCGGGCGCTGCGCGTCCAGCCCGCGGGCCCGTCAGTGAGGGCTCGCCCCTCACGAGCACCGGTGGCCTCGTGGCGGCCCGGGCCCCGGTGAGCGGCGGTACACATGCCGTCCCGGACGGCGTGCAGGTGCAGGCGCCGCCCCACCGGCGCCCCCGTCAGGCGCGGGGCGCGAGCCGCACCGTGCGGCCCTCGCGGGCCGAGACGGCGGCCGCTTCCAGGACCGCCAGCGTCGCGGCGGCCTGGGCCGCCGTGACCGGCGGCTCCGTGCCGTCGCGCAGGGCGGCGGCGACAGCCGCGTAGTACGCGGGGTAGTCGCCGGGGAGCGTCGGCTCGGGACGGACGTCGTCGCCGGCGCCCAGCAGGCCCCACGCGGACTCCGGCTCGGTGCCCCACACGCCGCCGGGGGCGGGGCGGGCGCCCTCGCGCAGATCGGCCTCCTGCGGGTCGAGGCCGTGCTTGACGTAACCGGCGGTACTGCCCAGCACCCGGAAGCGCGGGCCGAGCTGGGCGGTGGTGGCGGTCATCCACAGGTGGGAGCGGACCCCGCCGGCGTGGGTGAGGGCGACGAAGGTGTCGTCGTCGGCCTGGGCGCCGGCACGGCGCACGTCCCGCTCGGCATACACGCTCTCGGCGGGGCCGAAGAGGGTCAGTGCCTGGTCGACCAGGTGGCTGCCGAGGTCGTAGAGCAGACCGCCGACCTCGGCGGGGTCGCCGGACTCGCGCCAGCCGCCCTTGAGGTTCGGCCGCCACCGCTCGAAGCGGGACTCGAAGCGCCACACCTCGCCGAGTTCGCCGCGCTCCAGCAGTCCGCGCAGGGTGAGGAAGTCGTTGTCCCAGCGGCGGTTGTGGAACACCGACAGCAGCAGTCCGCGGTCGGCGGCGAGGGCGGCGAGCGCGTCCCCCTCGGCGGCGGTGGCCGCGAGCGGCTTGTCGACGACGACCGGCAGCCCGGCCTCCAGCGCGGCCGTGGCGAGCGGGACATGGGTCTTGTTCGGCGAGGCCACGACGACCAGGTCCAGCTCGTCCGCGCGCTTCCAGAGCTCGTCGGCGGACGCGGCGAGGCGGACGTCCGGGTACGCGGCGCGGGCCTGCGCCTGGCGCTCGGGGTCGCTGGTGACGACGGTGTCGAGGGCGAGGCCGTCGGTGGCGGAGATCAGCGGGGCGTGGAAGACCGAGCCGGCCAGGCCGTAGCCGACCAGTGCGACGCGAAGGGGTGCGGAAGCCATGCGCCCCACTTAAGCAACGCTGTTGCGAAAGCGCAAGCGTGCCCGACAATGGGCAGGTGAACAACGGAACCGCCGGAGCCAACCTGCCGGTGCTGCGCAGCCACAACACCGCGCTGGTGCTCGGGCTGCTCCGCACCGCGACCGTCGCCGACGGCGCGGGGATCAGCCGGCTGGAGCTCGCCGACCGCACCGGCCTCACCCCGCAGGCGGTCAGCAAGATCGTGGCGCGGCTGCGCGCGGACGGGCTGGTCGACGAGGCCGGCCGCGGCGCCCCCACCGGCGGCAAGCCGCGCACCCTGCTCCGGCTGGCCCGGCGCGCCCGGTACGCGGTCGGGGTGCACCTGGACCGCGACGAGGTCACCGTGCTCCTGGCCGATCTGGCCGGAGAGACCACCGACGCCCGCACCGCCCCCCTCGACCTCGGCCGGCCCGCCGACGAGGTGCTGCGGGCGGTCGCCGGCCTGGTGCACGCCACCGTCGCGGACACCCCGGGCGCGGACGGCGCGGTGCTCGGCGCCGGGGTCGCCTCCCCCGGACCGCTGGACCACGGCACGGGCGCGCTGCTGCGCATCACCGGCTTCCCCGCCTGGGACGGCTACCCGCTGCGCGACGCGCTCGCCGAACGCCTCGGGCTGCCCGTCGTCCTGGACAAGGACACCAACGCGGCCGCCCTTTCGGTGCTGTCGCCGCCGGACCGCACCGGCGCCGGGGACTCCTTCGGCTGCCTGCACCTGGGCAGCGGGCTCGGCGCGGGCCTGGTCCTCGGCGGCGCGCTGCACCGCGGCGCCCGGACCGGCGCCGGGGAGTTCGGGCACCAGGCGGTCGCCCTCGACGGGCCGCGGTGCGCCTGCGGCAACCGCGGCTGCCTGGAGGCGCTCTGCCTGGCCGCCGTCGGCCGCGGCGACCACGCCGGGGCCGCCCGGCTGCTCGGGCTCGGCGCGGCGAACCTGGTCTCGCTGCTCGACATCGACCGCGTCGTCCTCGGCGGGCGCACCGTACTGGCGCGGCCCGAGCTGTTCCGGCGCGAGGTCGGCGCCGCCATGGACGCCCGCACGCGGCGGTCGGCGGGCCGTACCGTCCCCGTCTCCCTCGTCCCGGACGGCGCGCACGCGGTCGCCCGGGGCGCGGCGCTGCTGGCCCTGGCCCCGCTGTTCGGCCAGACGGCGGGCGGCTGACCGCCCGTACGGGTAGCCGCCGGGGACCGCCCCGCGTCGTACACGCATATGAGCGTACGAACGTGGGAGCTTCGCTGCCCATGAGGTGGCGCAGCGCTCTTGCCATGGCGGCGGCCTCGGTCGTGCTGGCCTCGGCCCAGGCGACCGGTGAACCCTTCCCCGTGCGGGCCCGGCTGAAGGACGGCCCACCGGCCTTCGTGGCGGGCGCCGCGGCGCGGGAGTTCCGTGTGGAGCTGGAGAACACCACCGGGCGGGCCCGGCGCGACGTGCACCCGGTCATCGTCCTCGTCGACCGCGACCGCAAGCTGACCGCACGCCAGGTGCGCCTGGAGTACCGCACGTCCGCGACGGGCGGCGCGAAGGGGGCCGGCCGGTCCGGCGGGGCGCGCTGGCGGCCGGTGCCGGTGGCGCACACCGGCAACGACGAGAACATCGCGGTGGTGGGCGAGCACGACCCCGGCGTGGTCCTGCCCGCGCACCGCACGGTACGTGTCGCGCTGCGGCTGCGCTTCACCCCGGACGCGCCGCCGGGGCCGGTCGAGGCCTCGGCCACCGTCGTGCAGCGACGCGGCGCGGACGGCGACTGGGTCGGCGAGTCGGCGCCGTACCGCTTCACCGTCGCGCCGCCGGGGGACGGCTCCGGAGCCGTGCCGCCGACAGCCCCGGGCACTCCCCGGGAGACCGCCGGCGGCCCGGCGCCGGGCGGCACCGGGACGGCCCCTGGGGCGGGCGGCGGGCATCCGGGGGCCGGGGAACACCCCGGCGTACGCCCCGGTGAGGGGCCCGGAGGACACCCGGCCGAACGTCCCGGCGCGGGCCCCGGTGAACGTGCCGGCGACAGCGACAGCGGCGGCGCGGGCCCCGGCACCGACGGCGGCCGGGAGCCCGGCGCCACCGGCCGCCCCGGCGGCGCGGTCACCGGCAAGGGCGACGAGGGGGACCCCGGCCCGCGGGAGACCGCAGGCAGCCGGCTTCCGGACACCCCCGCCGCCTCCGCCGGGCCGCGCACCCGCACCCACCCGCCCGGCCTGGCCGACACCGGTCCCGCCCAGGACCCGAGGCCCGCCCTGCTCCTCATCGGCGCCGGTGCGCTGCTGCTGGCGGGCGGGGTCGTGCTGAGGGTCGGCCGCCGGAGGTGACCGGCGCACCGGCCGCGAACTCCCGCCCCCCGGTGGGTGATCGGCCGGTGAACGCCGCCCGGCGCGGCGCCCCCTGCCGCCTTCCGCGCCCGGTACCGGCGGCCGTCCGCCCCGCTCCGATCTGCGAGGATTCGCCGTGTGAACGACACCCAGGCGGGTGCGCCGGCCCGCGCCGGCATCCCCGAGCACGGCCGGCTTCCCAAGTACTTCGTCGTCAAGACGCGCTTGGAGGAGCTGCTCGGCGAGCTCGGCGAGGGGGTGCCGCTGCCGACGGAACGGGAGCTCGCCGCCCGGTTCGGCGTGGCACGGGAGACCGTGCGGCAGGCGCTGCGCGAGCTGCTGATCCAGGGGCGGCTGCGCCGCCGCGGCCGCGCGACGGTGGTCGCCGGCCCGAAGCTGGAGCAGCCGCTGTCGCTGGCCAGCTACACCGAGGGCGTGCGCCGCCAGGGGCGGGTGCCGGGCCGCAATCTGACCGCGCTCGACCGGATCGCGGCGGACGAGGTGCTGGCCGGGCAGCTGGGCATCGCCGCGGGCGGCACGGTGTGGCACATGGAGCGCGTCCTGCTCGCCGACGAGGAGCGGGTGGGCCTGGAGAGCACCTATGTCGCGGTGGAGCGCGTGCCGCGGCTGGACGTGGAGTTCGACCCGGACTCCTCCTTCTACGCGTATCTGCGCGAGCGGGTGGGCGTGGAGTTCGGCGACGCGGACGAGCGGATCGAGACGGTGCTGGCGACCCCGCGCGAGGCGCTGCTGATCGGCACCCCTCCCGCGCTGCCCATGCTGCTGCTGCACCGCCACAGCCGGGACACCGAGGGTGCGCCGCTGGAGCGGGTCCGGTCGCTGTACCGCGGGGACCGCTTCAGTTTCACGACCCATTTGTCCCGTACGTAACACGGAGAACCCTTTGCACCCTCCTCCAGAGGGCCTATAAAGTCACGAAAAGATAACGGGTCTAGTCCAAGATTGCGGGTCCGTTCACGACCGGTTCAGAAACCGGACCCGACCGCGCCCGCCGGCCGCACGACTGTGGTCCGCATGAGAGTCCTGATCGTGGGTGCCGGAGCACTCGGCACCCTTCACGCCTGGCACGCCGTCGACCGCGGACACGAAGTCGTCCACCTGGAACGGGAGACCGAGGCCCGCGGCGCCTCCGTCCGCAACTTCGGCCTGGTCTGGGTCGGTGGCCGGGCCTCCGGCGCCGAACTGGAGACGGCGCAGCGCGCCCGCGAGCTGTGGCAGCGCATCGGCGAGCGGGTACCCGGCGTCGGCTTCCGCGCCAACGGCTCGCTGACCGTGGTGCGCACCGAGGCCGAGCGCGCCGTCGCGGATCAGGTCCTCGCCTCCCCCGAGGCCGCCGCGCGCGGGCTGAAGTGGCTCGACGCCGCCGAGGTCCGGCACCGCAACCCGGCGCTGCGCGGCGAGTTCACCGGCGCCCTGCTGTGCGAGCGTGACGCGGCCGTCGAGTCCCGCGTCGCCCTCCCCGCGCTGCGCGCGCACCTGGCCGCCACCGGCCGCTACACCTTCCTGCCCGGCCGCGAGGTCCGCGACGTCGCGCCCGGCACCGTCCGCGACGACCACGGCGACACCCACCACGGCGACACCGTCGTGCTGGCCACCGGCGCCCACCTGACCGGACTCGTCCGCGAACTGGCGGGCCCCGGACTGCCGGTGCGCCGGGTCCGCCTGCAGATGGCGCAGACCGACCCGCTGGACGAGCCGCTGACCACCTCGGTCGCCGACGCCGACAGCTTCCGCTACTACCCCGCCTACGCCGGCACCGCGCTCGACGCCCTGCGCGCCGGGCAGCCCCAGCCGCCGGTCGCCGCCGAGCACCGCATGCAACTGCTCATGGTGCAGCGCCTCGACGGCGGGCTGACCATCGGCGACACCCACGAGTACGACGAGCCCTTCGCCTTCGACGTCACCGAGGACCCCTACGACCACCTCACCGCCACCGCGGAAGCGCTGCTCGGCCGCCCCCTGCCGCGCGTGCGCCGCCGCTGGGCCGGGGTGTACGCGCAGTGCACCGACCCGTCCCTGGTGGTGCACCGGCAGCACGTCGCCGACGGCATGTGGCTGGTCACCGGACCCGGCGGCCGCGGCATGACCTGCTCCCCCGCCATCGGCGAGGACACCGCCAACGAGATCGGCTGGTAACGGCAATGACCGACAGCACTTCCCCCACGCTCGTCGTGCTCGACATGGCCGGCACCACCGTCGCCGACGACGGCCTGGTCGAGCGGGCCTTCGTCCGGGCCGCCGAACGCCTGGGCGCCGAGCCCGACCTGGACTACGTCCGCCGCACCATGGGCGAGTCCAAGATCTCCGTCTTCCGCGCCCTGTTCGGCACCGAGGAGCAGGCGCAGCGCGCCAACACCGAGTTCGAGCTCGCCTACGCGGACCTCGTGGACTCCGGCGCCTGCGCGCCGCTGCCCGGCGCGGCCGAGGCCATCGCCGCCCTGCGCGAGCAGGGCCGCACCGTGGTGCTGACCACCGGCTTCTCCCGCACCACCCAGGACGCGATCCTGGCCGCCCTGGGCTGGCAGGACATCGCCGACCTCACCCTGAGCCCGGCCGACGCGGGCGGCCGCGGCCGCCCCTACCCGGACATGGTGCTCACCGCGCTGCTGCGCACCCGCGCCGCCGACTCCGTCCGCGAGATCGCGGTGGCCGGCGACACGGCGTACGACATGCTCTCCGGCGTCCGCGCCGGCGCGCCCGTCGTGGCGGGTGTGCTGACCGGCGCCCACGACGAGGCGGCGCTGCGCGAGGCGGGCGCCACCCACGTCCTGGACTCCGTCGCCGCGCTTCCCGCCCTGCTGGCGAAGGTCTGAGATGGGCATACGGTTCGAGGACGTGACGGTGGCCTACGGCCGCACCACCGTCCTGGATTCCTTCGACCTCACCGTGGAACCCGGCGAGGTGATGGCCCTGCTCGGCCCCTCCGGCTCGGGCAAGACCACCGCGCTGCGCGCCGTCGCCGGCTTCGTCACCCCGGCCCGCGGGCGGGTGTGGATCGACGGCCGCGACGTGACGAAGCTGCCGCCGTACAAGCGCGGCATCGGCATGGTCGTGCAGAGCTACGCCCTCTTCCCGCACATGCGCGTCGACAAGAACGTCGGCTTCGGGCTGCGGGCGCAGGGAGTGCCGCGTGCCGAGACCGCCGAGCGGGTCGAGCAGGCCCTGGCGCTGACCGGCATGGGCGAGTTCGCGCGGCGCTACCCGCGCGAGCTGTCCGGCGGCCAGCAGCAGCGCGTCGCCATCGCCCGCGCCCTGGCCGTACGCCCCCGGGTGCTGCTGCTCGACGAGCCGCTGTCCGCGCTCGACGCGAAACTGCGCTCGGGGATGCTGGCCGAACTGGCGCGCCTGCACCGCGAACTGCCCGACGTCTCCATGCTGTACGTCACCCACGACCAGATCGAGGCGCTGACCCTGGCCGACCGCATCGCGGTGATGGACCGGGCCCGGCTGAGGGACGTCGGCACCCCGCAGGAGCTGTACCGGCGCCCGCGCACCGAGTTCACCGCGTCCTTCGTCGGCAACGCCAACCTGCTGCCGGTCACCGTCGGCAAGGACGGCGCGGTCCGCTTCGCGGAGCACGACCTGCTCGCCCCCACCGGCGAGGCGGCCCCCGGCGCCGAGGCCACGCTCTGCGTGCGCCCGCACGCCGTGGGCCTGGGCGACGGGCCCAACCCGCTGCCCGGCACCGTCACCGGCATCCAGTGGCGCGGCGCCACCCACCGCCTGCTGGTGGAGACCGCGGGCCACCAGCTGATGGCCGACGTCACCGAGCTGCGCGACCCGCCCGCCCCCGGCGACACCGTCACCGTGCACTTCGCGCCCGACGACGCCGTCCTGCTGCCCGCGGGCACCGGGGGCGGTGACCGCGATGGCTGAGGCACGCCCCTGGGCGCCCCGCCTGCTGTGGGCGGGCGTCCCCGTCGCGGCACTGGCGGCGGCCTTCCTGTACCCGCTGGTGCTGCTGGTGTGGCAGTCGGTGTCCCCCGACACCGGCGGGCACTCCTTCGCCGTGTACGGCGACGTCTTCGGCTCCGAGGTCTTCCGGCGGGCGCTGGGCAACACCGTGTGGATCGCGGCCGCCTCGACGGCCGGCTGCCTGCTGCTGGGCTTCGTCCTCGCCCTGGTGATCGCCTTCGTGCCGTTCCCCGGCGCCCGCGCGGTCGCCCGCTTCGTCGACGTCTTCCTGTCCTTCCCGTCCTTCCTGATCACGCTGGCGCTGGTCTTCGTGTACGGGTCGGCGGGCATGGCCAACGGGCTGTGGACGGACGCCACCGGCGCCGCCGAGGGGCCGTTCGCCTTCCTGACCACACCGTGGGGCGTGATCCTCGCGGAGGTCACGTACTTCACGCCCTTCGTGATGCGCCCCCTGCTGGCCGCCTTCGGGCAGCTGGACCCCGCGCAGATCGAGGCCGCCTCCTCGCTGGGCGCCCGCGCCCCGCGCATCGTGCGGCAGGTGATCCTCCCCGACGCGCTGCCGGCGCTGGCGGCCGGCGGGAGCCTGGTGCTGGTGATGTGCCTGAACGAGTTCGGCATCGTGCTCTTCACCGGCGCCAAGGGCGTCACCACGCTGCCGATGCTCGTCTACACCAAGGCGATCCTGGAGTCCGACTACCCGGCGGCCTGTGTCGTCGCCACCGTCAACGTCGCCGTCTCGCTGGCGCTGTACGGCATCTACCGGGCGGTGAGCCGACGTGCTGGTGCATAGCCGCGGCGGCCGCTGGGCCGCGTGGGCGCTGTTCGCCCTGCTCTTCCTGCCGCTGTTCGCGCTGCCGCTGCTGGTGCTGGTGGCCGCGTCCTTCGCGGGCCACTGGAGCGGCGCGCTGCCGTCCGGCCCGACCCTGGACCACTACGACGCCGCCGTGCGCGGCGAGTCGCTGCAGGCCCTGACGACCAGTCTGGCCACCGCGGCCGCCGCGAGCGTCCTGGCGCTGACCGCGGGCACCTGGGCCGCGCTGTCCGCGCACGCGCTGGGCCGCCGGGCCCGGCGGGTGATGGACCTGCTGTTCATGCTGCCGGTCGCGGTGCCTTCGGTGGTCGCCGGACTCGCGCTGCTGGTCGCCTTCAGCAAGCCGCCCGTGCTGCTCAACGGCACCCGGACGATCGTGATCCTGGCCCACACCGTCCTGGTGACGGCCTTCGCCCACCAGTCGGTGACGGCGGCCCTCGGCCGTCTCGACCCCGCCTACGAACAGGCCGCGGCCAGCCTCGGCGCCCGCCCCTGGTACGTGCTGTGGCGGGTCCGCCTGCCGCTGCTGCTGCCCTCCCTGGGGGCGGCGGCCGGGCTCTGCTTCGCCCTGTCCATGGGCGAGTTGAGCGCCACGATGATGCTCTACCCGCCCGACTGGCTGCCCCTGCCGGTCCTCGTCTTCAGCGCCACCGACCGCGGCTCGCCGTTCACCGGCTCCGCCCTCGCGGTGGTCCTCATGGGCACGACGCTGCTCGTCCTGCTCGCTCTCTCCCGCATCCGCACCAAAGCCTCCTACCGATGACCCTCAAGGAGATCAGTCCCGCCATGTCCTCCGTCCCCCGCGTCACCCGCGTCCCCCGTCGCGCCCTGCGCGCCCCGATCGCCGTCCTCGCCTCCTCCCTCGTCCTCGGCGGCGCCCTCACCGCCTGCGGCGGCGACTCCTCCGCCTCCGACGCCAAGGAGGTCACCGTCTACAGCGCCGACGGCCTCAAGGGCGAGAACGGCGACGGCTGGTACGACCAGATCTTCAAGGACTTCGAGAAGCAGACCGGCATCAAGGTCCGCTACGTCGAGGGCGGTTCCGGCGAGGTCGTGCAGCGCGCCGTCCGCGAGAAGTCCAACACCCAGGCCGACGTCCTGGTCACCCTCCCGCCCTTCATCCAGCAGGCCGACGCCAAGGGCCTCCTGGAGAAGTACACCCCGAAGGGCGCCGACACGGTCGCCGCCCCGGACAAGTCCACGGACGGCACATGGACCTCGGTCGTCAACAACTACTTCGGCTTCGTCTACAACAAGCAGCAGCTGAAGACCGCCCCCACCACCTGGGACGAGCTGCTGGACGCCACGTACAAGAACAAGCTCCAGTACTCCACGCCGGGCGTCGCCGGCGACGGCACCGCGGTCGTCATCAAGGCGATGCACGACTTCGGCGGCAAGGACCAGGCCATGGACTACCTCAAGAAGCTCCAGGCCAACAACGTCGGCCCGTCCTCCTCCACCGGCAAGCTGGCGCCGAAGGTCGACAAGGGCGAGATCCTGGTCGCCAACGGCGACGTCCAGATGAACTTCGCCCAGGCCAAGTCGATGCCGAACCTGGGCATCTGGTTCCCGGCCGCCCAGGGCGGCAAGCCCACCACCTTCGCGCTGCCGTACGCCGGCGGCCTGGTCAAGGGCGCCCCGCACTCGGAGAACGGCAAGAAGCTGCTGGACTTCATGCTCGGCGAGGAGGCCCAGAAGCAGGTCAGCTCCATCGGCGGCGGCTTCGCCGCGCGCTCCGACGTGAAGGCCGACGACGCCAACGCCAAGGCGCTGGCCGGGATCCTCCAGGGCGTCGAGGTCTTCCAGCCGGACTGGGCCGACATCGACACCAACCTCGACACCTACGTCAAGGCCTGGCAGGACGCGACCGGCAGCTGACCGACCGCGGCACCCCCCGGCACCACGCACAGCACGCACAGCACGACCTGGACGCCCCTGCCCCGCCAGGGGCGTCCGGCTGTCCGCATCCGACGTGCACGACCCTTCGTCTGGAGGACCGTCATGCCGAACGGCATGTCCCGTCGCACCGTGCTCACCGCCTCCGCCGCAGGCGCCGCCCTGGTCGCCGCCGGCGGCCCGCTCGCCGGGCTCGCCCGCGCGGCCGCCCCCACCCTCCCGAACGGCACCAGCTCCGACAAGGTGCTGGTCATCGGCATGGACGGACTGCGCCACGACCGGATCGACGCCGCCAAGGCGCCGCACCTGAAGTCCCTGATGGCGAACGGGACCTACGGGCTCAGCCTGCTCTACGCCTCCCCGATGGCCGCCACGTCCTCCGGCCCCGGCTGGTCCACCGTCTCCACCGGTGTGTGGCCCGACAAGCACGGGGTGAGGGACAACACCTTCGCCGGCAAGAACTACACCCGCTACCCCGGCTTCCTGGCCCGCCTCGCCCAGGTGCGGCCGCAGTTGTCCACGTACGCGGCCGTCGACTGGAAGCCGCTGGACACCGAGGGCACCGTCACCGCGGGCGCCGACGGCAAGAACGTCTACGACGGCGACGCCGAGGGCTACCCGCTCCACGACGCCCACATCGCCGACGACGCCGAGCGCGTGCTGCGCGACCAGAACCCGGACGTCGCCTTCGTCTACTTCGGCAACACCGATGTCGTCGCGCACGCGGTGGGCGCCGCGAGCAGCACGTACCTGGACGCCATCGACGTCCAGGACGGCTACGTCGGCCGGCTGCTGGCGGCGGTCAAGGCCCGCCCCACGTACGCCTCCGAGCGCTGGACCGTCATCGTCGCCACCGACCACGGGCACCTCGACGCGGGCGGCCACGGCGGCAGCACCGTCGAGGAGCGGCGCACCTTCGTCCTGGCGCAGGGGCCGGGGATCGCCGCGGGCGCGCGGCCCGCCGACACCCGGCTCGTGGACGTCGCGGCCACCGTCTTCCAGCAGTTGGGCATCGTCCCCGACCCCGCGTGGGGCCTGGACGGCAAGCCCGTGCAGGAGCGCTCCACCGACCCCTTCGACGCGCTGCTGCCCGCGCTGGGCGGCCGGGTCGACGAGACCGGCATCCCGGCCTCCGTCCTGGGCTTCACGCACACCGCCCCCAGCGGCTGGTCGGTGGTGAACAGCGCGATGGGCACCGGCGGTGTCACCGAGTGGCGAGGCTGGTCCTTCGCCACCGACGAGTTCTGGTCCCGCTCGCAGCGCGACCAGTGGCGCGAGCTCAACGTCCGCTCCCGCGGGGTGTTCGCCGTCGCCGACTCCGACGAGTGGGACGACACGTCCCACTCGGGCGGCTACGACTCCACGCTGGTCACCCCCGCGTACGCCGTGACCGGCAGGAGCAGCGTCACGCTGTCCTTCACCACCTTCTACCGCCAGGAGGGCGCCCAGACCGCGCAGATCCTGGCCTCCTTCAACGGCGGCACCCCCACCGCCGTCAAGAGCTACACCTCCGACGTGGTCTCGCAGCCCCAGTCCGTGACGGTCGCCGTCCCGGCGGGCGCCTCCAGCGTGAGCTTCCGCTTCCGCTACACCGGGGCCAACAACTGGTACTGGGTCATCGACGGGGTCAAGGTCACCACCGCCTGACTAGGCTGGGGGCGCCGGCACGACGACGTGCCGGCGCCCCCTCACCTCAGCACCCCGCCGCACCGCAGGAGTCCGTCCCATGGCAGAACGCAAGCCGATCGAGTCCTGGCTCACCGACATGGACGGAGTCCTGATCCACGAGGGCACCCCGATCCCCGGCGCCGACGCGTTCCTCAAGCGCCTCAAGGAGTCGGGGAAGCCGTTCCTGGTCCTCACCAACAACTCCATCTACACCCAGCGCGACCTGCACGCGCGGCTGACCCGCATGGGCCTGCACGTCCCGGTGGAGAACATCTGGACCTCCGCGCTGGCCACCGCCCGCTTCCTGGACGAGCAGCGGCCCGGCGGCACCGCGTACGTCATCGGCGAGGCGGGCCTGACCACCGCGCTGCACGACATCGGCTACGTGCTGACCGACGTCGAGCCGGACTACGTGGTGCTGGGCGAGACCCGCACCTACAGCTTCGAGGCGCTGACCAAGGCCATCCGGCTGATCAACAACGGCTCCCGGTTCATCGCCACCAACCCCGACGAGACCGGCCCCTCGGCCGAGGGCGCGCTGCCCGCCACCGGTTCGGTCGCCGCCCTGATCACCAAGGCCACCGGCAAGGACCCGTACTTCGTCGGCAAGCCCAATCCGCTGATGATGCGCGCCGGGCTCAACGCCATCCAGGCGCACTCCGAGACCAGCGCGATGATCGGCGACCGGATGGACACCGACGTGCTGGCGGGCCTCGAGGCGGGTATGGAGACCTTCCTGGTCCTCACCGGGCTGACGCGGCCCGCCGACATCGACCGCTTCCCCTACCGGCCCTCGCGTGTGGTGGAGTCCATCGCCGATCTGGTGGACCTCGTCTGACCCGACCGGAGCAGCCCCGCATGCGGCGGCCCGTCAGAAAAGAGACCTTCGAAGTACCGGGGCCGACCGATCCGACAACGTGAGCCCGGGTGAGTGGAGGTTTTCATCATGGGCTCTGTCAGGGACGCCGCCCGCATTCCCCTGTGCGCCGCCGCGGCGGTGGCGGTGATCGCCGTCTGCGGTCCCGTCGCCGTCGCGGACGACGGCCCGGCCGGGAGCGGGGACGCCACCAGCCGGCTGTGGGAGCGCGCGGCCGGCGGGGGCGGCGGAGCCCAGGGCGGCGACCGCCAGGACTTCGGCAGGCAGGACGGCGGACGCGACAACGGCGACCGGGGCGACGGCGGACGCGACAACGGGGGCCGGGACGACAACGGCCGCGACAACAGCCGGGACAACGGGGGCCGCGACAACAACCGGGACAACGGCAACCGGGACGACAACGGCCGCGACAACGGCGGACGCGACAACGGGGGCCGGGACGACAACGGCCGCGACAACGGCGGACGTGACGACGACGGTGGTGAAGGCGGCCGCGGCGGAGGCGGGGGCGGCGGAGGCGGCGGGGGCGGGGGCGGGGGAGGAGGTGTCGTCGTCGGCGGCGGCGGTGTCGTCGGCGGGGGCGGTGTGACCGTCAACCCCGGTTCCGTCGGCCCGGGCGGCGACGTCGACGTCCGCACCCAGGAGTGCGACCGCGCCCAGTCGGGCACCGTCAGCTCCTCCGCCTTCGTCGCTCCCGTACGGCTCGCCCCGGCCTCGGACGGCGGCATGTACGCCTCCGCGGTGGTGCGCTCCGGGCTGGCGTCCGGCTCGTACAAGGTCTCCATCGAGTGCAACGGCCAGTCGCACGAGGGCCAGATCGAGGTCGGCGAGGGCACCGGGGACGGCGGCTTCCCGTCCGCACCGGTCCCCGCGGGTGGCGGTGCCATGGCCGCCGGCGTGGCACGGCACGCGGCCTCCGCCCCGCAGCCGGCCGGGGTGCCGGGCACCGTGGCCGCGGGTGTGCTGGCCGTGGCGGGGGCGGCCGGCCTGGTGATGCACCGGCGCCGCAGCCGGGACTGAGCGGTGCAGGGACGGACCGTCGCGGCCGCCACGGCCGCGGTCGTGCTCTTCGCGGCGTGGCTGAAGGGCTACGTCCACCCGGCCCCCGGGGACGCCATGGGCGCCCCGGGGGTCACCGCCACGTCCGCGCCCGGGGCGGACGGGCGCCCCACCCCGGTCTACGCCGCGCACACCCCGCTCCACCACGCCCGGCCGCTCAGCATCCGCATCCCCTCGGCCGGCATCGACGCCCCGCTCGTGGTGCGCGGGCTCACCGCCGACGGGGCCGTCGACCCGCCGCCGTTCACCTCGCCCGGGGTGGCGGGCTGGTTCGGCGCGGGCCCGGCGCCCGGCGACGCGGGCGCGGCGCTCGTCGTCGGCCATGTGGACACCCGCACCCGGGCCGCGGTGTTCTACAACCTCAGCACCGTCACGCCCGGCACCCTGGTGGAGGTCAACCGCTCGGACGGCTCGGTCGCGGAGTTCACCGTCGAGGGCGTGGAGATCGTCCCGAAGGAGGGCTTCCGCCCGGAGCGGGTGTACGGCTCGGGCGTCCGCCCCGAGCTGCGGCTGATCACCTGCGGCGGCACCTTCGACCGCGCGACCCAGAGCTACTCGGCCAACGTCGTGGTCTACGCGGCACTGACCGGCTCGCACACCCGGGCCTGAGCCGGTGGCGCCGCGGCGGCCCGAGGGGGCGTCAGACGCCCAGGTCGCGGATGAGCTTGGCCACGTGCCCGGTGGCCTTGACGTTGTACCAGGCGTGCTCGACCTTGCCGTGCTCGTCGACGACGACGGTGGAGCGGATCACGCCGGTCACCACCTTGCCGTACAGCTTCTTCTCGCCGAAGGCGCCGTACGCGGTCAGGACCGACTTGTCGGGGTCGGCCACCAGGGTCACCTTCAGCGACTCCTTCTCGCGGAACTTCGCGAGCTTCTCGGGCTTGTCGGGCGAGACGCCGATGACGTCGTAGCCGGCGCCCGCGAGGACGTCGAGGTTGTCGGTGAAGTCACAGGCCTGCTTGGTGCATCCCGGGGTGAGCGCGGCGGGGTAGAAGTAGACGATGACCTTGCGGCCGGCGTGCTCGGCGAGGGAGACCTCGTTGCCGTCGGCGTCGGGCAGGGTGAAGGCGGGTGCGGTGTCGCCGGGCTGGAGGCGCTCGCTCATGGGTGCAGTTCTCCGGTTCGGGGTGCCGACGGGCGCCGGCACGAGCGGACTGACAGACTGTCTGCACGGTACCGGTCGAGACAACGATGGAGGCTGCACGGTGTCGGATGGCAGGAGCCCGGCTCAGATCGAGGCGGACATCGCCCTGAAGCGGCGGGAGCTGGCCGCCACCCTGGACGAGATCGCCGTGCGGGTGCACCCGGCGACGATCGCCGCCGACACGAAGGCGAAGGTCGCGTCGGCCGTGGACCGCACCGCCGGACGGGCGTACGTGGCGGTCAACCGGGGCGTGACGGAGATCCGGGGGCACTTCGTCACCGAGGAGGGCGCGCCGCGCGTGGAGCGCATCGTGCCGGTCGCGGTGGCGGCCGTGGCACTGGTCACTGTGGTGGCCGGCCTCTCGCTGCGCAGACGACGCCGGTAACGTCGTACCTGTGAGTTCGCCATCGCATGACAAGCTTCCGATCCGCATGCTCCACGACCGTGTGCTGGTCCGTTCCGACACCCCCGAGGGGGAGCGCCGCTCCGGCGGCGGCATCCTGATCCCCGCCACGGCGGCCGTCGGGAAGCGGCTGGCCTGGGCCGAGGTGGTCGCCGTCGGCCAGAGCGTGCGCACCGTGGAGGTCGGGGACCGGGTGCTCTTCGACCCGGACGACCGCGCCGAGGTCGAGGTGCGGGGCACGGCCTACGTGCTGATGCGGGAGCGGGACCTGCACGCGGTGGCCGCCGAGCGGCTCCAGGGCTCGGAGGACTCCACCGGTCTTTACCTCTGATTTGCTATCGTCGCTCTCATCCCCCTGACGAGACGCGCCGTACCAGGGCCCATGCAAAGACGACGCACCGCCTGAGTCTTCAATGATCACGGAGGTGCTCGTCGTGGCATGGGTCCTGCTGTGTCTGGCCGGCCTGCTGGAGGTCGGCTGGTCGGTCGGCATGAAGTACACCGACGGTTTCACCCGGCTGTGGCCGAGCCTGGGCACCGGGTTCGGCATCGTCGCCAGCATGCTGCTGCTGTCGTACGCGGCGAGGACGCTGCCGATCGGCACCGCCTACGGGGTGTGGGTCGGGATCGGGGCGGCCGGGGCGGCGGTGCTCGGCATCGTGGTGCTCGGTGAGCCGGCGACCGCCGCCCGGGTCTTCTTCATCTGCCTGCTGCTGGTGGCCGTCGTCGGGCTGAAGGCGACCTCCGGTCACTGAGCTACTGGAAGCCGCCCCCGCCGCCTCCGTCGTCCCCCCCGACCGGGCCGCCGATCGGCAGCTCGGCGCCTCCGGGGCCGCCCTCGCTCGGCGGCGGGGAGCTGCTGGCCGGCGGCTCGGACGGGGACTGCGGCGGCTCCGACGAGGTCGGCGGCCCACTGGTCGTGGCCGGCGGCTCGGACGGGGTCTGCGGGGGCTCCGAGGAGGACGGCGGGGCGGAGCTGGCCGGCGGGGCCGAGGTGGCCGGGGGCTCCGAGGCGCCGGGCTCCAGCCGCAGGTGGAAGCCCTCCACCGGGGTGCCCTTCAGCGCGCCCGCGGTGTACTGCGCCCAGATCTGCGTCGGGAAGCCGCCGCCGTTGACCCGGTCCAGGCCGGTGGTGCCGTACAGCTGCTTCTGGGCGCCGGTCTGCGAGTCCTGCCCCATCACGGCGACCACGGTGGCCAGGTTCGGGGTGTACCCGGCGAACCAGGCGGCCTTGTCCTCCTCCGCCGTGCCGGTCTTGCCCGCGGCGGGGCGGCCGGAGGCCTGGGCGGCGGTGGCGGTGCCGCCCTGCACCACCGAGCGCAGGATCGAGGTCGTGGTGTCGGCCGCCTCCCGGCTGACCGCCTGCCGCGGCGCCCGCTCGGGCAGCCTCAGGTCCTCGCCGTTCTTGGTGACCTTCACCACCATGGTGTACGGGATGTACCGGCCGTGGTTGGCGAGCGTGGCGTAGGCCTGGGCCATGTCCAGCGGGCTGGCCTCCATGGTGCCGAGCGCCATCGCCGGGGTGCTGACCAGCTTGACCTGCTCGGGGACACCGAGCGCCCGCACCGTGCTGTTGACGTCGTCCGCGCCGACGTCCTGCGCCATCTGGGCGTAGACGGCGTTGACGGACTTGTCCATGGCGCGGGTGACGGTGATCGGCCCGTAGGAGACGTCGTCCTCGTTGGCCGGGGCGTAGCCGGTGCGGCCGTTGGGGCCGACGACCTCGCGCTTGTTGGTGCCGTCGTAGGTCGTGTACGGCGTGATGCGCCGGCCGCCCTGCGTGGTCGAGTCGTTCTGGACGGCCGAGGCGAAGATGAACGGCTTGAAGGTGGAGCCGACCTGGTAGTCGCGGCGCGTCGCGTTGTTGACGAACTGCTTGGTGTAGTCGATGCCGCCGTACATGGCGACGACCTTCCCCGTCGCCGGGTCGATCGAGGCACCGCCGGCCCGCACGTACTGGTCGGTCTTGTGCGCCTTGGGGTCCAGCTTGTCCAGGAGCTGCTCCTCGGCCGCCTTGACGAAGGCGTCCTCCTTCTTGCGGTCGATGCTCGTGGTGATGCGGTAGCCGCCGGAGCGCAGCGTCTCCTCGTCGAGGATGTGCGCCGAGGCCAGGTAGTCCTTGACCGCCTCGACCAGGTAGCCGCGCTGGCCGGACAGGCTGGTGGCGGGCTTGGCCTTCAGCGGGGTCGGGAACCTCAGCGAGGCGCGCTCGGTCCCGCTCAGCCAGCCCTCCTTGACCATGCCGTCCAGGACGTAGTTCCAGCGGGCCTGCGCCTGCGTCCGGTTCTCCGGGTGGGCGATCACGTCGTACTCGCTGGGGGCGTTGAGCAGCGTGGCGAGGTAGGCGCCCTCGGCCGTGCCGAGTTGGTCGGCGTCCTTGCCGAAGTAGGCCTGGGCGGCGGCCTGGATGCCATAGGCGTTGCGGCCGTAGTAGCTGGTGTTGAGGTAGCCCTGGAGGATCTCGCTCTTGCTCTTCTCGCGGTCGAGCTTGATCGCGATGAAGAACTCCTTGGCCTTGCGGACCGCCGTCTGGTCCTGGTTCAGGTAGTAGTTCTTCACGTACTGCTGGGTGATGGTCGAACCGGACTGCTTGCCCTTGCCGGTGACCGTGTTCCAGGCCGCGCGGATCATCGCCTTGGGGCTGACCGCGGACTCGTTGTAGAAGTTGCGGTCCTCCGCGGCGAGCGTGGCGTACTGGGCGGTTTTGGCGATCTGGCCGAGGTCGACGTTCTCCCGGTTGACCTGGCCGTCGCGTGCCAGCTGGCTGCCGTCGGAGTACAGGTACACGTTGCTCTGGGCGACCGCCCCCGCGTTGGCCTTGGGGATCTCCACCAGCTGGTACCCGATGACGAAGGCCCCGGCGCAGGCCAGCACGACCAGCAGGAAGGTGCCGACCACCGTCTTCCAGCCAGGGATCAGTCTGCGGATTCCGGTGCGCTTCGGCTTCTTTCCGGACGGCGCGGTTCCCCCGCCGCCGGGGGAAGCGTTGCTGCTGCTCATGTCTGTACTGACTCCTCCGCGGCCGCCGAGGGTTGTGCCGCGGCGGAACATCTTGGGTCAATCGTGCCGTACGACCCGGCGGACACTCACGCACCTTCGGGACAAAACGGTGCAATAGCGCGCGTCCGTGACAGGGCTGTGACAGCTCTGGAGCACACCGCGGACCCCACCACGGAGTGAAAAACCCGTGGCAGCGCGTGACGGCGGCCGGTAGCGTCGTGCGCTTGCGCCCGCTCCGGACGGCACGGACCGGGCCCGGCAAGAACAGCACGAACAGCATGAACGGCACGAACGGGAAGGTCGGGAGCAGGATGCGCCTGTACGCCGCCGTGGCGGCGAGCGGCTTCCGCCGGCACGCCACCTACCGGACGGCGACCGTGGCCGGGATCTTCACCAACACGGTCTACGGCTTCGTCATCGCCTACACCTACATCGCCCTCTGGGACGAACGACCCCACCTCGGGGGGTACGACCAGTCCATGGCGTTGACGTACGTCTGGACCGGCCAGGCACTCATCGCCGCCTGCGCACTGCTGGGCGGCGGCTTCCAGGACGAACTCATCGACCGCATCCGCAGCGGCGACGTCGCCGTCGACCTGTCCCGCCCCGCCGACCTGCAGGCCTGGTGGCTCGCCGCCGACCTCGGCCGGGCCGCCCACCAACTGCTCGCCCGCGGCGTGGTACCGATGGCCTGCGGCGCCCTCGCCTTCCGCCTCGCCCTGCCCACCTCACCCCTCACCTGGGCGTTCTTCCTGCTGTCGGTGCTCCTCGGGGCCGTCGTCAGCTTCGCCCTGCGCTACCTGGTGGTCCTCAGCGCCTTCTGGCTGCTCGACGGCAGCGGCGTGGTCACCGTCGCCTCGCTCGCCACGATGTTCTTCTCCGGCATGCTGCTGCCGCTCAACGCCTTCCCCGCGGCCCTGGGCGCCGTCGCCCGCGCGCTGCCCTTCTCCTCGCTCCTCCAGGTCCCCGCCGACATCCTGCTCGGCCGCAGCACCGGCACGGCACTCGCCGGCAGCCTGGCCTTCCAGGCGGGCTGGGCGGTGGCCCTGCTCGGCGCCGGCCGGCTCCTGCAGTCCGCCGCGACCCGCAAGGTGGTGGTCCAAGGTGGCTGAGGCACTGCGCACCTACGGACTCGTCGTGGGGATGTGGATCCGCTCCACCATGGCCTACCGCGCGTCCTTCGTGATGACCGCGCTCGGCAACTTCGCCGCCACCGCACTGGACTTCGTCGTCATCCTGCTGATGTTCTCGCAAGTGGACAGCCTCGGCGGCTGGAGCCTCCCCGAAATCGCCCTGCTCTACGGCACCGCCGGCACCTCCCTCGGCCTGGCCGACCTGGCCATGGGCAGCATGGAACGGCTCGGCAGCCGCATCCGCGACGGCACGCTGGACACCCTGCTGGTACGGCCCGTGCCCGTCCTGGCCCAGGTCGCCGCCGACCGGTTCGCGCTGCGCCGCATCGGCCGCGTCGTCCAGGGGCTGCTCGTGCTCGGCTGGGCGCTGGCCCGGCTCGACATCGCGTGGACCCCGCTGACGATCGTCCTGCTGCCCGTCAGCGTGCTCAGCGGCGCCGCCATCTTCGCCGCGGTCTTCATCGCGGGCGCCGCCTTCCAGTTCTGGGCCGGCGACGCCTCCGAGGTGCAGAACGCCTTCACCTACGGCGGCAACACCGTGCTCCAGTACCCGCCCTCCGTCTTCGCCAAGGACCTCGTGCGCGGCGTCACCTTCGTCGTGCCGCTCGCCTTCGTCAACTGGCTGCCCGCCCTGCGCGTCCTCGGCCGCCAGGACCCCCTCGACCTGCCCGGCTGGGTCGACTTCGCCCCGCCCCTGGTCGCCGCCGCGTGCTGCGCGCTCGCCGGCGCCCTGTGGCGGACCGCCCTGCGTTCGTACCGGAGCACCGGGAGCTGATACCGCCATGACCACCCCCGTCATCGAACTCGACCAGGTCGAGAAGGTCTTCGACGTCCGCCGCAAGACCGGCCTGATGCGCCGCGAACGCCGGCAGGTACGCGCCGTCGACGGCCTCACCTTCAGCGTCCCCGCCGGCGAGATGATCGGCTACATCGGCCCCAACGGCGCCGGGAAGTCCACCACCATCAAAATGCTCACCGGCATCCTCACCCCCAGCGCCGGCCGGCTGCGCGTCGCCGGCATCGACCCCTCCCGCGAACGCGCCCGCCTGGCCCGCCGCATCGGCGTCGTCTTCGGCCAGCGCACCACCTTGTGGTGGGACCTGCCCCTGCGCGACTCCTACGAACTGGTCCGCCGTATGTACCGCATCGAGGCAGCGCGCTACCGCCGCAACCTCGGCCGCTGCGTCGAACTGCTCGACCTCGCCCCGCTGCTGGACGTACCGGTGCGGCAGCTCTCCCTCGGCCAGCGCATGCGCGGCGACATCGCGGCCGCCCTGCTGCACGACCCCGAAGTGCTCTACCTCGACGAACCCACCATCGGCCTCGACGTCGTCAGCAAGGCCAAGGTCCGCGCGTTCCTCCGCGACGTCAACACCGAGCAGGGCACCACCGTCCTGCTCACCACCCACGACCTCACCGACATCGAGCAGTTGTGCCGCCGCGTCATGGTCATCGACCACGGCCGCCTGATGTACGACGGCGGCCTCGCCGGACTGCACGCCATCGGCGAGAGCGAACGCACCCTCGTCGTCGACTTCGCACACGAACTGCCGCCCGTGGAACTCCCCGGCGCCCGCTGCGCCCGCGTCGACGGCCCCCGCCAGTGGATCGCCTTCCCCGCCACCGCCAGCGCGGCACCCCTCGTCGCCGAACTCGCCGCCCGGCACGGCGTCGTCGACCTGTCGGTGCGCGAACCCGCCATCGAGGACGTCATCGCCCGCATGTACGCCACCGGCGGCGCCCCCGTGTGACGCCGCCGGCAACCGCCCAAGGGGAGCCCAGGGGGATCAGCGCAGCGAACCCAGCGCCGCCCGCACCCGCTCCACCGCGCCCGACGTGGTCGACGCGTGCGCCGAGAACCGCACCGAGTCCGTCCGCACCGACGGCGTGACCCCCTGCTCGTGCAGCGCCTTCGCGATCCGCTCCGGATCGGTGCCGGGCACCGCGAACGACACGATGCCCGCCCGCTCCTCCCGCGCCACCGGCGACAGCACCTCGCCGCCCGCCGCGCGCACCACCTCGATCAGCTCGTCCACCCGCCGCGCCACATGCGCCTCGATCGCGGCGACCCCCGACGACTCCACCAGCTCCAGCGCCACCGCGAAGGCCGCCGCCGTCACCGGGCTCAGATTGGTGATGCTCCAACGCAGCGCGTCGGGCGCCGGCGGATGCTCCACATCGTCGAAGACCGCGACGTCCGTCACGCCCGTCCAGCCCGAGAGCGTCGGCTCCAGCCGCTCCAGGGCCCGGTCCGACAACGCGGCGAAACCCGTCGCCCAGCTCGCCCGCAGCCACTTCTGGCCGCCCGCGACCACGACGTCCGCCGCCTGCCACGGCAGCTCCGCGACACCGAACGCCTGCATGGCGTCGACGATCAGCAGCCGGTCGCCGATCACCTCGCGCAGCGCCGCCAGATCGGCGCGGTAGCCCGTACGGAAGTCCACCGCACTGACCGAGACCGCCACCACCTCGTCCGTCAGGGCCGCCCGCACCGCGTCCGCGGTCGGCGCCGCATCCAGCCAGCGCGGCACCGCACGGCCCAGAGCCGCACTGCGCCGCCACGGATAGTGGTTCGCCGGGAAGTCCGCCGCGGGCACCAGGACCGCGCCCCCCGCCAGACCGAACGCCGCGTGGAACAACCCCGTCGAGGCATTGGGCAGCAGCGCCACATGCGCCGCGTCCGTACCCGCCAGCCGGCCCGCCGCCGCCCGCGCCCGCGGCTCCGCCCGCATCAGCTCGTTGACGGTGGTGTGATCCGCCTCGGCGGACTCGGCCAGCGCAGCCGCCGTCGCCGCCAGCACATCCCGCGAGGGCGGCCCGTAGCGGGCGAAGTCCAGATAGCCCTCGGGCTCGGTGAAACGCTCGGCGTAACCGGGCAGACCGCCCGCGAGATCCGTCATCGCCGTCCTTTGAATTGCTCGTGAAGTCCGTGCACACCCCGCCCCGCCCCCGGGCCTCCCCCCGTCACACCTTCGTGGCGGCGGAACCCCGCAGCAGCGCCGGCCGGACGGCCTCGGCCATCCGGCGGTAGCCCGCGTCGCCGGGGTGCAGATGATCACCGGAGTCGTAGCCGGGCAGCATCCTCGTCGGACGGTACGGGTCACGCAGCGCCTTGTCGAAGTCGATCACCGCGTCGTACACCGTGCCCGCCCGGATCGCCGCGTTGACCCGCTCCCGCACGGCCTCCGTCGCCGGACCGTACATCCCGTGGCCCTCGAAGGGCAGCAGCGTCCCGCCGATCACCCGGATCCCGCGCGCGTGACCGCGCGCCACGATCTCCCGCAGCCCGGCGACCACGGCGTCCGCGCTGCCCTGCTGCGGCGGCCGGATGATGTCGTTGATGCCCAGCTCCACCACCATCGTGCGCACCCCCGTCTGGGACAGCGCGTCACGCTCCAGCCGGCGCAACGCGCCCTGCCCCGACCCGGCGAAGCCGTCGCGCAGCACCCGGTTGCCGCTGATGCCCTCATTGAGGACACCCAGCCGCAGCCGCGGATCCGCCGAATCCGACAGACGGTCCGCCAGGTAGTCGGGCCAGCGGTGGTTCGCGCCGACCGAAGAGGCGAACCCGTCCGTGATGGAATCGCCGAGGAACACCACCGAACCCGCCGCCCGCGCGTTGAGGACGTCCACCGCGCTGACATACCGCCAGTACGGGCTCGGCGTCCTGAACGACCGGCCCGAGACCTGCCCGGTGTGCTCCCCCCGCGCCATGAACGAGATCTGCCGCGCCTCCGGATGGAACGTCACCGGCCCCGACGGCAGCGCCGCATACGTCGTGACCAGCAGATCGGCCCGCTCCGGCACCGCCAGTTGCACCGGGTCGCTGACAACACCCCCGCCCACCGGGACCGTCACCGACTCCTGCCCGGCGAACGTCAGCGCCCGCATCGTGCCCCGGACCGCCGCCGCCCCGCCCCCGGCGGACCGCGCCACACTCGCGTGCGCGAACACCAGCGGCGCGGCACCGAACGCATTGGACAGGTGCACCCGCACCGAGACACCGCCGACGCTGGTGCGCACCACGTTGCGGATCGACCATCCGGGGTATCCGTCCGCCGTACCCGGCTCCCCGTCGGCCGGAGCCGCGGACCACGTACCGACCCACGAACCCGCGGCCGCCGGCGCGGCGGTCCCCGCGCCCCCGGCCGCCAGGGACGGACGCCCCGTACGCGCCGAGACGTCCACACGGCCGACGATGACGAAAATCGCCGTCGAAACGACCACCACCAGGGCGGCGAGTGCGGCGAGCAGGGCATAACCGGTCGTTCTGGCCACGCAGTGCTCAACTCCTGGGCAGGGGGGTATCGGAAACCGGCGCGATCCGCCCCCACTCATGATCCCATGGAGAACGCCGGACCTGCCCGTCTGCTCTGTCGGACGGCGGGAACCCGTTGTTCGTTCCAACTGGTGAGTGTGGCGTGCGCAATACGCAAAAGGGAAACGAGGGCAACGGATGGAGAGGACTCCGGTGACCGGAACGGGCCAGAACGCGACTCCGGCGTTCTCCTACAGCCCCGCCGACGAGGGCAGGCGGCGCGGCGTCCGCCGCATGAAGGTGATCGCCACCGGCCTGCTGCTGGCCGCCACCCTCGTGTACGGCCTCGCCAAATGGGCCGAATCCGCGGGCGCCGGCGCCTGGAGCGGCTACGTCGCCGCCGCCGCCGAGGCCGGCATGGTCGGCGCGCTCGCCGACTGGTTCGCCGTGACCGCCCTCTTCCGCAGGCCGCTCGGCCTGCCCATCCCGCACACCGCCATCATCCCCACCAAGAAGGACGCCCTCGGCCGCACCCTCGGCGACTTCGTCGGCGAGAACTTCCTCTCCGAGACCGTCGTCCGCACCCGGCTCCGCAAAGTCGGCATCGCCCACCGCCTCGGCACCTGGCTCGAGGACCCCGAACACGCCGAACGCGTCACCGAACAGGGCGCGGCCGCCCTGCGCGGCGCCCTGACCGTACTGCGCGACTCCGACGTCCAGGCCGTCGTCGGCGAAGCCATCACCCGCCGCGCCGACGCCCAGGAGATCGCCCCCGGCATAGGGAAGATGCTGGAACGCATCGTCGCCGACGGCGGCCACCGCCGGATGGTCGACCTCGTCTGCGTACGCGCCCACGACTGGCTCACCGAGCACGGCGACTCCGTCATGAACGCCGTCCAGGGCGGCGCGCCCGGCTGGACCCCGCGCTTCGTCGACCGCAAGGTCGGCGAACGCGTCTACAAGGAACTGGTGCGCTTCACCGCCGAGATGCGCGACATGCCCGAACACCCGGCACGCGGCGCCCTCGACACCTTCCTCGCCGACTTCGCCACCGAGCTCCAGTCCGACCCCGACACCCGCAGGCGCGTGGAACGGCTGAAGAAGGACCTCATCGAACGCCACGAAGTGCAGGACCTCATCGAGTCCGCATGGGGCTCGGTGCGCGGCATGATCGTCGCCGCGGCCGAGGACGAGCACAGCGAACTGCGCATGCGCGCCCGCGCGTCCCTGCTGTCGCTGGGCGCACGCATGACCGAGGACCCCCGGCTCACCGCCAAGATCGACGGCTGGCTGGAGGACGCCGCCACCTACGTCGTCACCACCTACCGGGACGAGATCACCGCCCTGATCACCGACACCATCGCCGGCTGGGACCCCGAGCAGACCACCCGCAAGATCGAGGCCAACGTCGGCCGCGACCTGCAGTTCATCCGCATCAACGGCACGGTCGTCGGCGCGCTCGCGGGCCTGGTCATCTACACGGTGTCGCGAGTCCTCGCGGGATAGCGACAGCCAGACATCGGAGGAATCCCCGGGCCCATTGCCTCGGAGTTCCACACGCCGCACGCTCCACCGCCCGGACCGCCGCCGAGCACGCCCGGCCGCACCGTCCGCACCCTGGGCAGGGGGTTGCGGGCGGCACCCCCTCCGCTGGAGGATCACCCAAGACCTCCGATGACCGTCCCCATCGGAAACGAACCATCCGCCCTCCCTCGACCCACCGGAGAGTCTCGTGAAGCTGCTGCGAGTCGGCCCCGCCGGAGCCGAACGCCCGGCCCTTCTCGACCAGGACGGCGTCCTGCGCGACCTGTCCGCCCTCACCCCCGACATCGACGGCACCCTCCTCGCCGACCCCGCCGCCCTCGACCGCATCCGCGAGGCCGCCGAAGCCGGCACCCTGCCCGCCCTCGACGCCGACGACCTGCGCACCGGCCCCCCGCTCGCCGGCATCGGCAAGATCGTCTGCATCGGCCTCAACTACCACGACCACGCCACCGAGACCGGCGCCGCCATCCCCAGCGAGCCGATCCTCTTCATGAAGGCCCCCGACACCGTCGTCGGCCCCGACGACACCGTCCTCGTCCCCCGCGGCAGCCTCAAGACCGACTGGGAGGTCGAACTCGCCGTCGTCATCGGCCGCGAACTGCGCTACGCCGCCTCCCCCGAGGAGGCCCTCGCCGCCGTCGCCGGCTACACCGTCGCCCACGACGTCTCCGAACGCGCCTTCCAGATCGAGCGCGGCGGCCAGTGGGACAAGGGCAAGAACTGCGAGACCTTCAACCCCCTCGGCCCCTGGCTCGTCACCGCCGACGACGTCCCCGACCCGCAGGCCCTGGCCTTGCGGCTGTGGGTCAACGGCGACCTCAAGCAGGACGGCACCACGGCCGACCAGATCTTCCCGGTCGCCGAAGTGGTCCGCTACCTCAGCCAGTTCATGACCCTCTACCCCGGAGACGTCATCAACACCGGCACCCCGGCCGGCGTCGCCCTCGGCCGCCCCGAGCCCAAGCCGTACCTCCGGGCCGGCGACGTCGTCGAGCTCGAGATCGACGGCCTCGGCCGCCAGCGCCAGGTCCTCAAGGACGCGTAGCCCTCCCGGCCCTCCCCGAAGGGCGCCCGGCGCGACGCGCGCCGGGCGCCCTTCGGCCTTTCCCGGACGGCGTAACCGTCGTACGAACGGGTCATTATTCCGTGCGAAAGTGCAACACCAGATCGCATGGGGGATATGTGGCAGTCAGGTACACACGGGAGCTCGTCGAACGGGCGGTCGCGGATTGCCGGTCGTTGTCGGAGACGATCACCGCGCTCGGCGGGACACCCACGAACGGCAGCCGCGCCTACCTGCGCAAGCTGCTCGCCACCTGGGAGATCGACTGCACGCATTTCGAGCAGGAAGGGGTCCGCCACACCGAGCAGCGGCTACGAGCCGTCGTCCGGGAGTCGACGAGCATCGCGGACGTCGTGCGCCGGCTCGGCATCAGCCCGGTCGGCGGCAACCAGGCACACATCGGACGCCGCATCGCCCGACTGGGCATCGACACCTCGCACTTCACGCCGAACGCCGGGCCACGCCGTCCGCGGGTTCGGCTGGCGGATCGGCTGGTGCTCGGCACGCCGGTGGACGGACGCATCGCCAGCCACCGGCTGCACCGGTATCTGCTCAGCAGCGGCGTCCGGGACAGATGCGCGATGTGCGGTACCGGACCCGAGTGGAACGGCCGGCCCCTGCGTCTGGAGGTCGACCACGTGAACGGGGACTGGTGGGACAACCGCCCCGGGAACCTGCGGCTCCTCTGCCCCAACTGCCATGCGGCCACGGACACCTATCGCGGCCGAAAGCGTCCGGGGGCGGTCCGGTAGATGTCGCGCCTCTACGACAGCCCGGGCTACACCCGGGCCTCCCTCTCGCGCTGTGCGGCGGAGTCCACCAGTCTCGTCGACATGCTCCGGCGGCTCGCTCAGCCGCTCGGCAGCGGTCCTCTGGGCTATTTGCGGGAGCGATTGAAGCACTACGGCATCGACACGAGCCATTTCGTCGACGAACCGCTGCCCCGCAAGCAGCCCCGCAGGTACACAAAGGAGATCCTCGAGGATGCCACGTCCCGCTGCGGTTCCATCCGGGAGATCCTGGAGCACCTGGACGTGGCCCCGTACGACAGCGCCTACCGGCACATCGCCCGCAGGCTCGCCCATTTCGGCGTGGACACCTCCCATTTCTCTCAGCCCGCGACGAGCGGGCCCAGAGTGATCGGCTCTGACGAACTCCGCGCGGCGGTCAACGGGTCGACGAGCCTCGCCGGCATCATCCGGAGCCTCGGCCTGCCCGACAACGGGACGTGCAGGAGGAGGATCAAACGCGCCATCGCGGAACACGGGCTGTCCACCGCGCACTTCACGGGGCAGGCGCACGCCCGCGGCATCCCGTCGCAGAGGCGCAAGCCCGCGGAGGACATCCTGCGGCGGCTCGACGCCGGCAGTCCACGCACGAGCCGTCGCCAGCTCCACAGGGCATTGCAGGAAGTGGGCCTGGCCTACGTGTGCGGCGCCTGCGGCACGGGTCCCGTGTGGCAGGGCCTGCCCATCGCGTTGGAGATCGATCACGTCAACGGTGACCGGCTCGACAACCGGATCGGCAATCTCCGGTACCTGTGCCCCTCCTGCCACAGCCAGACCGCAACTTTTGCCGGGCGCGAGCCTCGGGCGACCGTGGGGCGGATGCCGGACCAGCAGATGTGAGGTCAACGGCACGGCTGTGGAGACGCCGAGCCAGTACCATATAGGCGGCTGGTGGCCGTGGCGGAATGGCAGACGCGCGCCGGTTTAGGTCCGGGTGAGCTTCGCTCGTGTGGGTTCGAATCCCACCGGCCACACCTCCAGAAAGGGCCACGTCGGTCGCTCCGACGTGGCCCTTCGCCTTTTCACCCCACCAGTTCCCGCACCACCGGCACCAGCCCCCGGAAGGCCTGGCCGCGGTGGCTGATGGCGTTCTTCTCCGCCGGGGTGAGTTCGGCGCAGGTGCGGGACTCGCCCAGCGGCTGGAGGATCGGGTCGTAGCCGAAGCCGCCGGTGCCCTCGGGGGTGAAGCGCAGCGTGCCCAGGAGGCGGCCCTCGACGACGTGTTCGGTGCCGTCGGGGAGGGCGAGGGCGGCGGCGCACATGAAGTGGGCGGCGCGGTGGGGGGTGTCGATGTCGGAGAGCTGGGCGAGGAGGAGGGCGAGGTTGGCGCGGTCGTCGCCGTGCTTGCCGGCCCAGCGGGCGGAGAAGATGCCGGGGGCGCCGCCGAGGACGTCGACGCAGAGGCCGGAGTCGTCGGCGACGGCGGGCAGGCCGGTGGCCTGGGCGAGGGCGTGGGCCTTGAGGAGGGCGTTCTCGGCGAAGGTGACGCCGGTTTCCTTGACGTCGGGGATCTCGGGGTAGGCGTCGGCGCCGACGAGTTCCACGCCGAGTCCGGCGTCGGCCAGGATGGCGTGGAGCTCGGCGACCTTGTGGGCGTTGCGGGTGGCGAGGACCAGACGGGTGTGCGGCATGGTCCGATTATCCCGGTCAGCCGGGGGCGCAGATCTTGGTGAGTCCGGCGGCGGCGTCGGCGACGGGAGTGACGTCGGGGGTCCGGCCGGCGTCGGCGGCGTCGCGGGCGTTGTCGACGGCTTTCTGGAGGTCGTCGACGGCCTTGGTGACGTCTGCGTTGTCGGTCTTGTCGCCGAGGGTGGCCAGGTGGTCGGCGATCTGGTCGAGTGCGGTGGCGGCACTTTGCGGGTCGTTGCCCGCGTTGCTCACCGCGTTCTGGAGGTTCTGGACGTCGCCGGCGACCTGGGCGGCGACGGTGGCGCAGTCGAGGGCCTTGTCGACGGCGTCGATGGCGTCGGCGGCGCCGCAGCCGGTGAGGGCGGCAGCGCCGAGGGCGGTGGCGGCGGCGAGTGCGGCGAGGCGGCGGCGGGTGCGTGAGTGCATGTCAGTACACACGCACCGGACCGCCGCCCGGGTTGCGTTCCGCAGACCTGTTCTTGGTCAGTTCTTGGTGGTCTGTTCGAGCTCTTCCAGTGCGGCGCGCTGCAGGGCGTCGAGTTCGGCGCAGCCCGCGACGGCCAGGTCGAGCAGGGAGCCCAGTTCCTTGCGGTCGAAGGGCTGGCCTTCCGCGGTGCCCTGGACCTCGACGAAGCGGCCGTCGCCGGTGCAGACGACGTTCATGTCGGTCTCGGCGCAGACGTCTTCCTCGTAGCGGAGGTCGAGCATGGGGACGCCGTCGATGATGCCGACGCTGACGGCGCTGACGGTGCCGTTGAGGGGCTGGGCCTTGGCGCGGAGGAGTTTGCGGCCGTGCATCCAGGTGACGGCGTCGGCGAGGGCGACGTAGGCGCCGGTGATGGCGGCGGTGCGGGTGCCGCCGTCGGCCTGGAGGACGTCGCAGTCGAGGACGACGGTGTTCTCGCCGAAGGCCTTGTGGTCGATGACGGCGCGCAGGGAGCGGCCGATGAGGCGGGAGATCTCGTGGGTGCGGCCGCCGATCTTGCCGCGTACGGATTCGCGGTCGCCGCGGGTGTTGGTGGCGCGCGGGAGCATGGAGTACTCGGCGGTCACCCAGCCTTCGCCGCTGCCTTTGCGCCAGCGGGGCACCCCTTCGGTGACGGAGGCGGTGCAGAGGACCTTGGTGTCGCCGAAGGAGACGAGTACCGATCCTTCGGCGTGCTTGCTCCAGCCGCGCTGGATGGTGACGGGGCGGAGCTGGTCGGGTGTGCGGCCGTCGATACGAGACATGGCGACGAGCCTAGTCGTATGTGCGCCGCGGGCCCGTGCCGGTTGCGGAACGGGCCCCGTGCGGGTGATCAGTTGTGGGGGGCCGGGGTCAGAGCATGTCCTCGATCTCGGCGGCGAGGGGGTCGGCGTCGGTGCCGATGACGACCTGGATGGCGTTGCCCATCTTGACGACGCCGTGGGCGCCGGCGGCCTTGAGCGCGGCCTCGTCGACGAGGGAGGGGTCGGCGACCTCGGTGCGGAGTCGGGTGATGCAGCCCTCGATCTCCTCGATGTTGTCGAGTCCTCCGAGCCCGGCGACGATCTTCTCTGCCTTGCTGGCCATCTGTAGCTCCTGGTTGTCTCGGCCGTTCGGTCCGATTTCACACGGTAGTGCAGGGGTGGACCGCATTTGCGGGGATGCATCTCTGACACAGCCGCGCCGCAACTGGTCTACACCACATTACCCGCCAGGAGGTAGTGACCATGAGCTCGGACGCCGCCGCAGGTCCGCGCCCCGGCCGCAGGTGGACGGGCACGCTCTTCCAGGGGCTGCAGAAGATGGGGCGCAGTCTGCAACTGCCCATCGCGGCACTGCCGGCGGCGGGCATCCTGAACCGGCTGGGGCAGCCGGACGTGTTCGGCGCGGAGGGCCTGGGCTGGGACAGCGTGGCGAGGGTGTTCAACGGCGCGGGCGGCGCGCTGCTGGACGGCTCGCTGGGGCTGCCGCTGCTGTTCGCGGTGGGTGTCGCGATCGGCATGGCGAAGAGGGCGGACGGTTCGACGGCCCTGGCGGCGGTCGTGGGTTTTCTCGTCTATTACGGGGTGCTGCACCAGTTCCCGCAGGAGTGCCCGCCCGGCACGGTCTTCACGCAGGCGAGCGCGATCAGCGGTGCCTGCGTCCCACCGGGCACGCCGTCGGCGGCGGTTCCCGCCGCGTACCAGGATCCCGGGGTGTTCGGCGGGATCGTGATCGGGCTGCTGACCGCCTTCTTCTGGCAGCGCTACCACCGCACGCGGCTGGTGGACTGGCTGGGCTTCTTCAACGGGCGGCGCCTGGTGCCCATCATCATGTCCTTCGTGGCGATCGCCTTCGCGGCGCTGTCGCTGTGGGTGTGGCCGCCGGTCGGCAGCGGCCTGACGAGCTTCAGCCAGTGGCTGAGCGATCTGGGGTCGTGGGGCGCGGGCATCTTCGGGGTGGCGAACCGGGCGCTGCTCACGGTGGGTCTGCACACGTTCCTGAACGTGTTCGTGTGGTTCCAGTTCGGCAGCTTCACGAAGCCGGACGGGCAGGTGGCGCACGGGGACGTCAACCGGTTCCTGGCGGGCGACCCGACGGCGGGGCAGTTCATGTCGGGCTTCTTCCCCGTGATGATGTTCGCGCTGCCCGCCGCGGCGCTGGCCATCACGCACTGCGCCCGCCCGGAGCGCCGCAAGGAGGTCGGCGGCCTGATGCTGTCGGTGGGGCTGACCTCGCTGGTCACGGGGATCACGGAGCCGGTGGAGTACTCCTTCTTGTTCATCGCGCCGGCGCTTTACGCGATCCACGCGGTGCTGACGGGGGTCTCGATGGCGGTCACCTGGGCGCTGGGGGTGCACGACGGTTTCAGTTTCTCGGCGGGTCTCATCGACTACGTCGTGAACTGGTCGCTGGCGACGAAGCCGTGGCTGGTCGTCCCGATCGGGCTGGTGCTCGCGGCGGTCTACTACGGGCTGTTCCGGCTGGTGATCACGCGGTTCGACCTGGCGACGCCGGGGCGGGAGCCGGTGGAGGTCGCGGAGGAGATGGCACAGGACAACCTCAAGGCGTAGCGGAGCCGCCACGCTCCGAAATGTGGTCTAGACCACACGGAGCCAAACGTTCCTCTGCGCGTCAAGTGCGTGTTAAGACTGGTCTACACCACTGAGTGGTTCAGACCAGGAGGAACTCCATGACGACCGCCACCCCGACGGCGGCTCCCGCAGCGAAGAAGCGGGGCTCCGGCCTTATCCAAGGCCTGCAGAAGGTCGGCCGCAGCCTCCAGCTGCCGATCGCCGTCCTGCCGGCGGCGGGCATCCTGCTCCGCCTGGGACAGCCCGATGTCTTCGGGGCCGACGGCCTCGGCTGGGACAAGGTGGCGTCCGTCTTCGCCACCGCGGGCGGCGCCGTCTTCGACAACCTTCCCATGCTGTTCTGCATAGGCGTGGCCATCGGCTTCGCCAAGAAGGCCGACGGCTCGACCGCGCTCGCGGCTCTCGTGGGCTTCCTGGTCTACAACAACGTCCTGAAGGCCTTCCCGGTCACCGAGGCGAAGGTGCAGAGCGGCGCGGACATCGCCGCCACGTACAACAACCCGGGCGTGCTCGGCGGCATCGTGATGGGCCTGCTCGCCGCCGTCCTGTGGCAGCGCTACCACCGCACACGGCTGGTGGACTGGCTCGGCTTCTTCAACGGCCGGCGCCTCGTGCCGATCATCATGGCCTTCGTCGGCACCCTGGTCGGTGTCTTCTTCGGTCTGGTCTGGGAGCCCATCGGCGACGCCATCAGCAATTTCGGCGAGTGGATGACCGGGCTCGGCTCGGTCGGCGCCGCGCTCTTCGGCCTGATCAACCGCGGTCTGATCCCGATCGGCATGCACCAGTTCGTGAACTCGGTGGCCTGGTTCCAGCTCGGTGACTTCACCAACTCCGCGGGCACCGTCGTGCACGGCGACCTCACCCGGTTCTTCGCCGGTGACGGCAGCGCCGGACAGTTCATGTCCGGCTTCTTCCCGATCATGATGTTCGGCCTCCCGGCCGCGGCCCTGGCCATGGCGCACTCGGCCCGGCCCGAGCGCCGCAAGGCGGTGCTCGGCATGATGCTCTCGCTCGCCCTGACCTCGTTCGTCACGGGCGTCACGGAGCCGATCGAGTTCTCCTTCATGTTCATCGCGCCGCTGCTCTACGCCATCCACGCGGTGCTGACCGCGGTGTCGATGGCGGTCACCTGGGCGCTCGGCGTCCACGCGGGATTCACGTTCTCGGCCGGCGCGATCGACTACATCCTGAACTGGAACCTGGCGACCAAGCCATGGCTGATCATCCCGATCGGCCTGTGCTTCTCGGTCGTCTACTACGTGGTCTTCCGCTTCGCGATCGTGAAGTTCAATCTCCCCACCCCGGGCCGCGAGCCCGAGGAGGAGATCGAGGACCTCACCAAGGCCTAGCGACCGCGGCCGCGCAGACGCACGAGGCCCCCGGAACCGACCAGGTTCCGGGGGCCCCGTGCGTGCCGGGGGCGTACCGGCGGCGTCAGATCTCGTAGACCGCGCCCGCCTTCGCCAGCTCGACCGGGCCGTCGTAGACCGCGCGGGCGTCGTCGAGGTTGACCTGGGGGTCGGTCCACGGCGGGATGTGGGTGAGGACGAGGCGTCCGGCGCCGGCGCGGTCGGCGTACTCGCCGGCTTCGCGGCCGTTGAGGTGCAGGCCGGGGATGTCCTCCTTGCCGTGCGTGAAGGAGGCCTCGCACAGGAAGAGGTCGGTGCCCTCGGTCAGGGTCGCCAGGGCGTCGCTGCGGCCGGTGTCACCGGAGTAGGTGAGGGTGCGGCCGGCGTGCTCGATGCGGAAGCCGTAGGCCTCGACGGGGTGGCTGACCGTTGCCGCGGTGACGGTGAAGGGGCCGAGCCGGAACGCACCGGGTTCGAGGGTGCGGAAGTCGAAGACCTCGCTCATGCACTTCTCGTCGGGCACGTCCCCGTAGGCGCTCGCGAGGCGGCGCTCGGTGCCTTCCGGCCCGTGGACGGGGATGGCGTGGGCGGGGCCGCCCTCGTGGCGGTAGTAGCGTGCGACGAAGTAGCCGAGCATGTCGATGCAGTGGTCGGCGTGCAGATGGCTGAGCAGGACGGCGTCGAGGTCGTAGAGACCGCAGTGGCGTTGCAGCTCGCCGAGGGCGCCATTGCCCATGTCGAGCAGCAACCGGAAGCCGTCGGCCTCGACGAGGTAGCTGGAGCAGGCCGAGTCCGCGGACGGAAACGACCCCGAGCAGCCGACGACGGTGAGCTTCATGTGCAGAAACCTCCGTGGATTGTTCCGGGGGTCTTGCGGTGGCGCGCCACGATGCCCCATTCCGTACGGGAATGGGGGGAGGGCGGGTGCGACCCGCCATGTGCTTGAGCGTAAGGCGCCCGGGCTGCCCGTGCTCCTCTGCGGAGCCCCGTTGTGGGCGGAATCACCAGTACGGCGCCCTCGCCGCCGGAACTTCGCCGGGACGGGGGCGCCGCTGAGGGGTGCGGGCGGGGTTCAGGCCCAGAGCTGGCCGTGGAGGGCGGCGACGGCCGCCTCGGTGGACTCGGCGGTGTAGATGCCGGTCGACAGGTACTTCCATCCGCCGTCGGCGACGACGAACACGATGTCGGCGCGCTCGCCCGCGCGTTCGGCCTTGCGGGCGACGCCGAGGGCGGCGTGCAGGGCGGCGCCGGTGGAGACCCCGGCGAAGATGCCCTCCTGCTGGAGCAGTTCGCGGGTGCGGGCGACGGCGTCGGCGGAGCCGACGGAGAAGCGGGTGGTGAGGACGGACTCGTCGTAGAGCTCGGGGATGAAGCCCTCGTCGAGGTTGCGCAGTCCGTAGACGAGGTCGTCGTAGCGCGGCTCGGCGGCGACGATCTGCACGCCGGGGACCTTCTCGCGCAGGTAGCGGCCGACGCCCATGAGGGTGCCGGTGGTGCCGAGACCGGCGACGAAGTGGGTGACGGAGGGGAGGTCGGCGAGGATCTCGGGGCCGGTGGTCGCGTAGTGGGCGCCGGCGTTGTCGGGATTGCCGTACTGGTAGAGCATCACCCAGTCCGGGTGCTCGGCGGCCAGTTCCTTGGCGACGCGTACGGCGGTGTTGGAGCCGCCGGCGGCCGGGGAGGGGATGATCTCGGCACCCCACATGGCGAGCAGTTCGCGGCGCTCGGAGGAGGTGTTCTCGGGCATGACGCAGACCATGCGGTAGCCCTTGAGCTTCGCGGCCATGGCCAGGGAGATGCCGGTGTTGCCGGAAGTGGGCTCCAGGATGGTGCAGCCGGGGGTGAGGCGTCCGGAGCGTTCGGCCTGCTCGACCATGTGCAGGGCCGGGCGGTCCTTGACGGAGCCCGTGGGGTTGCGGTCCTCCAGCTTGGCCCAGACGCCGACCTCGGCGGACGGGGACAGGCGCGGCAGCCGTACCAGCGGGGTGTTGCCGACGGCTGCCAGCGGGCTGTCGTACCGCATCAGGCCATTCCACCCGCGACGGCGGGGAGGATGGTGACGCTGTCGCCGTCGGTCAGCTTGGTGGAGATGCCGTCGAGGAAGCGGACGTCCTCGTCGTTGAGGTAGACGTTCACGAAGCGCCGCAGGTCGCCGCCGGCGGCGGTGTCGACGATGCGCTCGCGGATGCCGGTGTGGCGGGTGTCAAGGTCGGTGAGGAGCTCGTCGATCGTGCTGCCGCTGCCGTCGACGGCCTTGGCGCCGCCGGTGTAGCTGCGAAGGATGGTCGGGATGCGGACCTCGATGGCCATGCGGGGCTCCAGTCGGAAGGGCTCGTGTGGTGCGGGCGGCGGTGCGGCGTCCCGGTGTGCGCGGCCCGGCGGACGGGGTCCGGTGGGCGGCCCGGAGCGCGCGGGCGGGGTCGGCGCGTCAGGGGCGGGGACATGCCGCGCCGGCGAGGCGGCACAGGTCGACGTACAGCCGCGCCACGAGCAGGGTGCCCGGCGCCTTGTCGCTCACGTCGTGGAGAACCATGGGGTCATCGTATCGATTCCCCCCGGCCGCCAGAGGTGGTCGTCCCATGATGCGGACGTGGCCGTCTCAGGCGTAGGAGTCCACGATCTCGACGGGTTCCTCGGTGACCTGGCCGTCCACGATGCGGAAGGAACGGAACTGGAAGGGCCCGGCGTCGTCGGTGTCGGCGGTGGACACCAGCACGTAGTGGGCGCCCGGTTCATTGGCGTAGGAGATGTCGGTGCGCGAGGGGTAGGCCTCGGTGGCGGTGTGCGAGTGGTAGACGACCACCGGTTCCTCGTCGCGGTCGTCCATGTCGCGGTAGAGCTTGAGCAGGTCCCCGGAGTCGAACTCGTAGAACGTGGGTGAGCGGGCCGCGTTGAGCATGGGGATGTGCCGCTCGGGCCGGTCGCTGCCGGCCGGTCCCGCGATGACGCCGCACGCCTCGTCGGGGTGGTCGGCACGGGCGTGGGCGACGAGGGCGTCGTGCAGGGCACGGGTGAGGGTCAGCATGGTCGTCAGGATATGCAGTCGGTCTCCGTACGGGAGTACGGAGACCGACTGCCGGACACCGGGCCCGGGGGCCGGCCGGCGGGGCTACTCCTGGGCGAAGGCCAGTGGCTGGTCGGTGGGGGTGCGCCGCTTGGCGGCCTGGTAGCCGACGGCGAGCACGGCGAACCACACGAGCCACACGTACAGGCCGAGCCGGGTGTCGGGGTCGATCGCCATGAGGACGACGACGAGCAGCAGGGCCGCGATGGCGAGCCAGTTGGTGACGGGGGCGCCCGGCATCCGGAAGTCGGAGGCGGGCAGCAGCCCGGCGCGGACCCGGGCCCGGTACCGCAGGTGGGCGGCGAGGATCATGGTCCAGGTCCACAGTCCGGCGCAGGTGGCGACCGAGGTGATGTAGAGGAATGCCTTGTCGGGCGAGACGACGTTGACGATCACGCCGATGCCCATGACCAGGGTCGATCCGACAAGTGCGGGCAGCGGCAGGCTCCGGCCGCTGAGGTTGCCCATGGGACGGGGTGCCTCGCCGTTGACGGCCAGGCCGCGCAGCATGCGGCCGGTGGAGTAGATGCCGGAGTTGCACGAGGACAGCGCGGCGGTGAGGACCACGAAGTTCATGATCCCGGCCGCTCCGGGGATGCCGACCTGGGCGAAGACCTGCACGAACGGGCTGACGCCGGCGGTGTACTTGGTCCAGGAGAAGACCGACAGCAGGACGATCAGCGCGCCGACGTAGAAGATGCCGATGCGCACCGGGAGGGTGTTGATCGCCTTGCGCAGGGTCTGCTTGGGGTTCTCGGCCTCGCCCGCGGTGATGCCGACGAGTTCGACGCCGAGGTAGGCGAAGATGACGCCCTGCATGGCGAGCATGGCCTGCCAGGCGCCGTGGGGGGCGAAGCCGCCGTCGGCCCACAGGTGGGTGACCGAGGCGGTGTCGCCGGCGGAGGAGAAGCCGAAGGTGAGCACCCCGACGCCGATGACGATCATGGCGATGATGGCGGTGACCTTGATGCAGGAGAACCAGAACTCCAGCTCGCCGAAGAGCTTGACGGAGACCAGGTTCGCGACGAAGAGCACCACGAGGGCGACGGCGGCGGTGGACCAGACGGGGATCGCCGGCCACCAGAAGTTGATGTACGCGCCGGCGGCCGTGACCTCGGACATGCACGCGGTGACCCACAGCGCCCAGTACGACCAGCCGGTGGCGAAGCCGGTGAAGGGCCCGAAGAACTCGCGGGCGTAGTCGGCGAAGCTGCCGGAAGTGGGGCGGTAGGTGAGGAGTTCGCCGAGGGCCCGCATGATGAAGAAGATCACCACGCCGGCGGCGGCGTAGCAGGCGATGAGGCTGGGCCCGATGTTCGCGATGCCGGTGCTGGAGCCGTAGAAGAGGCCGGTGCCGATGGCGCCGCCGATGGCGATCATCTGGACCTGGCGGGCGTTCAGCGCCCGCTTGTAGCCCTCCGCTGTCGCGGTTCCCTCGGCCCCGCTGCCGGATTCGTGCTCGACCTGCGTCGAGGTCATGTCTGCTGTGCCTTTCTCCATGCCCGGCCGGCCGTGTACGGCTCGGCAGGGCTCCGATCCCCCCGGATGGCTGGAGGTGCACGCCGGGGTCGACCGGCCACGCGACCGACCGCGACTTGGGGTGGCGTCGCGGCCGGTGGTCGAGGATTCGTATCACGGGGCGGGCGTCGGGCACGCAGCGCAAATGTGTCATACGCCTCAGGGAGAAGCGGACAAAAGGTGCGCCGAACGGGAATGCGGCCGCCCGCGGTGACGTGATCGTTATCCGGATTTGAGCGCCCTCTGAGCGGACGGAGGGCGGACGGAGGGCGGACGACGGGCGTACGGCGGGCCGACGCGGGGGTGCCGGGGGAGGGCGGTGCGGAGCCCGGGCGGCGGGCTCCGCGATCACACCTGGAGGGTGGCCACCAGACTCTCCTGGAGGCCGCCGAGCCACAGGTAGGCGAGGACGAGCGGCTTGCGCTCGTCGGAGTCGGGGAGGTGGTAGAGCTCGTTCTCCTCGTCGTCGGTGACCTCCAGCCGGGACCCCAGCGTCAGCCGCAGGTCGTTGAGGGTCCCGAGCCACTGCAGCGCCTCGGCCTCGGTCAGGGTCAGCACCGCTCCCCCGCGGCGGCCCGGGCTCAGCGCGTCGAGGCTGCGCACCACGGCGAGGGCGTCGCCGCGCTTGCGGGCGCGCAGGTCGTTCTCGGTGAAGCGGCGGAACTCCGCCGAGTCGGCCGTCTCCTCGTAGGCGTCGGGGAACAGCCGGGCCAGGGCCGGGTCCTGCGGGGGCTTGGTCGGGCCGTCCTCGAAGAGGCCGGCGAACGGGTCGGCGGGTTCGCCGTCGCCGGTGCCGCTGTCGCCGTCGCCGGGCCCGATCAGCTCCAGGAGCTGGACGGCCAGGTTGCGCAGGATGGAGATCTCGACCTCGTCGAGCGCGACGGCGGCGGTGCCACCGGGCGTGGACTCGAAGTACCCGGGCATGTGTGTCTCAGCCGTCCTCATGGTGCTCGGCGGTGGTGGTCTGCGGGATCGGCGGTGCGTCCGGTCGTGCCGCGCAGCGGTGCGGTGGTGCTCAGCGGTCCTGGGTGAGCGTGGCCCACAGCCCGTATCCGTGCATCGCCTGCACGTCGCGTTCCATCTCCTCGCGGGTGCCGCTGGAGACCACGGCGCGACCCTTGTGATGGACGTCGAGCATCAGCTTGGTGGCCTTGTCCTTCGGGTACCCGAAGTACGCCTGGAAGACGTACGTCACATAGCTCATCAGATTGACCGGGTCGTTGTGGACGACGGTCACCCAGGGAACGTCCGGGGACGGCGCCTCGAAGGGGGCCTCGCTCGACTCGGTCCGTTCGATCTCTGCGGGGGCGACACTCACGGGTCCCATGCTGTCACCAGATCGCGCCCGCAGGGAAACCGGCCCCCGAGAAATCGTCACTCTGACGAGAGTTGGGGGTAGCATCCTCGCCATGAGCTCTGCAGACCTGGGGCTGCCCGTGGCCGTCCCCTCCACCGCGCTCTTCACCGACCGCTACGAGCTGACCATGCTGCAGGCGGCGCTGCGCAGCGGCGCGGCCGACCGCCGTTCGGTGTTCGAGGTGTTCACCCGCCGGCTGCCCGAGGGGCGGCGGTACGGGGTCGTGGGCGGCACCGGCCGCCTGCTCGACGCGGTGGAGAACTTCCGCTTCGACGACGGCATTCTCGGCTTCCTGGAACGCGAGCGGGTCGTCGACGCCGCCACCTTGAAGTGGCTGGCGGACTACCGCTTCCGCGGCGACGTCGCCGGCTACCCCGAGGGCGAGGTGTACTTCCCCGGCTCGCCGATCCTGCGGGTGGAGGGCTCCTTCGCCGAGGCCGTCCTGCTGGAGACCGTCGTGCTGTCCGTCCTCAACCACGACAGCGCCATCGCGGCCGCCGCCTCCCGGATGGCCGTGGCCGCGGCCGGCCGTCCGCTGATGGAGATGGGCGCCCGCCGGGCGCACGAGCTGTCGGCGGTGGCCGCCTCGCGCGCCGCCTACGTCGGCGGTTTTGTCTCGTCGAGCAATCTGGCCGCCGGTTTCCGGTACGGCCTGCCCACCATCGGCACCAGCGCTCACGCCTTCACCCTGCTGCACGACAGCGAGCGGGACGCCTTCACCGCCCAGGTGGAGTCGCTGGGCCGGGGCACGACCTTGCTGGTCGACACCTACGACGTGGCCGAGGCGGTCCGCGCGGCCGTCGAGATCGCCGGCCCCGAGCTCGGCGCGGTGCGCATCGACTCCGGCGACCTGCTGCTGCTCGCCCACCGGGTGCGGCAGCAACTGGACGACCTCGGCGCCAAGGACACCCGGATCGTGGTCACCTCCGACCTGGACGAGTACGCCATCGCCTCGCTGGCGGCGGCGCCGGTCGACGCGTACGGCGTGGGCACCTCCGTGGTCACCGGCAGCGGCCACCCGACCTGCTCGATGGTCTACAAACTGGTCGCCCGAGCCGCCTCCGACGCCCCCGACGCGCCCCTGGTGCCGGTCGCCAAGAAGTCGATGGGCGGCAAGACCAGCGTCGGCGGCCGCAAGTGGGCGGCGCGCCGGCTGGACGCCGACGGCGTCGCGGAGGCCGAGGTGGTCGGCACCGGTCCGGTGCCGGCGGCGCTGGCGGACCGGCAGCTGCTGGTGCCGCTGGTGACCGGCGGCGAGGTCGTCGCCCGGGAACCGCTGGAGGCCGCGCGCCTGCGGCACGTCGAGGCGCGCGCCGGTCTGCCCCTGTCGGCGACTCAGCTCTCCCGCGGCGAGCCGGCCCTGCCCACGGAGTACGCCGGCTGGTGAGGCCCCCTGCCGCGAACGGGACGCGGTACGTACAGTCGATGGACCGCGAGCAACGGAAGGACGGATCCCTGATGCACCGGGCACTGATCGTCGTGGACGTGCAGAACGATTTCTGCGAGGGCGGCAGCCTGGCGGTCGCCGGCGGCGCGGGGGTGGCCGCCGCGATCACCGACCTCATCGGGGACGCCGCGGCCGGTTACCGCTATGTCGTGGCGACCCGCGACCACCACATCGAACCCGGCGACCACTTCTCCGAGCGGCCGGACTACATCCACACCTGGCCGGTGCACTGCGTGGCCGGCACCGAGGGCGTGGGCTTCCACCCCAACTTCGCGCCGGCCGTCGCCTCCGGCGCGGTGGACGCGGTCTTCGACAAGGGCCACTACTCGGGCGCGTACAGCGGCTTCGAGGGCGCCGACGAGAACGGCACGGGACTGGCGCAGTGGCTGGGCGCGCACGGGGTGAGCGAGGTCGACGTGGTCGGCATCGCCACGGACCACTGCGTGCGGGCCACCGCGCTGGACGCGGTCCGGGCGGGTCTGCGCACCCGGGTGCTGCTGGACCTGACGGCCGGGGTGATGCGGGAGACGACGGACCGGGCGACGGACGAGCTGCGGGCCGCCGGCGCGGAGCTCACGGGCAAGCCGGTCGTGGGCGCGGCGTAGGTCGTGCCGCGGTCCTAGTGGGCGGCGGGGCGCCGGGCGGTCGGGCCCAGCAGGGCCGCGATGGACTGCCAGGGCTCGGCGGGGGCGGCGGGGATGCGGCGCCAGACCAGGCCGTCGGGGTGGTGCAGGACGGCGTTGATCTCGTCGCCGGTGGGCGGTTCGAGGTTGCCCGCGAGACGGGCGGTGCGAAAGCCCAGGTTACGCAGCCGGGTGAGGGCGCGCTGCCGGTTCGCGGAGACGACGATCACCCGTATGTGGTCGTCGGGTGAGCCGCCGGGCGAGGGCAGCCGGAGGGCGACGATGACGTCGCCGCTCGGGAGCCTGGTGAACCCGCCGCTGGCCATACGCACATGATCTGCGGATCGGCCCCCGTCCACCAGGGGACGGGGGCCGATCAGGTCACTTCGAGCGGTGTGCGATCACTTGTGGGACGGGCCGACCTTGATCGTGATAGTGCTGCCGTCCCGGGCCTCGTGCTCGATCGAGATGCGGGTGTTGGTGGGGGACACCTTCACACCGCCGGTCGGGTTCGCGGAGGACCAGTAGGTGTTCTTGTCGTCGAACACCGGGTTGCCGGGCTGGCTCGGGATCCGGGTGGCGACGCCGTTCTTGTGCAGGGTGATGGCGTCGGTGCGGGACGTGGTGAACGTGGAGTCGTAGGCCTGCACGCGGTTGCGCTGCAGCGTGCCGTCCTTCCACAGCAGCGGCTTCGGGTGGGCGTCGATCGGGAGGATCTTGCCCGCGCCCGGGTGCGCGCTGACGTTGTTGTCGTTCATCGAGGTGTCCCACAGCCAGACCAGCAGGCCGTTCTGGTAGGCGTAGTGCTCGACCCAGTTGTCCTTGGGCGCGGCCCAGCCGAAGTTGTACGGGCCGACCTTGAGGGTCTTGTCGTACGAGACGTACTGGCGGTTCTCGGCGATGTAGTACTGCGGGTACTCCGAGGAGAACGTGGAGCCCTTGGCGGTGAAGCCGTCGGCGGTCCAGCCGTTGTCGCCGTTCTCGGCGCCGTCGCTGAACACGGTCGCGCCGTCCGCGGTCAGCGTGATCGCGTCGGCCAGGAAGCCCTTCTGGGCCACGCCGCCGTCGCTCTGGTAGCGGAAGCGGAGCTTGACCGACGAGCCGGCGTACGCGCCGAGCGGGAACACCATGTCCTGGTAGGAGGCCGCGGTGCCGGTCAGGGCCGGCTTCCCGCTGGCGTCGCGCGGGAGCGGGGCGCCGCCGACGGTGCCGTCGACCGCGTTCCAGGTGGCGCCGCCGTCGGTGGACACCTCGGTGTAGAGGTAGTCGTAGTTCTCCTCGATGTCGTACCAGCCCTTGAGGGCCAGGCTCGCCGAGGACTTGCCGGTGAGGTCGACCGTGCGGGTGAGGGTGTTGCTCAGGTTGTCACCGCTGCCGCTCCACCACTGCTTGGTGCCCTCCGCCGGGGTGGCGAGCTCCGTGGTCACGGTCTTCTCGGGGAGCGTGACGACCAGGCCCTGCTTGTTCCTGGTGTTGTACTCCGAGACGCCGAGGGTGGTGGTCGACTTCGCACCGGCCTTGGCGGTGGCGTAGTTCAGCCAGCCCAGCTGGAGCTTGTCCCAGGCGGTCATGTCGCCGGGCAGGTCGCCGATGGCGTCCTTGCCGGTGCCGAGCCAGGAACCCGAGGACATCAGCGTCCAGAAGCCGGTGGAGTTCTCGGCGGTGTTGGTGGTGTCGTAGTGGTCCGGCAGACCGAGGTCGTGGCCGAACTCGTGGGCGAAGACGCCGAGGCCGCCGTTCTCGGGCTGCACGGTGTAGTCGCCGACCCACACGCCGGTGTCGCCGATCTGGGTGCCGCCGAGCAGGTTGCCGGCCGGGCCGGTCGCGCCCGCGTCGGTGCCGAAGGCGTACCAGCGGTGGGCCCAGATCGCGTCCTCGCCCTGGGCGCCGCCGCCGGCGGACTCGTCCTCACCGGCGTGCACGATCTGGAAGTGGTCGATGTAGCCGTCGGGCTCGTTGAAGTTGCCGTCGCCGTCGTAGTCGTAGCGGTCCCACTGGTCGTACTCGGCCAGCTTCGCCTTGATCTGGGCGGCGGAGTCACCGGCGGCCCTGCGCGCGTCGACCCACTTGTTCACCGCGTCGGCGACGAGGTTCCAGGTGCAGGTGTCGCACTTGTTGCTGCCGTAACGGGCTTCGTTCCAGTCGACCTTGACCCAGTCGGCGACCTCGCCGGCGACGGAGTAGCGGCCGGAGGACTGCTTCTCGTAGTACTTCGCCATCGACTCCTTGCCGGAGGCCTTGGAGAAGTACAGGTCCTGGAAGTGCTGCTTGTTGTAGTCCGCCTGCCACGCCGTGCTGTTGTCCTTGCGGCGGTCCGGCTTGGCGATGGAGTTGTGCGCGGGACCGGTGGTGCCGCCGTAGGCGGGGTCGGCCTTGTCCCCGAACTCGGCGAGGATCACGAATATCTTGTCGGTCTTCTCGCGCTTGAGCTCGACGTACTTGTTCCTGCCGAGCTTCACCACGCCCGAGGCGCCGCGGTCCTCGACCTTGGACTTGCCGGATATGACCTGTTCGATCGCCTGCTGGCGCTGGGACGCCTGACGCTCGCTCAGCGGGCCCTTCAGGTCGTGCGCGACCCGCTCCGCCCGAGCCGGGTCCTTCCGCACGGCGCCGGCCTGAGAGTCGGCCTGGGCTGCCGCGACGGGGAAGGCGCCGGCACCTATTGCGGCGATCGCCACGGCCAGAGCGGCGGATCTGATGGTCCGTCGGTGGCTTATCACTGTGATTTGACCTCCCTAGGGTGAGGCCATTGCACCGGAGTGACGTGAGAAAAGACAGATCTTGACTTGGTCATGACCGACAAGTACGGTGAGCGACCGGTCCGTTGCGCATAGCGGACGTTCCGGGCTGCCCAAGCGGCTGAACGGCGAACAGAGTTGGGTCCTCCGAAGATCGCGATGCGACCCCCTGCGCCCCCCATGCTTCCGTACCGTGGGTTAGGTCACGCTTACCGGATGTTCCGTCCGGGCATCCCGAAACGTAGAGTCGGTGGACGGCGTGCCACCTGTGAGCCACCCGAAAGACCGCCCTGGCCGACGCTTCGACACCATCGACGTACACGAGGACGGATCTGCCATGCCGCGTCCCACCCCCGCCCAGATCTCCTACGGTTCCGCGACCGTGGTGCTCTCGACCCTGGCGATGCTGCTGCTGTCCGAGGCACGTTCGGGCACCGGCGTCGCGGTCATCGCGGCCGCCGGGCTGCTGCTCGGCGTCCTGGTCGCCGTCACGGCGCCCCTGCCGGCCGCCGGCCGTCGCGCCCGCAGTGCGCCGGCCGCCACGCCGGTCCCACGCCCACGGGTGCGCGGCACCGCCGAACCGCGCGTCGAGGAGCACTCGCTGCACCGCTGAGCGATTCGCCGCACCCCCCGGCACGACAACGGCCCCGGAGTCTTCGCTCCGGGGCCGTCGTACATGTCCTTGCCGTCGGTCAGACCTTGACGACGACGGTCTTGGCCGCCTTGTCGTGCCAGCACTGGCGGTAGGGCTTGTCCCACAGGTGCGACAGCACGTTGAGCAGCGAGAGGATGACGCCGACGCAGGGCACGATGCCGATGAAGGAGTACACCGCCGCGCGGGCCCAGGCCGCAGAGCCGGGCGCGCTGCCGTCCGCGAGCTTCGCGACGCGGATCTTCATGACCTTCTTGCCGATGGTCTGGCCGGTGGACTGCAGCATCAGCGCCTCGTAGACGAACTGGCCGCCGAAGACGAGCAGTTCGATGACGAGGAAGGCACCGGTGTCCATGACCGACGTGCCCGTGACCACCAGGAGGATGATCAGCGCCACGAAGAACATGCCGAAGTCGATCAGCCGGGCGAGGAAGCGCTGGCCGCTGTCGGCCAGCGGCGGCATGCCCGCCAGGGCCGGGTCCACGGGCATCTGGCCGTAACCGGCGGGCGGCGCCTGCGGGTAGCCGTAGGGCGACGCGGGCTGCTGCGGGAACGGCGGCGGCTGCTGCTGGTCATAGGGGTTCTGGCCCTGAGGGTGAGGCTGCTGGCCGTACGGATTCTGGCCGTACGGATCCTGACCCCCCGAGCCGCCCTGCGGGTAACCGTAACCGGGCGGTTGATTCGAACTCATAGAGTGAGTAAATCAGCCGGGCATGACGTCGCATAGTGGCAATACGTCACGGCCCTGCGACGATCGTCGCGGTGATGTCTCAAGCCGCGGAGACCACCACGGTTTGCCCGGCTTTGTCGTGCAGACACTGCCGGTACGGCTTGTCCCAGGTGCACCACAGCACCTCGATGATCCAGAAGATCGAGCCGCAGCACGGGATGACCGGCACCAGGGAGTAGACCGCCTCGCGTTTGAGCGCCGCCGGGGTCGAGGGGTTGGTGCCGTCGGCCAGCATGCCGACCCGCACCTTGAGCAGCTTCTTGCCCAGGCTCTGCCCGTAGCGGGTGAGCATCAGCACCTGGTAGACGAGGTAGACCACCGCGTAGATCACGCCCTCGGCGAAGCCCTTGCCGTAACCGCTGGTGTAGTCGTAGGCACCCCAGAACGCCCAGGTGATCGCGTAGACGGGGATGCCGATGATCAGTCCGTCGACAATGCGGGCGAGCAGCCGGCGGCCCCGGTGCGCCAGCGGCGGCATCCCCGCGAGCGGGTCGGGCGTGGGCGCACCGCCGTACGGGGTGTCGTACGGACCGCCCTGCGGGGCGCCGCCGTAGGGGCCGCCCGGGTAGACCGGGGGCGGCTGGTCGTACGGCCCGCCGCTCGCCGGCGGAGTCCCGGACGGCGGCGGCGGGGAGGGCTGCTGCGGCTCCTCGGGAGGCTTCGCGAACGGGTCCTCGGGCCGGTCGGTGCTCATGCCCCGAGTGAAACCCGGACGCCGTGGGGACGCCTCCGGCGTGGTCCGTTCGGGTGGCGGTTCTCAGCGGTCCGCGGCCACGAAGGTGCGCGCCGCCTTGTCGTGCCAGCACTGGCGCCACGGGCGGTCGAAGGCGCACCACAGCAGGCCGAGGAAGCCGATCAGCAGGGCGGCCGGCACGGTGCGCGTGAGCCAGCGCAGCAGCGACCTGCCGAAGCCGGGTGCGTGCCGGTCCTCGATGTCCAGCACGCGCAGGCCGCACAGCTTCTTGCCGAGGGTGCGGCCCCACTTGGCGGTCGGCAGCACCTCGAACAGCACACCGGCGACGAGCGCGACACCGAGGACGATGCCGAGCTGCGTGCCCGTCGTGCCGTCGAGGAACCACACGGTGACCGTCCCGCCGGACAGCCGGGCGGCGTCCATCTTGTCCTGGACGTGCTCGTACGCGGCGGTGCCCAGTGGCACGGCGGCCGCGGCGACGACCGCGCCCGTGAGCAGCGAGTCCACGACCCGGGCGAGCAGCCGCTTGCCGAGCGGGCCGGGACGCGCCTGTTCCCGCGCGGAGGCGAACGGGTCGTCGGCGACGGGCCGCTGCGGCGCGGGCGTGCCGGGGGCCTGTCCGCCGGTCCCGCCGCCGCTGCCCGCGGTGCCGTTCTGCGCGGGCACCTGGGGCTGTCCCTGGCGGGCCAGTTCCTGCACCTGCTGGGCCCAGGGGACGGGGTTCGCGCCCCGTGCCACGGGGGCGCCCGCGGTGGGCGCGGAGGCGATGGCCGGGGCGGGCGCCGGCCCGGGGGCCGGCGGGGGCGCGGGGACCGGTGAAGGTGCCGGGGCGGGAGCGGGAGCGGAGACGGAGGCGGACGTGGGGGTGGGAGCGGGGGTCGGGGCGGAGGGGGCGACGGGGGCGGACGCGGCGGCCTGGGGCGCGCCCCCGTGCTCCTGCGCGCCCCACGAGATCCGCGGGGACGGCTCCTGCCGCGCCGGGTCGGCCGCCCATTGCGAGACGGACGGCCCGCGTTCGACGGCGGGCGCCTGCGGGTCCTCGTCGAGGAACATCGGGCCCGACTCGTCCACCGCGGGGGTGCGGCGCACCGGCGGCGCGGGAGGGGCGGGCGCCACGGGTGCCGGAGGGGCGGCGGCCACCGCCGGGCCGGGGACGAGCAGCGGGGCACCGGTGGGCGGCGCGAGGTTCTCACCGGGCTGCGGCGCGGGGCGGCTCGTGCCGGGGACCCACGAGGAACCGTTCCAGTACCGGATGTAGCCCGGGATGGACGGGTCCGGGTAGTACCCGGGGCCGGGCACACTCCCGCCGCTGATTCCGGAGGTCATCGGTGGCAACTCCCATCACGTCCCGTCACGGCCACGCGCTCGGCCGGTCCGCCGCCCGGCGGTCCAAGGAGGACATTAACGAAGAACGCACCATCCGGAAGAAAGAAACGAGGCCCGGCCCAGGATCCGCAATCCAGGGCATTTCATCGCACCGGACCGGCTACGCTTCCCGCTTGACGGGTGCCCAGGGGAGCGGGTGACCCGTCGTCAGGCCATGCCGTGCCGCGACCGGCGAACCATGTGTGTATCGCATGCATGCAACTGCCGTCACACCTTCGGGAAAAGTCTTCCCGATCATGGGAAGCCGCGTAATGGTGAGTGCCCAATGCGCTCTCTCCCGGTGCGGGCCCCGCGCAGCACCTCGCCGCGCAGTACCGCCAGGGGCCTTGTGCCGAGGAAAGGACGACGACGCCATGCAGACCGTGGTGGAACGGGAACTGGAGATGAACCTGGTGCTGTCGCCGGAGCGCAGCATCGCCGTGCCGGCCCGGCTGGCCTACCGGGTCGAGGACCCCTTCGCCGTGCACATCGCCTTCCACATCGGGTCGCAGTCCCCGGTGAACTGGACCTTCGCGCGGGAGTTGCTCGTCGAGGGGGTGTTCCGGCCCTGCGGCCACGGGGACGTGCGGATCTGGCCGACCAAGACCGACGGGCGCAGCATCATCTGCATGGCGCTGAGCTCACCGGACGGGAACGCGCTGCTGGAGGCGGCGTCCATGCCGGTGGCGGCGTGGCTGGAGCGCACACTGCGCGTGGTGCCGCCGGGGACGGAGCTGGACCACCTGGCCATGGACGAGCGCCTGGACGAACTGCTGGCCCCGACCGCGGGCACGGCCGGTGAGCCGCGGGACGACCTGTGGCTGCGCGATCCGTGGTCGGGGCTGGACGAGTCCCCGGAGGCCTAGCCGGGCGCCGGTGCGGGCGCGGCCTTCAGAACAGCTTGCCGGGGTTGAGGATGCCGAGCGGGTCGAACACCGCCTTGATGCCGCGCTGCACCTCCATGCCCACCGGGCCGAGTTCGCGGGCCAGCCACTCCTTCTTCAGCACGCCCACGCCGTGTTCGCCGGTGATCGTGCCGCCGAGTTCGAGCCCGAGCGCCATGATCGCGTCGAAGGACTCCCTGGCCCGCCGGGACTCCTCCAGGTCGGCCGCGTCGAAGCAGACGACGGGGTGGGTGTTGCCGTCGCCGGCGTGGGCGCAGACACCGATGGTCAGTTCGTGCTCGGCGGCGACGGCCGCGACCCCGTCGAGCAGGGCGCCCAGCCGGCCGCGCGGCACGCAGACGTCGTCGATCATCGTGGCGGTGGAGACCCGCTCCAGCGCGGGCAGCGCCATCCGCCGTGCCTGGAGCAGCATTTCGGACTCCATGGCGTCCTCGGCGGGGACGACCTGCGTGGCGCCCGCGGCCAGGCACAGCTCCCCCACCGCGGCCAGGTCGGCGGCCGGGTCGGGGGTGTCGAAGGCGGCCAGCAGCAGGGCCTCGGTCGACTCGGGCAGGCCCATCGCGGTCATGGCGTTGACCGCGCGCACCGTCGTGCCGTCCATGAGCTCCAGCAGGGACGGCACATGGCCGCCCGACATGATGTCGCAGACCGCGGCGCAGGCCGCCTGCGCGGAGGGGAACTCGGCGACCATCGCGAGCTGGGCGGGCGGGGCCGGCTTGAGCGCGAGGATGGCGCGGACGACGATGCCGAGGCTGCCCTCGGAGCCGACGAACAGCCGGGTCAGGTCGTAGCCCGCGACGCCCTTGGCGGTACGGCGCCCGGTGCGCATCAGGCGCCCGTCGGCGAGCACCACGTCCAGCCCGAGCACGTACTCGGCGGTGACGCCGTACTTCACGCAGCACAGGCCGCCGGATCCGGTGCCGATGTTGCCGCCGATGGTGCACTGCTCCCAGCTGGAGGGGTCGGGCGGGTAGTACAGCCCGCGTTCGGCGACGGCACGGGACAGCGCGGCGTTGACCACCCCGGGCTCGACGACCGCGACCCGGTCGACGGGGTCGATCTCCAGCACACGGTTCATCCTGGTGAGCGACAGCACGATGCAGCCCTCGGACGCGTTGGCCGCGCCCGACAGGCCGGTGCGGGCGCCCTGCGGCACCACGGGCACCCGCAGCGCGGTGGCGGTCCGCATGATGTGCCGGACCTCCTCGACGGTCCGCGGCAGGCAGACGACGGCCGGCGCTCCGGCCGGGCAGAAGCTCGCCATGTCGTTGGCGTAGGAGGTGGTGACGTCGGGGTCGGTGAGGATCGCCTCGGCGGGAAGCCCGGCGCGCAGCCGTTCGATGAGATCACCCATGCCCACAGCCTCGCACCGCCGGGGGCGGCGGGGAAGGACGCCGACCGGCGATCCCGCGGCGGCGGGCTCCCGGGACCGGGGACGCGGCCGGCGCCGGACCACGCCCTCCCCCGCGGGGGGGCGGTCCGGCGCCGGAATTCACGGCGAAGGGATCAGAGGTTGCCGCGGCGCTCCTGCTCGCGCTCGATCGCTTCGAAGAGGGCCTTGAAGTTGCCCTTGCCGAAGCCCATCGAACCGTGGCGCTCGATCATTTCGAAGAAGACGGTCGGGCGATCCTGGACGGGCTTGGTGAAGATCTGCAGCAAGTAGCCGTCTTCGTCCCGGTCTACGAGGATCTTCAGCTCCCGCAGGGTCTCGATCGGCACGCGGGTGTCGCCGGCCCACTCGCCGAGGGTGTCGTAGTAGGAGTCGGGCGTGTCCAGGAACTCAACGCCCGCCGCGCGCATGGCGCGCACGCTGGCGACGATGTCGTTGGTGGCGAGCGCGATGTGCTGGACGCCGGGGCCGCCGTAGAACTCCAGGTACTCGTCGATCTGCGACTTCTTCTTCGCGATCGCCGGCTCGTTGATGGGGAACTTGACCTTCAGCGTGCCGTCCGCCACGACCTTTGACATCAGGGCGGAGTACTCGGTGGCGATGTCGTCGCCGACGAACTCCTTCATGTTCGTGAAGCCCATGACGCGGTTGTAGAAGGCGACCCAGTCGTTCATCCTGCCGAGCTCGACGTTGCCGACGCAGTGGTCGATCGCCTGGAAGAAGCGCTTGGCCGGCGGCTCCACGATCGGCTCGGCGGCGACGTAGCCGGGCAGGTACGGGCCCTTGTAGCCGCCGCGCTCCACGAGGGTGTGGCGGGTCTCGCCGTAGGTGGCGATGGCGGCCAGCACGACCGTGCCGTACTCGTCCGAGACCTCGCGCGGCGCCTCCAGCCCGGTCGCGCCGTGCGCGAGGGCGTAGTCGTAGGCGGCGCGGACGTCGGGGACCTCCAGCGCCAGGTCGACGACGCCGTCGCCGTGGGCGGCCACATGCTGCTCCAGGAAGCGGCCGTGGTCGGTCGCGGCCCGGACGACGGAGGTGAACACGAACCGGGCACTGCCGGACTCCAGCACGTACGACGCGGTCTCGCGGCTGCCGTTCTCCGGTCCGGAGTAGGCGACGCGCTTCATGCCGAAGGCGGTCGAGTAGTAGTGCGCCGCCTGCTTGGCGTTGCCCACCGCGAAGACGACCGCGTCCATCCCCTTGACCGGGAACGGGTCGGCGTCGCCTGCGGTGCCGGGGGTGTGATCCAGGGTCTCAGTCATGGCGCCAGCCTCGCCCCGGGGGCCAAGGTGCGCAATAGTTCCAGGAACGAGTGAGCAATCTGTACAGCGGTTCGGGCATAACGGGCGGCATTCTGCACAGAGTGACCACTGTCACAGCGGCGACCACACGAGGGCGGCGGGACATCATGGGCATCGACCGACTGGACGGCCGGCTGATCGCGCTCCTCGCGCGGGAGCCGCGGATCGGCGTGCTGGAGGCCTCCCGGCGGCTCGGCGTGGCCCGCGGCACCGTGCAGGCGCGGCTGGACCGGCTTCAGGCCAATGGGGTGATCCGGGGCTTCGGCCCGCAGGTGGACCCGGCGGCGCTCGGCTATCCGGTGACGGCGTTCGCGACGCTGGAGATCAAGCAGGGCCAAGGCCCCGATGTGCGCGCGCACTTGAGGGCGGTGCCGGAGGTGCTGGAGCTGCACACCACGACCGGCCAGGGGGACATGCTCTGCCGCCTGGTCGCCCGGTCCAACGCCGATCTCCAACGTGTGATCGACCGGGTTGTGGGCTTTGATGGCATCGTGCGGGCCGCCACCGCGATCGTCATGGAGAATCCGGTCCCGCTGCGGATCATCCCGCTGGTCGAGCAGGCGGCACGGGACGCGGAACCGTGACCGGCGCCGCCGGCGGCGGGCGAGGCAGGCAGGTGGTGAGGCCGGATGAGCTTCTGGGCGTACCTCACCAGCCGCCGCGAGCAACTGCTGGCCGACGCCTACCAGCAGGCCAGCCTGGTCTTCCAGTGCATGGTGCTGGCCACCGCGATCGGGGTGGCGGTGGGCGTGCTCAGCTACCGCCGCGGCTGGACCGCGGGCCTGGCCGTCACCTCCACCGCGACGATCCTCACCATTCCCTCCCTGGCGCTGATCGGTCTGCTGATCCCCTGGCTGGGCCTCGGCGTCCCCCCGACGGTCACCGCGCTGACGCTGTACGGGCTGCTGCCGGTGGTGCGCAACACGATCGTGGGCCTGCGCGGGGTCGACCCGGCCCTGGTGGACGCCGCCCGCGGGATCGGCATGTCGCGCCCGGCGGCGCTGGCCCGGGTGGAACTGCCGCTGGCGTGGCCGCCGATCCTGACCGGCATCCGGGTGGCGACGCAGATGCTGATGGGCATCGCCGCGATCGCCGCGTACGCCTCGGGTCCGGGCCTCGGCAACGAGATCTTCCGCGGCATCGCCTCGCTGGGCAGCGCCAACGCCCTCAACCAGGTGCTGGCCGGAACGATCGGCATCGTCGTCCTCGCGCTGCTCTTCGACGCCGCCTATGTGCTGATCGGGCGGCTGACCATCCCGAGGGGGATCCGTGGCTGAGGCGGCGGGCGCGACCATCGAGCTGGAGCAGCTGACCAAGCGCTACCCGGGCAGCGCGGAACCGGCCGTGGACAGCGTGTCCATGGAGATCAAGGCGGGCGAGACGGTGATCTTCGTCGGGCCGTCCGGCTGCGGCAAGTCCACCACCCTGAAGATGATCAACCGGCTGATCGAGCCGACCTCCGGGCGCATCCGCATCGGCGGCGAGGACGTCACCGACATGGACCCGGTGAAGCTGCGCCGCAAGATCGGCTACGCGATCCAGTCCTCCGGGCTCTTCCCGCACATGACGGTCGCGGAGAACATCGCGCTCGTCCCCCGGATGGTCGGCTGGTCCAGGGCCCGGGTGCGGGAGCGGGTCGCCGAGATGCTGGACCTGGTGGGCCTGGACCCCCGCGAGTTCCGGGGCCGCTACCCCCGCCAGCTGTCGGGCGGCCAGCAGCAGCGGGTGGGCGTGGCGCGGGCGCTGGCCGCCGACCCGCCGGTGCTGCTGATGGACGAGCCGTTCGGCGCGGTCGACCCGATCACCCGCGACCACCTCCAGGACGAGCTGATCCGGCTCCAGCACGAACTGCACAAGACCATCGTCTTCGTCACCCACGACTTCGACGAGGCCATCAAGCTCGGCGACCGCATCGCGGTGCTGCGCGAACGCTCCCACATCGCCCAGTTCGACACCCCGGAGGCGATCCTGACGAACCCGGCCGACGACTTCGTCTCCGGTTTCGTCGGTGCGGGCGCCGCCCTGAAGCGGCTCAACCTCACCCGGGTCCGCGACGTGGGCGTCGCCGACTTCCCGACGGTGAGCGTGGACGACCCGCTGCAGTCGATCTTCGACCGGCTGCGGGCGTCGAGCCTGACCAACGAACTGCTGCTGCTGGACCGCAAGGGCCGCCCCTACAAGTGGCTGCGGCGCGGCGACCTCATGCGGGCCAAGGGCTCGCTCGCCCGCGCCGGGACGCTCGTGGGCGACACGGTCACCCGGGACGCGACGCTGCGGGACGCCCTGGAGGCGGTGCTGACCGACAGCAGCGGGCGGGTCGCGGTCACCGGCCGGCGCGGGGAGTTCACCGGCGTGGTGGACATGGAGACGCTGCTCAACTCCGTCCACGAGATGCTGGAGGCCGACCGGCTGGCGGCGCTGGAGCACCGGCACGACCTGGAGGAGCTGCGGGCCCCGCAGACCCGGGCGGAGCAGGAGGGCGCCGACCACGAGCCGGGGGCCCGCGCATGACGCGCCGCAGGGGCGCCGCGGACGCCGGCCTCCCGTCCGCCCCGGGGGACGGCGGGGCCCCCGGAGAAGGGGAATCAGGGGAGCCGTCCGCGCCCGGCGCCCCGCCCGGGCGGCGGCCCACCTGGCGGCACCTGGTGGTCACCCCCGCCGTGCTGGCCGCCGTGCTCGTCGCCACCTATGTGTGGATCACGTCGGTCCACCTCGACTCCATCGCCGCGAACGCCCTGGCGGGCGACACCGTACGGGTGCGGCTGTGGCAGCACGTCGAGCTGACCGCCTGGTCGACCTTCTGGGTGCTCGTCATCGCGATCCCGCTGGGCACCGCCCTGACCCGGCGCGGGCTGCGGGCCGCGGCGCCCGTCGTGACCGCGGTCGCCAACGTCGGGCAGGCGACCCCGGCCATCGGGATGCTGGCGCTGCTGGTGATCTGGCTCGGTATCGGGCCGCGCACGGCCCTGGTGGGCATGGTCGTCTACGCCGTGCTGCCGGTGCTGTCCAACACCATGGCGGGGCTCAGGGCGATCGACCCGACGCTCGTCGAGGCCTCGCGCGGCATCGGGATGTCGGCGCTGGGCACCCTGTCGCGGGTCGAACTGCCGCTGGCCGTACCGCTGATCCTCGCCGGGGTGCGCACGGCGCTGGTGCTGAACGTCGGCACGGCGACGCTCGCCACCTTCGTCGGCGGCGGGGGCCTGGGCGACATCATCACCACCGGCATCGTCACCCAGCGCATGCCGGTGCTGATCCTGGGCTCGGTGCTGACCGTGGTGCTGGCGCTGCTGGTGGACTGGCTCGCCTCGCTGGCCGAGCAGATGATGCGCCCGCGCGGCCTGGAGGACACATGAGCCGCCGCCGCACGACCGTTGCCCTGGCCTCGTGCGCGGCGCTGCTGGCCGCGGCGCCGGGCTGCGGGCTCAAGAGCGGCAGCCCGCTGGCCGACGACGTCCGTCCCGGCAGCCTCGGCCGGGGCCTGCCGCTGAAGGGCGCGACGCTGACGGTGACGTCCAAGAGCTTCAGCGAGCAGATCGTCCTCGGCTCGATGATCGGGCTGGTCTTCAAGGCCGCGGGCGCCGACGTGGTGGACCGGACGAACATCCAGGGCTCGATCGGGGCCCGCGAGGCCGTCCGGTCCGGCGACGCGGACGCCATGTACGAGTACACCGGCACCGCCTGGATCACCTACCTCGGCAACGACGAGCCGATCACCGACCCGCGGGCGCAGTGGCAGGCCGTCCACGACGCCGACCTGAGGAACGGCATCACCTGGCTGCCGCCGTCCACCCTCGACAACACCTACGCGCTCGCCACCACCCGGGCGAAGAACCGCCCCTACGGCCTGCGGACCCTGTCCGACGTCGCCGCGCTCTCGCACCGGAAGCCGTCGGCCGTCACCTTGTGCGTGGACAACGAGTTCGCCTCCCGCGACGACGGGCTGCCCGGCATGGTGAAGGCGTACGGCATGAACCTGCCCGCCTCCCACATCCGCAAGATGGACACCGGCGTCATCTACACCCAGATCCCGAAGCCGGGTTCCTGCCTGCTCGGCGAGGTCTACACCACGGACGGCCGGATCGCCTCCCTGCACCTGGAGGTCATGGAGGACGACAAGCACTTCTTCCCCAACTACGACGCCGCGCCCGTCGTCAACAGCAAGGCCCTCAAGCGCTGGCCGGCGATCCGGGACCTGCTGGACCCGATCTCGCGCAGGCTCACCACGGCCGTGGGACGCGAGCTCAACGCCAAGGTCGACGTGGAGGGCGAGGACCCGCGCGCGGTCGCCAAGGAGTGGCTGGTGAAGGAGGGCTTCATCACGGAGGGCTGAGCGGCCCCGCGGCGGGACGCAAAGAAGTCGTTGCAAAGAACTCTTTGCACCCTCTACGGTGGACGCGTGCCCGACGAACCCACCGCCGACGCGCCCGGCCCCGACGTCATCAGCCTCGACCCGCGCACCCTGCGCGGACTCGCGCACCCGCTGCGCATCCGGCTGCTCGCCGCCCTGCGCGAGTACGGCCCCGCCACCGCCTCCGGGCTCGCGGCCCGGCTCGGCGAGTCCAGCGGCGCCACCAGCTACCACCTGCGGCAGCTGGCGACGTACGGGTTCGTGGAGGAGGACCCCGGACGCGGCACCGCCCGCGAACGCTGGTGGAAGGCCGCGCACACCGGCACCCGCTTCAACGCGGCGGGCTTCCTCGCCCACGAGGACCCCGACGTACGCGCCGCCATCGGCCTGTTCGGCCGGGAGGTCGCCGCGGCCCACGCCGACGAACTGCGGACCTGGCTCGACACCCTGGACGACTGGCCGCCGCAGTGGCGCGAGGCCTTCGACCTCAGCGACTTCGCCCTGCGGCTCACGCCCGCACAGGCCCGCGCCCTGCGGGCCGAACTGCACGCCGTGGTGGAGCGCTACCGCGACACGGACACCGAACGGCCCGACGGCGACGACGCCGCGCTCGTCCACGTCCATCTGCACGCCTTTCCGCGCGCCGCGGACTGACCGCACCGACCACGGGGGACCCGCATGGACACCGGAACCGGCATATCCGACGGCACCGAACGGGCCACCGGGCCCGCACCCGATCCACGGCCGCTGCGGCTCGTGCTGGCCGCCAACGTCGTGTCGATCAGCGGCAACGCGCTCACCGTGCTCGCCGTCCCGTGGTTCGTGCTCCAGACCACCGGCAGCGCCGCCCGCGCGGGACTGGCGGCCTTCTGCGGGACACTGCCGGTCGTGGTCTCCGCGCTCGGCGGCGGACCGGTCATCGACCGCTTCGGACGGCGCAGGACGTCGGTGGTCTCGGACGCGGTGTGCGGGGTCGCCGTGGCCGCCATCCCGCTGCTGCACTTCGCCGGGGTGCTGCGCTTCTGGCAGTTGTGCGCGCTCATGGCGGTCAGCGGGCTCTTCCACGCCCCCGGCGAGACCGCCCGCGACGTGCTGCTGCCCGTGCTCGCCGAACGCGCCGGGACACCGCTGGGGCGCGCCGCCGGCTACTTCGACGGCGCCTCGCGCGGGGCACGCATGCTGGGCGCCTCGCTCGGCGGGGTGCTCATCGCCGTCCTGGGCGCGGAGGCGGTGCTGCTGGTGGACGCGGCGACCTTTGGAGTCTCCGCCCTGCTGATCGCCTTCGGCATCCGCGGACTGCGCGGCGCCGAACCGGCCCGGGACGCGGCACCGGCCTCCCTTCGCACCTACCGCGCCGAACTGCGCGAAGGCCTGGTCTTCCTCGTCCGCAGCCGGCTGCTGCTCGCCATCACGCTCATGGTCATGGTCACCAACGGCCTCGACGTGGGCTGGAGTTCGGTGCTGCTGCCCGTGCACGCCGAACGGGAACTCGGCGGCTCGGTCCAACTCGGCCTGCTCTCCGGCCTCTTCGGAGCCGGCGCCCTCGCCGGGGCGCTGGCCTACGGCGCACTCGGCCACCGGCTGCCCCGGTGGCCGGTCTACACCGTGTGCTTCCTGCTGTGCGGGGCGCCGCGGTTCGCGGTCGCCGCCTGGGTGCCCGGATGGGGCGCCCTGGCCGCGACGATGCTGATCGGCGGCCTGGCGGCGGGGGCGCTCAACCCGATCCTGTCCACGGTGACGTTCGAGCACATCCCCGACGAACTGCGCACCCGGACCCTGGGCACCCTGGGCGCCGGCGTCCTGCTCACCACCCCGATGGGCGGCCTCGCGGCGGGCTTCCTGGTGGACGGCATCGGGCTGCCGGCCGCACTGCTCGCCGTCGGCGCGGTCTACCTCGCGGCGACACTGTGCCCGCTGGTCTTCCCCTCCTGGCGCACGATGGACGCCCGCCGCACTTAGGGCCGCCGCCCTAGCAGCTGGGGACCTTGCCGCCGCTCTCGAGCGCCTTGAGGGCGTCGATCGCGCCGTCGAGCGTGGTCACCGGCACCAGGCGCATCCCCTTGGGGAGTTCGGCCCTGGCGTCGGCACACTCGCCCTTCGGCACGAGGAAGACGGTCGCCCCGTCGCGCCGGGCGGCCTGCTCCTTGAGCGGGACACCGCCGACCGCGCCGACCTGGCCGCCCGGCGTGATCGTCCCCGTACCGGCGATCCGGCGGCCCCCGGTGAGGTCGCCGCCGTGACCGTTGCCGTTGATCTTGTCGATGATGCCCAGGCTGAACATCAGCCCGGCGCTGGGCCCGCCGACGTCCGCGAGATGCAGGCCGACCTTCACCTTGGAGGGCGACAGCCCGAGGTGCGCCAGGGCGGCCGTGGTCGCGGCGTCCTGCGACTCGGTCATCTCCGCCTGGTTGTGCTTCTCGATCTCCTTGACGCTGCCGCCGGTCGGGTAGACCGCGTCCCGCGGCATCGCCGCCTGGTCGGTGGCGAACCACGCCTTCAGCACATCGCCGAACCGCACCACGGCGTCCGGGTTCGTCGCGGCGATCGTCGTCATCCGCAGCTGGCCGGAGGTGTCCCGCGTCGGGGTGCCGCTGACGGTGATCACCGGCTGGCCCTGGTCGCTGCCGAGCACGTCGGCCGTCAGCCCCGGCACGACGATCGAGATCGGCAGGGGGGCGAACCCGGCGACCGCCAGCAGGGCGACGACGAGGGCCGCGCACACGGCGAGGGTCCGGCTGCGGGCGGTGGCGAAGGGCATGGGGTGAATGTAGTTCACCGCGCCGGGTGGGACGCGCCACGGGCCTCCCCCGCACCCGCTACCGCAGGGCGTCCGCGACCTCCACCGCCGCCTCCACCACCCGCGGCCCGACCCGCTCGGGCACCGAGTCGGCGAGCATGACCACCCCGACGCTCCCCTCTATCCCGGGTACGCCCACCAGCGGGGCCGCCGCGCCGCTCGCGCCGGCCTCCAGCTCGCCGTGGGTCAGGACGTAGCCGGGCCCCTCCGCGCAGCGCGGGTCGGGCTCGTACGGCTGCGTGTTGCGCCCGGCGAGGATCGCGCGGCCCGCGGCACCGCGGTCCAGGGAGTGCCGGAATCCGGTGCGGTAGGCGACGTGGTAGTCGGTCCAGCTGGGCTCGACGACCGCCACGGCCAGGGCCTCGGTCCCGTCGACCAGGGTGAGGTGGGCCGTGGCGCCGATGTCCTCGGCCAGGGAGCGCAGTGCGGGGAGCGCGGCCTCGCGCAGCAGCGGATGCACCTGGTGCGCCAGGCGCAGCACGCCGAGGCCGACCCGGGCGCGGCCGCCGAGGTCGCGGCGGACCAGCGAGTGCTGCTCCAACGTGGCCAGCAGGCGGTAGACGACCGTGCGGTTGACGCCCAGCTTCATGGCGAGCTCGGTGACGGTGAGCCCGTGGTCGGTGTCGGCCAGCAGCTTCAGGACCCGCAGGCCCCGGTCGAGCGTCTGAGACGTCTCCGCGGTCACGACGCCCCCTTCTCGTGAGTGGTGGCACCTCTCTCACGGCGGGAAGCATGCCGGTCCCACGGCAGGGCGCGGAGAAGCCACCGGTCGGTCTGGCGGTACCGGCTGCGCCCCGAGGCTGCGGGCCACGGCGCGTTGGGTGACCGGAACGGTAGCGATGCGTACCGCTCAGCGGAAGACTTCGTCCACAATCCGGTCATGCGACCGGGCGTGCCGACCCGTCGAACGCAAATCCTCCCGCCGACGGCACGTCACACCGCAAGATTCACAGCACACCTGACAGCCCGTCACTAACCGGGGTCAGCGCATCCGGGTGGCCCACTCCTGGACCTTCTTGATGCGCTCGTTGAGCTGCCCCGCCGTCGCCTCCGCGCTCGGCGGGCCGCCGCACACCCGGCGCAGCTCGTTGTGGATCACCCCGTGGGGCTTGCCGCTCTGGTGGTTGTACGCCGACACAAGGGTGTTGAGCCGCTTGCGGAGCTCCAGCATCTCCTTGTGGCTGACCACCGGGCGCCGCTCGGCGGGCAGTTCCAGCAGATCCGCCTCCGCGTCCGGCTTCTTGCGGCTGTGCGCGATCTGCCGCGCCTGACGCCGCTGGAGCAGCATCTGCACCTGGTCCGGCTCCAACAGGCCCGGAATGCCCAGGTAGTCCTGCTCCTCCTCGCTGCCCGGATGCGCCTGCATGCCGAACTCGGCGCCGTCGTACAGCACCCGGTCGAAGACCGCGTCCGACTCCAGCGCCTCGAACGGCAGCATGTCCTGCTCGCCCGTCTCCTCGTCCTGCTCCTTCTCGGCCTCGGCGAGCTCCTTCTCGGACTCCGCGTACGGGTCCTCCTCGCCCTCCTTCTTCGGCCGGTCCAGGACGTGGTCGCGCTCGACCTCCATCTCGTTGGCGAAGTCCAGCAGCATCGGGATCGTCGGCACGAACACCGACGCGGTCTCACCGCGCCGCCGCGACCGCACGAAACGGCCCACGGCCTGCGCGAAGAACAGCGGCGTCGAGATCGTCGTGGCGTACACGCCCACCGCCAGACGCGGCACGTCGACGCCCTCCGACACCATGCGGACCGCCACCATCCAGCGGTCCTCGCTCGCGCTGAACTCCTCGATGCGGGACGAGGCGTTCGCGTCGTCGGACAGCACCAGGGTCGCCTTGTGGCCGGTGATCTCCCGGATCAGCTTCGCGTACGCCCGCGCCGACTCCTGGTCCGTGGCGATCACCAGCGCACCCGCATCCGGGATCGACTTGCGGACCTCCGTCAGCCGGGTGTCCGCCGCGCGCAGCACATTGGGGATCCAGTCGCCCGTCGGAGCCAGCGCGGTGCGCCAGGCCTGCCCGATCGCGTCCCTCGTCATCGGCTCGCCCAGACGCGCCGCGATCTCGTCGCCCGCCTTCGTCCGCCAGCGCATGTTGCCGCTGTAGGAGAGGAAGATCACAGGGCGGACGACACCGTCCGCGAGCGCGTTCCCGTAGCCGTACGTGTAGTCCGCGGAGGAACGGCGGATGCCGTCGTTGCCCTCCTCGTACGTCACGAACGGGATGGGATTGGTGTCCGAACGGAACGGCGTACCCGTCAGCGCGAGCCGGCGGGTCGCCGGCTCGAACGCCTCCTGGCACGCCTCGCCCCACGACTTGCTGTCGCCCGCGTGGTGGATCTCGTCCAGGATCACCAGGGTCTTGCGCTGCTCGCACCGGTTGCGGTGCAGCATCGGACGCACGCCCACACCCGCGTAGGTCACCGCCACGCCGTGGTAGTCCCGCCCCACCGGGCCCGCGCTGTACTCCGGGTCCAGCTTGATGCCTATCCGCGCGGCCGCCTCCGCCCACTGCTTCTTCAGGTGCTCGGTGGGGGCGACCACGGTGATCTGCTGCACCAGGTGGTTGTGGAGCAGGTACGAGGCCAGGGTGAGCGCGAAGGTCGTCTTGCCCGCGCCCGGGGTCGCGACCGCCAGGAAGTCACGCGGCTGCGTTTCGATGTACCGCTCGAGCGCGCCCTGCTGCCAGGCGCGCAGCTTGCCGGCGGTGCCCCAGGGGGCGCGTCCGGGGAACGCGGGCGAGAGGTGGTGCGAGGCGCTGGCGCTGTGCGGGGCGGTGGTAGTCACGGGCTCCGGGTGACGGGTTGGGGGTCGGGGGGCCGTCACAGCCTACCCGGGGGCGGCGTCCAGGGTTTTTCCCCGCCCTCCCACCCGTGTGCCCCAGGAAGTCTGGGCGCCCCGGCGCAAGTGGTGTGCGGGCCGGGTCCGGGGCCTCCGGGGCTGCACGTCCTGGACCGGATATTTACGTGCGTTTCCAGCACCCACCATCGTTCACCCCGGATACCGCACACAAATATGCCGAACGTCCAGAACATCCACCCCTACGACCCCGCCCCCTCCGTCTTGTCAAGCGCCTGATCCCCGGTGGTGGATATGGAGGCGGCCGTGGCCCGGGTCGCAGTCAGCGCGACGGAATCGGGCCAGCAGCCTTTCGGCCGAGGGGTGTCCGCAGGTGGGCACTCGCGCCCGATCCCCGGCGGGGGTAGGAAGGCGGCCAGGTCACCCGTCGGTGCGGCACGGTCGGCTGCGGTCGATGATCAGCCGGCAGCGCTGGGCGGCCTCGCGATCCTCTCGCGGCACTTCCCGGTGCATTGGCGATCCGGCGCGGTCCAAGTGCCGACAGGTGACGGCCGCGCAGCGCCAACGAGCGGCCTGGGCACGGTGCCGTCTACACCCCCCACCGGGGATCAGGCGCGTGACGAGACCTGAGGGGGCGGGGTCGGAGGGGTGGCGTTCTGGACACTGGAGCATATTTGGGTGCATGGCCCGGGGTGATCAGGCCGGGTGCCTGAGGCACCTAAATGTGCTGTCCAGAATGGCAGCCCCGGAGGGCCCGCACCCGGCCCCCACACAACGCGCGTCGGGGCGCCCTGACTTCACAGGGCACACGGGCGGGAGGGCGGGGAAAGAACCTAACGAGCCGCCAAGCCCCGCAGGGCCTGCCCGATCACCACCGGCTCCGCGACCGCGCCGGACGCCACCGCGATCACCAGATCGTAGGCCGCATCCTGGTCAGCCGACCGCAGATCAACCCCGTTGATATCCAGAAGCACCGCCGCCGCCAGCCACGCGGTCCGCTTGTTGCCGTCCACGAGCGGGTGGTTGGCGGCGATGCCGTGCAGCAGGGCGCCCGCGCCCGCGTAGAGGTCCGGGTACGCGGCGACGCCGAACATGCGGGCGCGCGGCCGGTGGACGGCCGACGCGAACAGGCCCGGCTCGCGCACGGCCGGCGGCAGGCCACCGCACGCGAGGCGGGCGAGCTCCGTGACCTCGGCCACAGTGAGATGGCGCACACTCACTCCCCGAGCCTGCGCAGCAGTTCCGCGTGGGCGTCCGCGAGGGCTTCCCCGGATGCCGTGACGGGGGCCGTGTCGGCCCCCTGGTAGGCGCGTACGGCCGTGCGCACGAGTTCGGCGACCGTGACGCCGTGCGCGTCGGCCAGGTCGTCGAGGGACTCCCACTCGGCGTCGGTGAAGACGAGGGTCAGCTCTTTCACACCGCGACGGTAGCCGCCCGGCGGGTTCGACTCACCCCGATTTCGGACGGAGCCGTGCCGCCACGGCGACGCCCGCGAGGCCGAGCACGCCCAGGGGCAGGAAGACGGCGGCGAAGGCGCCCCTCGCGCCGCCCAGGGCGGCGAACGTGGTGCCCGCGGCGGCGACCAGGACGACGCTGGCCAGCGCGTCGGAGACCTGGAGCGCGGCGGAGTTGGCGCCGGCCTCGGAGGGCGGCGAGAGCTTGAAGAGGATGACGCTCAGGGAGGAGATGACCAGGCCCGCTCCCAGGCCGCCCACGGCCCACGCGGCGGCGGAGCTCCAGACCGGGGCGGCGCCGATCAGCGGCAGGGCGACGCCGGCCGTGGCGGCGGCCATGAGGAACATGCCGATGACGACCATGCGGTCCCGGTGCGGTTCGAGGCGGGGGCGCCCCTGGATCCAGGACCCGATGCCCCAGGTGATGCCGCCGGAGGCGAGGGAGAGTCCGGCGAGGGTCGGCGACAGGTGCCGTTGCGTGACGAGCATGAGCGGCACGAAGGTCTCGGCGCCGAGGAAAGTGCCCGAGGCGACTCCGCGCAGCAGGACCACCGACGGCAGCCCGCGCGCCGCGCGGAACGTGCCGCGCGGCAGCAGTCCGAGGGCTGCCGGGACGATGAGGGCCGCGCCGGCCGCCGCGAGGACCAGGGAGAGCGGCCGAAGGTCCTGTCCGGCGTACTGGAGCAGCCCGGCGCCCGCGGAGACCGCCAGGGCGAGCCGGATGCGGCGGCCGTCGGGTGCGCGGCGGTCGTCCGGGGGCGGCTGGACGGGCATCCGGCGCATCGCGGGCAGGCCGATGAGCAGCGGGGGCACGATCAGGACCGGGATGGCGAGGAAGACCCAGCGCCAGCCGAACTGCTCGGTGACCGTGCCCGCCACGAGCGGGCCGACGATCGAGGGCACCACCCAGGAGGCGGCGAAGCCGGCCATGACGGCGGGCCGCAGCCGTTCGGGGTAGGCCAGGCTCACGACGACGTACAGGGCGACGATGACGAGTCCGCCGCCGATGCCCTGGACGGCGCGGCCGAGGACGAACAGCCACATCGACTGGGCGGCGCCGGAGATCAGCAGGCCGGCGGCGAAGGCGCCGATGCCGGTGACGAGAGGCGCGAGCGGGCCGCTGCGGTCCGACCACTGGCCGCTGACGACCATGGCGAACAGCGAGGTCGTGAAGTAGCCGGAGAAGGCGAAGGCGTACAGCGGCAGTCCGTGGAGCTCGCGCGCGGCGACCGGCATGGCCGTGCCGACGGCGGTGGCCTCGAACGCGATGAGCAGGACGACCGAGACCATGGCGAGGGTCAGCGCGCGGTAGCGGCTGCCCAGGACGGTGTCGGTGCCGGGGTCCGGCCCAAGGAGGAGAGGTCTGTCTGAATTGCCGGGAATCGGCTCGGCTTCGGCGGTCGTCACCCGGACAGGGTAAGGGGCGTAGGCGGCTGTCGCCCCTGGCGTCCATGAACATCGGGGTCGGCCTTTCGGCCCAGGACCGGAGATGGACCGCGCCGGGCCGGGAAGGCGTAGGCCATGCCGCACTGCACTTCGTACGACGGAACCGAGATCGCCTACCGCGACCAGGGGGAGGGCCCGGTGCTCCTCGCGCTCGCCGGCGGGCCCGGCCGCGACGCCGCGTACCTGGGCGACCTGGCCGGGCTGGACACGGTCAGGCGCCTCGTCGTGCCGGACGGCCGCGGGACCGGGGACACCGCGCCGGCCCCCGACCCGCTGGCGTACTCCTTCCCACGGCTCGCGCAGGACGTGGAGGCGCTGCGCCGCCATCTGGGACTGGAGCGCTTCGCCCTGCTCGCGCACGACGCCGCCGCCGCGACCGCGCAGGCGTACGCCGCCGAGTACAGGGACCGGCTGACCCACCTGGTCCTGGTCGCGCCCGGCTCGCGGCTGCAGGGCGTCCGCCCGGACGACGCCCGCGCGATCTTCGAGAGCCGGGCGGGCGAGCCCTGGTGGCCCGACGCCGTCGCGGCGCTGGGCGAGCTGGAGAGCGCCGACGACCTGGACCGGGTCCGCGAACTGCTGCTCCTGGTGGCCCCCATGGCGTACGGCCGCTGGGACGCCCCCCAGCGCGACCACGCCGCCGCCGAGGGCGCCCAGACGCACCCGGTCCCCCGCGCCGGCTTCTGGCAGGGCGTCGACGAACAGGCCCGGCAGTCCCTCCTGGACCGGCTGCGCGAGGTGACCTGCCCCGTCCTCGTCGTCACCGGCGACCGCGACGCGGTCACCGGCATGCGGGCGGGCGAGGTCGTCGCGGACTCCTTCCCGCACGCCCGCCTGCGGCCCCTGCACGCCGTCGGCCACTACCCCTGGGTCGACGAACCCGCCCTGTTCCGCCCGGTGGTGGAGGAGTTCCTGGCGAGCGGGGCGGCTCCCGGCCCCTCATGAACGGCGTATGGCAGTCCTGTTGCGGCCCCGCCCGATCCGTTGACCCGCCCCGGGCGGGGCCGCCTATGGTCGAAGCACGTCACAGACGCCCGGCCGTGTGCCCGAGTGGTTCAGGGGCTCGACTGCAAATCGAGTTACGTGGGTTCGATTCCCGCCACGGCCTCCACCGCCTTGACCAGGAAAAAGAATGGGGCGCCCCTCGGAAGAGGTGCGCCCCATCTGTCTGTCCGTCTCAGTTCCCGTCTCAGTTGACCGGCACGAGCACGCCGGCGGCGCCATCGTCGCCGTCATCCGGCCCGTCAGCGCCCGGCTTCCAGATCAGACCATCGACCTGCTTCGCCACCTCGGTCCGCACCGCGTCGACCATGTGCTGATAGCGGGCGGCCATGGCCGTTGTCGACCATCCCATGAGACCCATGACAGCGCGCTCGGGCACCCCGAGAATGAGCAGGACCGTGGCGGCCGTGTGGCGGGCGTCGTGCAAGCGGCCGTCCCGGACGTTCGCCTCAGCCAATAGAGCCTTCCACTCAGCCCAGTCCTTTCGGTGGGAAGCGATGCGCCCGTGTTCGTCGGGGAACACCCACCCACCTTCCACCCAGTGTTTCCCGGCCGTCTTCCGTTCCGCGTCCTGCGCCTCACGGTGGGCGCTCAGCAAGTCAACGAGCTGTTCCGGGAGACCGACGGCGCGACGGCCGGCGCGTGACTTGGTGCTGGACGTCTCGGGGTTGCTGCGCCGCCTCTGCGGGCAGTAGCCGGCCTTGCGTCCACAGGGTTCCGTGCACCCGTGCGCGTACTGCGGGCGGTGCCGACTGCGGCGGACCACCAGGAACCCACCCTCAAGTTCTACGTCCTGCCACTTCAGGCCCAGCACTTCCCCCTGCCGTAGTCCGAGAGCGAGGGCTACAGCCCAGCGTGCGGAGTTGCGGTGCTGGCTCGCTGCCCTCAGCAGACGTTGCACTTCCTGCACGTTGTAGGGCTCCACCTCGTACTCGTCCACCTTCGGAGCCTTTGCCAACAGGACCGGGTTCTTCCCGAGATGGCCGCGCCGTACCGCCTCGTTGAGGGCAGCGCGAAGCGTGCGGTGCGCGTGATGGGCCGTCGCGGGCTTGCTGCCGTTGGCCTGCATCTTCACGTAGAACGCTTCGATGTGCTCCGGCTTGAGCCTGTCGAGTCGGTGGGCGCCCAAGCCGGGAATGAGGTGCTTCCGTACAGAGACGCCGTACCCCACCATCGTGTTGTCGTTGGCCGTGAGGGGTGCGACGTTCTCAATCCAGTGCGTCAGCCACGCCTTGACCGTCCAGGGCTTGCCCGGCTTGCGCACGGTCTGGGCATCGCGTTGCCGCTCAAGCTCTCGTACGGCCTCCGTGACCTCTGCACGGGTCTTCCGTTCGACGTGACGCCGGTCCGGCTTGCCGTCGTCACGAACACCGACGGTGACCCGACCGTGCCACTTGCCGTCTTTGCCGAAGTAGATCGAACTGCGTCCGTTCGGCTGTCGAGTGCGCTTCTCTTGCTCTGCCACAGGCAGGCTCCTGTTCTTGGTGTCGGGATGGGTACCGGGGCGGCGGGTTGTCCTTGTCCGGGAGTGCCGCCGCCCCGGGCGTCGTCAGGCGGCGCGTTGGGCGGTGCGGAGACGGGTGACGTAGGCGGCCGGGGCGTCGGCGGGGACGCGGCGGAGACGGCCGACGGGTACGGACTCCAGCTCTCCGGTGCGGATGAGCGCGTAGCACGTCGTCCGGCCAATGCGGAGGCGGCGGGCAGCCTCCTCGACGGTGAGGAGGACAAGGGTCGGGTCATCGGCGGGGGGGAGGGGGAAGGTCGTCGGTTCGTCCACGTCTCACTCCTGTGAGGCTGAGTTCACGGGCAGATGCCGCCGCACAAACCGCAAAATCCGCAGAAAACCCGGTGTAGGCCGTTGACCTGCGATGTTGCGGCGTGCGGGTGGCAGGCGGGGGTGCTCCGCAGAAACCCGCAATATTCCGCAAAATTCAGGAGCGGCCGGCGGCCGGTCCCGGCGGGCGGGGTGGGGCTCGGATTTTTGCGGAATATCGCGGGATTGTGCGACGGGGCCCCGTCCGGGGTCCGGGTGGGGCTCCGTCGCAGGTCAGCGGGGGGTCCTGGCTTTATTGCGGATTTTGCGGTTTGTGCGGGAGGGGTTGGGGGCGGAACGGGGTCACCCGCCGCCGTGGTGCAGGGCGGGGTGGGCCAGTAGGCGGGGTGCCGGTGGGCGTCCGCGCTTGCCGGTGCGCTCGGGTTGGTAGGACCGCAGGTATCCGTGGTCTTCCAGCAGGGCGAGGGCGGGTTCGAGGTCGGCGATGGTGGGCACCTCGCTGCGGGACAGGACGCTGAAGACGTCCCGGCGGCTGACGTCCTCCCACCGGTTGTCCCTCAGCGCTTCCAGGACGCTGCGGGCGCGGGAAAGGACCGGGTCGGCGCCCATGACGTCGAACACGGCGAGGGCGTGGGCGGTGTAGTACTCCCCCAGTTCGATGGCCGCGCCCATGGTGGCGTCGGTAACGGGGTGGGCGTAGCCGTTGCCGCCGTGTTCGGCCAGGTGCAGCAGCGCGGCCATGCGGGCGGTTGCTCCGGCGAGCTTTCCGGCCCAGTTGGAGATGTGGCCCAGCGTGCCGCCGCGTGCCTTGAGCTGCGGTTCGATGCGCTGTTGGTAGGCGATCAGGGCCGCATCCGCTTCGGGGGTGAGCTGGATGACGGCCGGGTCGGTCCACTCCGCCAGGGACAGGGTGAGGTCGATGACCCGGGCGATGTAGGTGGCGGCTGTCTGTTCGGGGACCGGGTCGGTGATGATCTCGCGGTCGCCGACCGTGGATACCGGCAGGGAGTACAGGAAGCGGGCCAGCAGTCCGCGTCCCTCGAACCCTTTCACCTTGCCGATGTCCCGCAGGACGTCCGGCTGCACGGCGAGGCCGATCGTCAGTGCGGGGGCGTCGATGTACTCGCGGCGGGTCTGCCGGTTCACCCTCAGCCGGTCCCCGGCATGCCCTTTCAGGAAGACTTCCATGTTGGGGGCGCCGGAGTAGCGGCCGGCGATGATGTCGAAGATGCCGCCTTCCGCGCTCATCACCGACAGCCGGCCGCCCTGTTCGGCCATGAGCGAGGTGACCGTCTCGGGCGTCGAGTCGTCCGCCAACAGGACCGGTTCGGCGGGGACGGTGAGGGTGTCCGCGGTCTGCGCGAGGCCCACGGCGGTGGCCACCATGTCATCGCGCTTGTCACCGTCGGCGGACGCGGCCTTGGCGGCGGCCTTGTCAGCCGCTTCCTTGGCGAGCCTCGCCGTCAGCTCCGCCTCCACGATCACGGGCTTCATCGCAGTCTTGAGCTGTTTCTCCGCCTCATAGAGGGGGTTGGTCAGCAACGCGAATACGGCGGACTTTCGGTTAGCGGGCGGGAGCGCGACGACCGTGAACAGATTGGTTGGCTCCCGCCAGTTGCCACGCACGTGGACCACCGACCGGCCGCCGGCCGCCGTGGCGAGCACGGCGAGGGCGACCGAACCGGCGAGGTCCACCGGGGTCTGTGTCTCTTCCGCGACTGCCGCCACGAACTCCCCCAACCAGGCAGGGAGAACGTGGGCGGGGAACGGAGGACGCTCACGACGACCGGTGAGGGGAATAGGGTCCTCCCACACCTCTTGCGCCGTATCGTCCTCGCCGGGCGGTTCTGTCAGGGTGGGCAGTCCGGCCCACAGGTCGGGACTGTCCACAGGTTGTGGATTCATGCGGCCTCCCTCCCTTCGGCGGTGGCGGTGTGGGGGCAGACTCCGACACGGACGCGGGCCGTCAGCCTGGCCACGGCGGCCCGGCCCCGGGCGCGTTCGTGATGCCCGCAGGCACAGATCCAGTCCGCGACCGGTACGCCCTCGCACTGGATCTCAAGCCCCGGCGTGATGCCGGTGACGGTGACCGTCTGCGGGTCAGAACCAACGGCAGAAAGGACGCCCTTGCGGGCGGCGACCTTCGGTTCGCCGACGGCAGGCCGTGGCGGGCCCTGTACGGCGCCCTGAGGGCTGTTCGGGCTGGTTCGGAATGCTTTCATGGCGCGTGCCCCACAGCCGTCTCAAGGCCGTTGGCGACCGCGCGGCGGGCGTAGGCATCCGGGACGCCTACCGAGGCGGCGGCCGTCACGATTTCCTCGCCGATCGCGGCGAGTCCGCACGGTCCCGGGCACCCGGTGTGTTGTGCGGCGATGAACCGGGCGACGCCGAACGCCTGTGATCCGGCGCCGGATTCGGTGCGGGCCCGGACGAGGGCGAGGCCGCGTTCGAGGCCGGTGCGGACGTAGCGCTCGGTGTGGCGGCACCCGGTGGCCACCTGCCGCGACCACGTGGCGCGGCCGGGGAGCGAAGATGCCACCTCCCCGGGGGCGGGGGTGGTGTCTTCCTTCTCCAGCAGGGCGCGCACGGCCGCCGGGAGAACCGCGATACGGCCGGTTCCGGGTCCGAGCCAGCGGGCGTAGGACATGGCGGATTTGATGTCGACGCTCGGCCGGACCGCGTTGGACGACGGCATGGCGCCCCGGTAGAGCCAGTGCTCACCCCGTGTCGTCGGCACGGTGCGGGTGGCGGGCAGGGTCTCGCGGGCCCATGCGACGGCCGCCGCGTTGTCGAGGTCGACCACGGTCAGCCCGGCCCCGCCGGGGTGGTAGGCGACCGCCACGGCCTCGCGCCACACCGGCGCCCACACGGGCGAGTTGAGGACGTGCGGATCGGTGGTGGCGGCGGCCCACGCGTGGCACGGCGCCGGGCACCGGCACGGGCCCGCCGTCTTCATGTTGGGCCGCCCGCCGCAGGCGTTTCCCTTGCAGGAACGGCAGTTGCCGAACGGGACCTTGCCTTGCCGTAGAGGCAGGACCGGGACGCCTGCCGCCGCGAGGGCGAGGGCAGTGCGCAGGTGGCTCCCGTCCGCGGTATCCACATCGGCGGGGCGCCGGGCCCTGCAGTCAGGTGTCATGCTGTAGGTCTCCTGTTCTGCTACGTCGGGATAGGGAGACCGGGGGCGGCGGGTTGTCCTTGTCCGGGAGCCGCCGCCCTCGGGCGCAGCTAGTGGTTCTTGGCCCAGCGGGCGTATTCCTGGCGGACGTAGTCGCGCGGGTCGGCGGTGGCCTGCGGGCGCTCCGGCCAGTACCGGGCGCCGTGGTCGTCGCCCTCGCCGTCCCGGTCGTACGCGATGAGCCGACGGGCCGCCTCCGTGGCCACCTCGGCGGCGTCGCCGCTCTCGCCGTGCTGTTCGTCGCGCAGCGCGATGCGGTCCAGCAGCGCGGCCTTGCGGAGCCAGTACTCCCGGTCCAAGTCCTCGCCGAACGGCTTGTCGGCGACCGTTCCGGCGGTCCATCCGATCTCGCGGACGATGCTCGGGGCGAGCGCGTACGCCTCTTCCGGCGTGGGCCACGGGCCCAGTTCAGGACGGTGGTCAGCGGTGAGGTAGAGGCGGGCGCGCTCGCCGTCTCGGGTCGGGTACCGGCGCACGTCGCCGGTGGCGAACGTGGTGGTCAGTGCGGTGGTGACGCGGTCAGTGTCGGCGGGGTCGCAGATGACACGGATCTCGAACACGGGGACTCCTGTCAGCCGTAGAACTTGTTGCGCTTGATGACTGCCTTGCGGATGTTGACCGTGGTCCCGTCCCGTTTGCCGCTCGCACTGAAGACCTGCACGGCGATCCAGCCGCCGAAGATGACGGCGGCGAGGATGACGAGCTGCGTCACAAGCGCGGTCAGAGCAGCGATGAACGACGTGAGCAGCAGCAGTCCGCCGCACACGGCGAGGAATCCGACGCCCCCGAGGGCGACGTTCACCGCCGCGCGGGAGACGGCCGGCTTGGCGACGACGGGTTCGGGCTTGGCGGGTTCGATGGCGTAGCCAGTGACGACGCGGCCGTCGGGCAGGATGACGCTCGCCACGGACGGGATGGTGCCCGGCTGCATGGGCATGAGCGGGGCGGTGTGCGCGGGGGTGAGCGGGGTGGGGGTGTGGACTTCCACGGCCGCCGTCTGGTGCCCGTACGCGATGGGTTCGTTCACGGTGCTGGTCTCCCTTGCTGTCAGCGGCTGATGCCGGGTAGGGCGTCGGTGAGGGCGGTGACGAGCTGGTTGACGGTGTCGGCCGCGCCGGTGTGGGCGAGGTAGAACCCGAACAGGGCGACGACGACCACCGCGCCGGCGCCGACGGCCTTGAAGCGCAGTAGCAGGCCGACAACGACGGCGAGCAGCAGAACGAGCGGGATGGTGAGGGTCACGGAGCCTCCCGGGCGGGGTCAGCGGGTGCCGGCGCGGTAGGTGCGCGCGGCGCGGTTGTAGATCCAGCGGCCGACGCGTATGCGCTTGCCGGTGGCGTGGCAGCGGCGGCAGTCCTTGCCGCGCTTGGTCTTGCCCTTGCGGTCGGTGGTGAGGGCGTGGCCCATGCCGCCGCACCGGCGGCAGTCCCCGAACGGGCTGAGCCAGCACTTGACGACGTAACAGAACGTGACGATCAACAGGAAGGCGGTAGCGAGGACTGCAAGGCTCATCAGGGCCTCTCAGGGGGTTTGGAGGGGGTTTCCGCAGGTCGGCCGCTACGCGCTAGCGACCTGATCAGGGCCCGTTTGGGTCGCTAGCAGGGTTGCTACCGGTAGCGACGTCTGCCGCTACCGGTAGCACGCTGCGAGACCTATCCGGCGTCCCTCTTCCGGTTGCGCTCCGTAATTGCGGTGGCGATGTCGTCCCGCTTGATGCCGCGCTTGTTGACCTGTCCCTCGCCGTCGATGCGTCGGCTGATCTGCACGGTGCCGATACCGAACGGCTTGAGCGCGGCGGTGAGCGCTTCGGCCTTGGGCTTGGACTCCAGCTCCGCCCACGGGCCGTAGACGTCCGGGCGCAGGTCGGCAAGGCGGTCCACGATGGTCTCGGACCACACCTTGGCCTCGCCCTTGCCGAGCACGGCCGCGACATCGTCAAGGATCGTCGCGGACGTCTCCGGGGCCGGGGCCTCGCCGGCCGCATCGCCGGACAGCGTCCCTTCGGCCTCGCGCAGGGCGGCGGCGCGGGTCAGGATGCGGTCGGCGTCGCGGCCGTCGGCGAGGTAGGTGCGCACGATCCCGGAGTCGTCGGACATGCCCTTGAGCAGGCCCACGCCCTTGTGCGACTTGAGCAGTTTGGACGCGTCCAGCCCTTCCGAGTACGACCCGGCACCGAGGATGGTGTCCGAGACCTGGTAGGCGCCGACCCGCAGGGCGAACCGGGCCTGATGCTGGTCACGCAGCTCCGACGGGCATGCCTTGTCGTCCGGCTTCTGCGTCGCGGTCATCACCGAGACGCCGACCGCCGGGGCTACGCGGGCGAGGTAGACCATCAGGGACAAGATCTCCTTGCCGTGCTCGGGGTGGGTCAGGTACTCCTGCACCTCGTCCACCACGAACAGCGTGAGCGGCATGTTCAGCTTCTTGTCCCGGCTGATCTCCGGGGTGAGCTTGCCCTCCGGGCAGACGTGCAGCGGCAGTTCCGACAGCCGGTGGTACCGGTCCTCGACGTCCGCCTTCAGCTCCCGCAGCGAGGTCAGTAGGTGCTGAACCGGGTCGACCCCGTTCTTCGGCACGATCCCGAACCCGATGCGGTGCGCGACCTTGGCGAACATGCGCCAGTCCGGCGACGCCTTGCCGTCGAACACGTACAGCCGCACGTACGGGTCCAACGCGGCGGCCAGCGCGATCGTGCGGGCGGAGAACGTCTTGCCCTGCCGCGGAACGGCGCCGACCAGCAGCGACAGCCACAGCATCGTGGCCATGACCGGGTTGCCCCGCTCATCGACACCCCACGGGAAGGGCTTCCAGAAGTCCACCCGCGTGGCCCCCAGCAGCGGCGACTTGCCCGACGGGACGGCGAGCGGGTCACGGTCGGCGATCCAGTACGACACCCGCCGCCCGCTCGTCTCGTCCTTGTCCAGGAAGAGTTGGGTCGGGGCGATGTCCATACCGGAGGCGAGACGGGCGTGAGCCTTCACGGCGTCCTCGAACGTCTTGCCGTACGGCAGGTCCACCACCACGCGCCACCCGTCGCCGTCCCGGCCGATCGGCCGGGGGAACGCGATGGTCTGATCCTTGGTGGTCAGCCCGGATGCCTCATGGGCTCGGATGACGATGTCGGAGGACAGTCGCCGCTTGCGGAACGTGACCTTGGCCATGTCGATCAGCGGCCGGTCGGCCGGCGCCCCGGCCGCACCGAGGGTGGTGGTCAGCGTCGCCACGGCCAGCATGAGCAGCCACGACGGCGCCATGACGTACAGGGTCAGCGCGGCGGCCAGCCCGATGAAACCGCCGATCGTGGCCACGATTCCCCGCAGCCGGACACGGTCGTTACGCTGCCGCGACAGCTTCAGGTACTCGGCCGCGTCCTCGTTGGCGACAGAGGCGAGCCGAAGCGTCTTGCCCTCCGCGTCGAACACCCACCGGCCGATCGCAGTCGACCACCGCCACGCGCCGCGCGGCGAGTACATGCAGATCTTCGGCGTGTAGACCAGCGGCAGCCGGATCGCGTGGTAGCCGGCCACGGCGGAGTAGTGCCGGATGGCCCACTTGCGGACGGCCGTGCGCTGGTCAGGCAGTTTCACCCAGTCCGGCAGCACCGGCAACCGGGCCTTGTCCTTGGCCTGCATCCACTCCGCCACCGACGGCGGGTAGACCTCACGCGGTGGGTCGACCGGCGCCCCCTCCGACAGGCCGTCGGCCTCCGGGTCGTCGGTGTCGGGGAGTTCGGCCTCCCACTCCCCCGGCTTCACCACACCCTCGCCCGGCGCGGCCGGGGCGGGGGTGGTCGTCTTCTTCAGCGGGAACGGCAGCACGTCTGCCGTCGGCCGTTCGGTGCCCTCCGGGTCCCCGGCGGGCGTGAACGTGGTGGACTCAGTCACGATGTACCTACTCCATTGGGAGTCGAAGGGTCCGGCCGGCTTGCTGTGGAAGGTCGGGCGGCCGGACCCGGGGTTCAGGACGGTTCAAGCGACGCGCTGTTCTTCGGGATAGGAGCAGGTCACGCAGGTTCCGAGCGTGGGCGGGATGACGTATCCGGCATCCCGCAGGCACACGGGACACCGGCGGCGGGCCGCGTTGGCTTTGCCAAGCGCCGCCCACCGCGCCGGGGTCATCGGCCGGACCGGTTTGGCGAGGTCGATGCGGTACAGGTAGGCAACCAGAGGCGGGCGGCCCCGCCTCCGGGGACGTTCGAGCTCGGCAGCGACGCCCTGACCACCAGGGCGCAGGTCGCGGGCCCGCAGTTGACGACGGGTGGCGTAGCCGTCCGGGGCGAGGTGCCACCGGAAGACCGGCAGCGTGCTCATGCCGCGCCGCGCCGTCCCGGACGACGACCGGCCACCGACCCCAGCAGCCGCCCGAGACGGGCCCGGCGAGGACCAGAACGCCCCGAGCGCTTCGCCGCGTACATGGCTTCATCAGCGCGGCGCAGCAGCGCTGACAGATCCTCGCCCGGATGGTCGGCGGCCCGTACCCACCCCAGCGACACCGTGGTGTGCACTGCGGGGGCGGTGTCGACCGGCCGGGCCAGGACGCGGGCGAGGATGTGCAGCCGATCCGGCATCGTGCCGTCGCGGTCGATGACGACGGCGGCGAATTCGTCCCCGCCGAGCCGCCCCACGACACCGCCGGGGGTGGTGCCGTGGGCGAGACGGGAGGCGACCGTGGCGAGCAGCACGTCACCGGCCGCATGGCCGTGGGTGTCGTTGACCTGCTTGAAGTGGTCGACGTCCGCCAGCACCACCACGGCGCGCGGGTCGCGCAGCCGCCGGCGGGCCCGCCGAGTGAACGCCTCCCGCGTCCACAGACCGGTCAGCGGGTCACGGCGGGCCGTGGTCAACCGTCCGTGCAACCACCGAGCGTGAACTGCCCACCCGAGAGCAGGCACGACCGGTAACAGCGCGGTGAGGCTGCTCACGGCGCCACCGCCCCGGCGGCGCGTTCGGCGAGCAGGGCGTCACGCAGCATGCGGGCGTTGGCGGGCGAGGTGCGCAGGGCCCGGCGGATACCCTCCCCGGTCACCTGAGCGTCCGGGAGACCGGCCGTCGCCTTCCGCGCTTCCACCATGAGCTGTTCGGGAGTACGGCGGGTACGGGCCGATTTCGCGGAGGCCGGGACACGGCCCGTCGCCCGACGCGGGCCGGTCGACGCGGCCGGAACCGGACGAGCGGGCGCCGGCGCAATCGGGACCGGCTTCACCGTCGAAACGACGGCGGGCATCGGCTTCATGCCAGTACCCGACTTGCCGAGATCGACCGGCACCGGGTCGGGCACCGCAAGCCGTGACAGGACGACCGTGGGAGTGCTCGATCCCCGCAGGTCAAAGGTAGACCGTTCTCGACTACTTCCCGACGATTTCTCCATATTTGTGACTGCCGGAGAGATCGGGGTGGCGCTTCCGAACATCGAGGCGAGGGCCGCGTCCGCGCCGTCGGTGATCCGATCGCGCTGGACATCCAGCAGCCTCGATCCGAGCGCGGCGTCCCCGACCCCGACCTTGCGGGCCAGACGCCACGACGCCCGATCCGAGCGCTTCCGCACCCGGTCCACCGGATGGTGGGCGGCACGCGCGCGGTGGTAGGCGAGGGCCTGCACGATGTCGGCCGTGCGTCGCTCGTTCTCTGCGTCGCGGCCGTCGGTGTGGACCACGATCCGGCGGGCGAGGAACGCCATGCCCTCAGCCGAGACGGACATCCCCATCGGGGTCAGTGCGTAGACGACCGTGCGGCCAGGGTCCGGCGCGGCCATGGCGCCCATGACGGCGGCGGCGGCCGGCAGCGCCCACAGCCCCGCCCGCACGACGCGCGGCGAGGACTGGCCCAGCATGGTCAGTCCCAGCAGGACCAGGGCAAGCACGGCCGTGGCGCCCTCACCGGCACCGAGCGCACCGAGCGCGGTCCCCGTGCCGTAGGCATGACCGATATTGCTGTACGTGCCGATGCCGCCGACCACGCCCGTGGCGAGCATGGGAACGAACGCGGCCGTCAACACGCCGATCTGAACCTTGCTCAGGGGGTTGCGGGTCTCGTTCATGCCGCTTCCCCCGCTCCCGGCCGGTAGCCGCGGGCGGCGCGCAGAAACGGCACCGTGCGGGTCAGCGCGTCGGCGTACAGGGCGTCCCAACCAGCGATCTCGTCGCCGGCCTCCGCCTCCGCCCGCAGGTCAGCGAGCACGTGACGGGCCACATCCTCACGGGCCGCCCGGTCGTCGTCCGTCTCGGACTCCAGCGGGCCCCGGAACAGGTCGACGTCGATACCGAGCGCCAGTTCCGCGAACTCGAAGTCACCGTGCGCTTCCTGGCCGGCGACGAAAGTGCGCATTCGCATGGTGGATCTCTCCTCTGACTACGTCGGGTAGGGAGACCGAAAGCGGCGCGTTGTCCTTGTCCGGGAATGCGCCGCACCGGGCTGAGGGCCAACGCCGTAGGAAGCGGCGGGCCAAGCGCCCCGGGCGGAATCTGATTCCGCGCCCTTCACGGCTGGTTGCCGGGGCTGTCGAAGCGGAGTCGAGGACTTCACCGGATGCCGTCGCCACGGCCTACCGGTCCCGACCCTCGAACTGTCGGGGCACCCTGTTCGCACTGCTCGGTGCCAGCAGAACGACCACCAACCAGCCGCCCAACGGGGCACCGGAACCGGTCGCCGACGGTCATAACCCGGCCGTCACGGGCGGCGGGGCAAGCCCCGCCAAACTCACAACACTCTGTTGAGTTCTCAAAGAACCGACGCTTCCTTCGAACCCCTTTCGAGGGCCCTCCGGGCGCTGCACGGACGACGTACACGCCCCGCATCGCTGCGTGGTGTGTATTACCTACCACTCACGTTGGCAGATGGATTCCGCGCCGTCAACCCGTGGCTTTCGACTCGGACCCGCCGGCCCTCCCGTGCGGTGGTGGTTCAACTGTCGCCAGAAAATGAGGGCTTCGGGAGCGTGTACTTGGGGGTGCACTCGTGCACTCCTCCGTGCAATCCCTCTGCACCGTGGCCCTGACCTGCGTAGAGTGACGATGAGTCAAGCTGGTACTACGAACGCTCTCTGGGGGTTCGATGGCAGACCGGAACGCCAGACTGGCCGCGCTCATGCAGGAAGCCGACTTCTCCCACAAGTCCCTTGCTCGTGCGGTGATCACCGCTGCCGCTCAGTCAAGCGAGGACGTCACCTGTGACCACACGTACGTGACCAGGTGGCTCAAGGGCTCCATCCCACGCGGCAACATGCCGCAGTTCATCGCCGACGCGATCGGACGCAAGGTGGGACGTCGCCTCACGATCGATGACATCGGGATGGGCGACGCGGCAGTGTCCGCCGTGCAGCCGGAGTTGGGACTTGACTTCGCGGACACGCCGGAGAGCACGGCCAGGACCGTGACCGACCTCTGGCGTGCCGACCTTGCCAACGCTGAGATGCTGGTTCGGGCACTGCCGGATTCTGCGGCTTGGAACGCCGCGTCCCTCCGCTGGATCGTGGCCCCTCCGGACGGAGAGCTGACGCGGACGGGCAACTGGGCAGTCGGCGCAGTGGACGTGGACATGGTGCGCTCGACAGCCGACGCCTTCAGCATGCTCGACGGCAAGTTCGGCGGTGGCCATGCCCGACGGGCGCTAATTCAGTACCTACACACGGACGTCCGGCCGATGCTCGATGGTAAGTACTCCGATGACGTGGGCAGGCAACTGCACTCAGCCGTGGCGGAAACCCTCCTACTCGCCGGTTGGATGTCGTACGACAGCGGACTTCACGGCATCGCTCAGCGGTATCTCATACAGGCGTTACGCATGACGCAAGCGGCCGGTGACAGGCTTCTAGGCGGAAGCATCCTGTCCGCCATGAGCCATCAGGCCACCTTCCTAGGGCGATACCAGGACGCTGCGACGCTCGCCCGTGCCGCTTACACCGGACCGGGCCCAGCGCTGGGGCCGACCATGGCCGCACAGTTCCGGGCGATGGAGGCACGAGCACTGGCCCGACTCGGGGATGAGCGGGGCTGTGACCTCGCCCTTGCGGAGGCGGAACGCAAGCTCAGTCAACGGACGACCGACAGCGACCCGCCGTATATTGCGTACTTCGACGAAGTTGAGCTTGCAGCCGAGATAGGCCACTGCTTCCGTGACCTCGGGCGCTCCGTCGAAGCTGCGCAGCGGGGTGGGGGCTCCATCTTCGGAGACGGTCTGAACAACCGAAGCGACTTCTTCGCAACGATGGTTCAGGCTGAGGCGTACATTAATCAAGGTGAGATCGGCCGTGGGTTCGATATCGCACTAAGCGCACTAGAACTCGGCGAGGGGTTGAAGTCTGCCCGCTGCATCCAGTACGTGCGGGAATTCCAGGGACGCGTCACGGGCGGGATGAGGCGGGCCACAGAGTTCTGCGCGTTCGAGGAACAGGCCCGTAGCTTCCGCCTCTGGCAACAGGCGTGACGTTTCTAGAACGGCGCCCAGTCCCGACGAGACCCACCCGAACGCAGGCTTTGCACCCGCTTCTCAACTTCCTCAGCCGCGCGTGGATCAGTGCCGGCATTCTGAGAAAGCCACGCGACCATTAGCAATTCGCGGATACTTCGTAGAACTGTGTACCCGGGCCATCCCCGTACATCGAACCCGTACCCAGCGACAAAATCGGCATACTCGGCTTCCGTGTGCCAGCCGAAGCTGTCGTAGTACATGGCAGTCTGCATAAGGTCCCACTCTCGGGGACCCGTGACGAACCCGTCCAGGTCGATGACCTTGGGGCGGCCACCCCCGTCACGCAGGACGTTTCCCACGTTGAAGTCGCCATGCAGATGACCCAACGGAAGTGCGAACCGGAGACGGCTGTACTCCGCCACCAAATCGTCGGCCATGGATTGGAGAAAAGCGCGGGTAGTGTCCGGAATGGCAGCACGCCTCAAACGCTGCGCAACCTTGTCGAAGGGCTCAAGTGGCCGAAGCGAAAAGGGTGGCGGCTCCAAATCGTGCAACCGCCGCAGTAGCGCGCCCATTTCTCCCGTACTCGCGTATATATCTCCGCTGGACAGACCCTCCCAGAAGGTCACCGGGTGACCCTGAACGACAACCGGTTGGTCGGCCGTCGCAACGAGTCGCGCCGCCGGATATCTTTCGGCCGCGAGCCATTCCGCTACTGCCACTTCCTGCCGAACGGAGATGAGCCGATCGGGACTACGGCCGACCCGGCAGACGATACGGCCGGCGTCCGCGCGGAACACCGCATGGTCACCGAACCTCACCAACTCGATTCCATCCGGGTCTACATCTGCGACCTCGCACGCTTTACGAAGGATCGCGGCCGCGGCATCGGCGTCGAACTCGGCGCGTTCCGTCGTCATCATGCCGTCTGAGTCTCCCGTCCGGATGGCAACGCACGCACTTCCCGCCCTCGCGCGGCGCCCTTCCCAATAAGCCCCTGCCCCTCCATCTGCGCAATGGCGGAGCGGACAGCAGTCCGGGAGGCTCCGAACCGCTCGCACAGCTCTTTTTCGGTCGGAAAGCGATCGCCAACCCTAACCCCGTCGGCGCGCAATAGGTCAGACACCTTCTCGACCAATGGGCGGCGGTCGCCGGTTCCCGCTACGAACCAGCCGGCACCCTGTACGGACTCGATCACGCCCTCGGCTTTAAGCGCGGCAAGCGACCGCTCGATGGTGCTGCGGCTCACGCCGTACTCGCTCACGAGAGCCGACTGAGACGGCAAGGCCTCCGTGATCCTTCCCGCCTTGATCTTCTCGCGAAGAGACTCCGAGACCTCCAGGTACGTACCTCGCGGACTGGCCTCCGGCACCTTTTCTCCCCTCGCGTCGCTCCATCACTCGATGTCAAGGTTCCCATGGTCGCGCCGGATCCGGACGACGGGCCCTCACTCTGGGCGCACTTTCTACTGACTGCCGGCGGTTTCCGCTTCGTCGGTATCGACTGACGCCCCAATAATGGGTGATGCTTCTCCATTTACGGATAGCTCCCCATTCAACACGATTCCGTTAGATAGATCGGCATCGTCAAGTGCATCGCGCGGCGGCACCACGAGCGCCTCCGGCGCGTATTGGGCGTGAACGTGCCTCAAATACTCCATAGCCTGTTCAACCGAGGGATCGTGATCGAAATGCTCCCTGAAGTATTGCAGGCGACCTTTACTCTCTTCGATCAAGTCGGACCAGGTTTTCACCCAAACCCGGATCGAAGCCTCTCCCTCTGACAGATCCCACGCACACCCGCGCGGCTTGTCCTTCTGTCGCGTTTCAGCGCGAACCATCTTGTTCATTTCCGATGTGACTAGCCAGAAGTCCCACTCAACGCGTACGTCCGCAAACTGAGGGTCCTCACTGACGGCCAGAGCATAGCTCTTAATCTGCTCCAACTCCTTGCCAGTCACCTTGACTTTAGGCGCCTTGAGTTCTACGACCAGGTGCTGACGCCGATCATGTTCCTTTCGAGACCTGGAAAGCATGAGATCCACGATGCCCACGGACCCGTCTTCCCTGCGGACGGGCGCGGGGGCTGGCACGCTCCTTCCCAGAACCTCCAAGTGTCGACTGAGTACTTGATCGAGCGACCTATCACTCACAAGAAGCTGGTAGTGTTCACCAAATACCCAAGTTTCATTTTCCAGAATCTTGTGAAGCTCCGTCCTCTCCTTGACAAGCTTTTTCGCTTCGGCGTCAAAAACCATGTGCGACAGAGCTGCAAGGAAATCGAGGCGGTCAGCCACGCTACTCGACGCCTTGATGATACTTGAGAGGCTGGTCCGATTAAGGAGTCGATCCAGCTCGGACTTGTCATCCGAACTCAATCGGAAGATTTCGTCTAGGATCCGATTCACATGGCCAGGCTGATGCTTTACCGACTCCCGCAACAATGCCAAAGTCGCCCTTTGATGCTTGGCTGGCCTAGGCATATGGCGATGCACAGTTGTAGCAATGATGTCAAAGGTCTCCCGTTCGACCTTTTCAGCCTCAGTTTCTGGCTCCTCATGGTAAGGGTAGAGGCCACCATCCTTCCACTTGTCAACGATCTCGTGACGGCGTTCAACTGCGCGCACCTTGAAGTGGTCTCGCAACTTCTGCCGAGTAACAGCAAGAAGTGCCGCAATCGGACCGTCGGAGGCCTCCCCCAACAAGAATTCGCCAGAATGGTCCGGCATCCCGCGCCACAACACGTAAGCCGTGAAATCAAAACCCGGTGCTTGAATTCGCACTTCGGTGATGTCAACAGTCACGCCACCCGCATCACACAGGTGCAGTTCGCGATCAACTCGCATATCCCACTCGATGATACGCAGGATTGCAGTTTCTCGCTGATCACCATGAACAAATTCAAGGTCATATGGCGTCTCTTTCTGTATGGCCGCCTGCGGGTCGATCCTCTCGCCATTGAATTCGATCACCACATCTGGATACATGGCCAGGTAGGGAGCAAATTCGGTCGTTAGCTGAGTGCGTGCCCGCTCTACTGTCAGCCTATTCAGAACCGAAGACTGGCGCCCCCAAGCCTCTACAACCGTTCCCCGATCCTCAGTGGTCGCTTGCGGATCGCCGATCTGAAAGTCATTTCTGGAAGCGTTGTGAGCGGAGATGACCGTCTTCTGGCGTCCGTCGATACCGTCAGCAACAGTTGTCCACCGAATGAAAGCACCCAGAGCAAAAGCACGTAGCCGTCCATGCCCAGCCTTGCCATGCAGGGGCCTTCCAAGTTCTTGAGAGACACGCGCGCCCTTTTTCCAGGAACCACCGATCTTGTCAAAGGTGGCCTCACAGGCTTCGGGAGTAATGCCCGTTCCGTCGTCAGTGACGACGATCTTGTCTACGCTCTCTGTGTCAGACTGCTCAATCGCGACACGCACATGTCGCGCGTCGGCGTCCAAGGCGTTCCAGATGAGTTCCTTGACGGCCCCGACCGGATCATGTTCCCGTGCCAGCCGCTCAACGTGATCTTCCGCCGCTTCCAGGTGCACTCGTCGCATAACGTCATCCTGTCAACAACCAGTGACACTTGGTAGTAGGCGTGAGTCGCGCATGCGACCTGCGGGCATGGTGGTCTCGTATCAGTCCCTCTGACGTTCACCCTGCCGGCTCGGGCGGTTGCCAAGGCAGTCCGAGGGGTATCGCGATCGCTATGACCTCCAACCCCAAGGAAGAACGGCTTCGCCTCAGGAGCGGCCTGGAAGCCGAGATCCGGGACGTGGACTACAGCTCTGCCCACGAGGCAGCCCAGAACGTCTGCTCCGGCGTGTACGAAGCGATCCCCGTCGACTTGCATGACCTCGTGCACGATGCGGTCATGGCTGGCTACGCATCTGCGCTGCGGGATCTGGCGGCAGGGAAGTTGGACGATCGGGTACGTGAACGATCAACCTTGCTCGACTAGCGTCCTGAGCCGTGGAAGCGTGTCCAGCAGCGACCAATGACACCCACTGGCGACCGCATCGCCTTACCCGTCTGCGGATGTGGCAAGGGACTTTCGCGCTTCCTTCAGGTAGTGGTCCAGTGCCACCCTGATGTCGTGGGTGTAGTCGTTACTGAAGCCGACGGGGCGGCCGTCGTCGTGCACGTCTCCCCCACTCTCATTCCAGGCGAAGGCTTGATGGTGCAGGTCACCGAAGGCCTTCACCGTCTTGTTCGCCGCCTCACTGACCACCTCGGGACCTTCCAGGCTCACCGCCGCAAGCGTCCGTTGCAACACGGGCCAGTGCTGGTCAATGTTGGACTCGATACGCCCCCCGTCAGCCTCTCGCGTCTCTTCCTCCTGGAGGTCGTCAAGCGCATTGAGCGCCTCACGGCAAGCCAACAGGAAGTCGCTGTACGTTCGTTTTCGGGGCTCGCGGAGCTGTAGCTGAGCCTCTGATTTCGTCTGCCTCTTAGCCTGCCGATACGTGATCCATGTGCCGCCCAGCGACACGGCCCCAGCGATACCGCCTGCGAGCACAGCCGAAGTTCCAGCATCCATAGCGCCCCTCCCACGCGACCACTTCGTTCGTGGACGCCTCAGAGTCCCACAACCCTTGTATCAGCAGGCACCTTCTGGCTCTGCTCCGTCTCAGTTTCCGTCTCGTTCCTCTCAGTCCAACGCTGTTCCCGACGGTTCGCAGAGGTCGAAGTCGCCGAGCAGGCGCCCCCTGGCGTGCCAAGGTGAACGGATCCGAACGATCCGCGGCCGGCCCGGACAAACCTGCAAATCGAGTTACGTGGGTTCGATTCCCGCCACGGCCTCCACCGCCCTGACCGGGCAGGCGAACGGGTGGCACCCCTGAGGGGTGCCACCCGTTCCGCTCTCAGGTCCGGCCGTCAGCCGGCGGCGGGAATGAACGTCTGGATGTCGCTGGCGGGCGAGTAGTTGCCGGCCGCGTCATAGGTGCGGGCCCGGTACTCGTAGGCGCTGCCGGCGGCCGGGGTGTCGCAGACGCCGGCGGTGGCGATGATGCTGCGCGGGTCGTACCCCGAGTGCAGGACCACCGCCCAGGTGTCCGTCCCGGCCGTCCGGCGCTCGATCTCCAATCCGTCGAAGTCACGGATCGGAGCCGGCGTGTAGTCGGTCGCGGTCGCGCGGATGCCGCCCGCGCAGGACCTCAGGGACAGCTCGGGAGCCTGCTGCGGAGCGATGCCGTCGGGGATGCCGAGCCAGAGCTCGTTGGCGGCGTTGGCGTCGAGGGAAGCCGGGCTGTACGTAGTGGTCCCGTTGTCGTTGGTGACGAGGACACGGTAGTGGCGCCACTCACCGTCGGCCCGGATGGGACCCGTGGTCCACGTGTTCTGCGTGGTCGTGCCGAGCAGGACCCACGTGTAGTAGCCCTGGTTCCCCAGGTCGTTGCTCAGAACCGTGTAGTGGTTGAACTGCGGCTCGGTGTTGAGCGGCCACTTCAGGGTGACCCTGCCGGTCGCGCTGCTGTACGTACCGGTCAAGGAGGTCACCACGGGCAGCGGGCGGACGACGGTGTCCGCGCTGCCCGAGGAGGTGTTGCCCGCCTTGTCCTTGGCGCGCACCTCGTAGTAGTAGGGGGTGCGGTCGTCGGGGTTGACGAGGGGGTCGGTCCAGCTGCGGGCGGTGGTCGTGGTGACCCGCGTCCAGGCGGTGGAGGTGACGGGCCGCCGGTAGAGGGAGTAGTTCGCCAGATCCATCTCCTTGTTGGCGGTCCAGGAGACGGTGGTCTTGCGGGTCTTGGTGTTGTACACGGTCTTCACGCCGGTGGGGGTGAGCGGCTTCGTCCTGTCGTACGTCGCCGACGTACGGGGCGCGTAGGTGAACTTGACCTTGGCGGCGCCGGTCCAGTTCACATGGTCGACGCGCAAGGTGTGCTTGCCGGAGGGCACCGTGAGGTTGACGCCCTTGGAGCGGGCGGTGTCGCCGGTGCTCTTCCACAGGTCGATCTTCCGCACGCCGTCCAGGTACACACGGACGCCGTCGGTGGCGGAGACGGTGAACGTGAAGGGCCCGCCTGAGCCGAAGTCACGCGTCACCGACCAGCGCACGCCGAAGTTGTTCGACGGCATACCGGCGGCCGGGCTGCCGGACCAGCTCTCGCTGACGGCGCTGTCGCAGTCCGTCCGCGCGGGGGAGCCGGAGAGCGCGGTGTTCTTGTAGAACGTGCGCTTGTAGACGTTCGTCGCACACGTGACACCGGCGGCCGACGCCTGCGGGGCGACGGTCAGCAGACCGCCGAGGGCGGCGACGCACAGGGTGCCGCCCAGGGCGGCGACGCACAGGGTGCCGCCCAGGGCGGCGACGGATCTCTTGTGGGGCACGGGGGCCTTTCTCGCTGTGCGGGCAAGGACGTACGGCGAGAAGACCCGTGAGGCAGCTGAAAGGTTGCGCGGCTTGGACACCGGCGTGAACGCCCGGAGGCCGGGCGCCGACGCCCGCCGCACGCGGGCGGCAGGTCACGCCTGGGGGCGGACCACCGCGTGCTGGGGGCGGATCGGCAGGCGGCTGACCGGGCGGCCGGTGGCGGCGCGGACGGCGGCGGCGACGGCGGCCGGGGAGACCACGACGGGGGCGGCGCTGGCCGCCTTGGCGCCGAAGGGGGCCAGGACGTCGCGCTCCTCGACGAGGCGGACGATGCGCACCGCGGGGGCGTCGAGGGCCGTGGGCAGGGCGTAGCCGGTGAGGTTGGGCCGCTTGACGACGCCGCGCGGGGCGCGCAGGTCCTCCATGAGGGCCATGCCGACGCCCTGGGTGACGCCGGCCTCGATACGGGCCCGCAGCTGCGCGGGGTTGAGGACGCGGCCGACGTCCTGCGCGACGGCCATCTCCACGACCCGGACCGCGCCGAGTTCGATGTCGACGTCGACCACCGCGCGCACGGCGCAGAACGCCAGGCCCACGAAGGCGTCGCCCTGGCCGGTCTCGTCGAGCCGGTCGGTGGGGTGCGGACGGCACTGCGCGGTGGCCCACAGCTCCTTGCCGGCCAGCTCCTCCTCGACGGTGGTGGAGAGCACCCCGTCGTAGCTGGTGATCTTGCCGTCGGCGATGGTGAGCAGTTCCGCCGACATGCCGAACTTCCCGGCGAGCGGCTGGAGGAGCTGGGTGCGCACCATCTTGGCGGCCCGTTCGACGGCGCCGCCGGACACCCAGGTGTGGCGGCCGCGCGCGGCGGCGCCCGCCGGCGGCTGGTCGGTGTCGGAGGGCAGGACGCGGACGTCCTCGATGCCGAGGACCTCCTGCACGATCTGCCGGGCGAGGGTGGCGAAGCCCTGGCCGGTGTCGACGGCGGCGCAGATGACGGTGGCGGCGCCGTCGTGGACGCGCACGGTGGCGGTGGAGACCTCGTCGGTGCCCTCGGCGCCGAGCATGTGCACCATGCCGAGCGCGTAGCCCACGCCGCGGCGCACGGCGCCCGGTTCGCCGGCGCCCTCCAGGCCGCCGGGGAGCAGCCACTCGGACTCGTCGTCGTCCACGGGCAGCGGCGGCAGGTCGGCGTCGCGCACGGCCTTCAGCAGCTCGCCGACGGGCGCCGGGCAGGTGACGGACTGCCCGGTGGGCAGCAGGTCGCCGGTGGCCATGACGTTGCGCATGCGGATCTCGGCCGGGTCCAGGCCGAGTCTGGCGGCGAGCTTGTCCATCTGGCCCTCGTAGGCCGCGCAGACCTGCATCGCGCCCTCGCCCCGGACGTGGCCGGAGGGCGGGTTGTTGGTGCGCACCGCCCAGCCCTCGACGAAGACGTGCGGGACGACGTACGGGCCCGCGGCGAAGGCCACGGCGGCGGCCAGCGCGTCGGACGAGGTGTCGGCGTAGGCGCCCGCGTCCAGCAGTACCTGGGCCTCGACCTTGACCAGCCGGCCCTCGGCGTCGGCGTGGTGGCGGTAGCGCAGCAGTGTGGGGTGGCGGTGGCTGTGGCTGAGGAAGGACTCCTCGCGGGTGGCCACGAACTTCACCGGGCAGCCGGTCTTCAGCGCGAGCAGCCCGAGCGGGATCTGCACCCCGGAGTCCTCGCGGTCGCCCATCGCGCCGGGCACGCCGGTGACGACGACCTTGACGCGGTCCTGCTCCAGGCCGAAGCAGGCGGCGGCCAGGTCGCGGTCGGTGTGCGGGTCGGTGGAGGCGACGTAGAGCTCGACGCCGCCGTCCGGGCGGGGCACGGCGAGGCCGGCCTCGGCGCCGATGGGGGCGGGGTCCTGGCGGCCCACCCGGTACAGGCCCTCGACGACGACCTCGCCGACCGCGTCCGGGTCGCCGAACTGCAGCGGGATGTGCCGGATCAGGTTGCCGTCAGGGTGCAGCGGGGGTGCGGAGAAGGCCCGTTCGGGGTCGATGACGGGTTCCAGCACCTCGTACTCGACCTGGATGGCGGCGGCGGCCAGCCGGGCGGTGTCGGGGTGGTCGGCGGCCACGGCGGCGATGGCCTCGCCGTGGTGCCGGACGGTGTCCTTGGCGAAGACCGGGCGGTCGGCGACGCGGCGGCCGTGCATGGCGTCGCCGGGCACGTCCTCGTGGGTCACCACGGCCCGTACGCCGGGCATCGCGACGGCTTCGGCGGTGTCGATGGAGACGATGCGCGCGTGCGGGTGCGGGGAGCGCAGCACGGCCGCCCACAGCAGGCCCTCGGCCCACAGGTCGGCGGCGTAGGGGTAGGTGCCCTGGGCCTTGGCGGTCGAGTCGGCGGCGGGCAGCGAGGTGCCGATGCCGTGGGGGTGCGCGTCGGCGGGCGGCGTCTCGGCGGCGGCCGCCGGGGTGCCCATGGCCGGAGTGGCCGTCGCGGCGTCGGGGCCCGTCATCGCGCGTACCTTTCGCTGCCGCGAGGGGTGGGGTGGTGCGGGGTGCGGTGGAGTCGCGGGGTCACGCCGGGCCTCCGGTGGAGGGGCGCGGGTGCGGGACGCGGGCGGCCTCCGCGGCCGGTTCGCCGTCGGCGCCGTCGGCCGCCTCCGCGGCCTCCTCGCGCTCCGCGACGATCGTGCGGACGGCCTCCAGGACACCGTGGTAGCCGCTGCAGCGGCAGAGGTTGCCGCTGATGGCCTGCCGGGTCTCCAGCTCGCTGGGGTGGTGGTTGCCCTCCAGCAGGTCGTGCACGGTCATCGCCATGCCCGGGATGCAGAAACCGCACTGCACTGCCCCGCACTCGGCGAGCGCCCGCTGCACGTCGGAGGGCCGGCCGTCGGTGGACAGCCCCTCGACCGTGCGGACGTCGGAGCCCGCCGCGGTCGCGGCGGGCACCAGGCAGGAGGCGACGAGCCGGCCGTCGACCTTGACCGAGCAGGCACCGCACTCGCCCTGCTCGCAGCCGTCCTTGGCGCCGGCCAGACCCAGCCGCTCGCGCAGGACGTAGAGCAGGGACTCGCCGAGCCACGCGTCGGTGACGGGGCGGTCGGTGCCGTTCACGTTGAGGACGTAGGAGGCCAGCGGGTGTTCGCTGTGCGGGTCCTCGGGCCCGTCGGCGCCGGGCTCCTCGATGGACGGGTCCTCGTCACCGGCGGCGCCGGCGTCCGCGGGACCGTCGTGGGGCGCCGGTACGGGCTCCGCGACCTCGGGCGGCAGGGGCGCGGAGTCCGGCAGCCGGTACTCGCCGGACTCCTCCGCGGTGCCGTCCGGGGTGATCGGCAGCTTCCACTGGCCGGTGGCGTCGGGCGGCAGCGACCAGCCCTCGGAGCGCGGCGCCGTGGGCGGTGCCTGCCGGCCGGCGCCGGCCGCCCACGGGGCGGGCTCGGGCGCGGACGCGAAGGCCCCCACCGAGTACTCGCCCGAGTCCCCCGGGTCGCCGGGGTTCTCCGCGCGTTCGTCGCGGACGACGGGGACGGCCCAGGTGGTCGCCGGGTCCTCGCCCTGCGCCGGACCGGCGGGCGCCGCGGTACCGACGGTGACCGGGAAGTCCGCGGGGCCCTGCGGGGGCTGCGGGGCGTAGCCGTGGCCGGGGGCGGCGAGCGGGTCGGCGCCGGGCTCGGTCATGGACAGCTGCGCGGCGAAGGACACGTGCATGGTCTGGTCGGAGTCGTACTCGCCGTGGGGCACGGGCTGCCACACCCCGTGCCCGGGGGCGAATCCCCCGGCCTCCGGGCCGGGAGTCCCCATGGGGGGCTGGTCGGTCATACGCCCGTCCGATGTCCTGTCGTCGTACATGTCGTCGCTCATGCCAGTGCCCTCCCCAGCGCGCGGCGGGCCAGTGCGGCCACCGTACGCCGCAGCTGCACGGCCGCGGCGGGCAGTTCGGGGGCCGGTGCGCCGTCCGGGGCCGGCAGGGGGTCGGGGATGCAGGCGGCGGCGACGTACTCGCCGAAGGCCGTGAGGGCCTCGGGTGCCAGCGTCCGCTCGCCGTCCCAGTCGATCAGTCCGGCGACCCAGCGTTCGGCCTCGAGCGGCCGCAGCGGCACTGGTGCGACGGCTCCCACCGCGCAGCGTACGCCCCGGCGGGCCGGGTCGAGGACGAGGGCGACGGAGGCGATCGCGCGGCCGGGCCCGGTGCGGCCGGTGGCCTTGAGGAAGGTCTGCGGCGCGTGCAGCAGCGGGACCCGCACGTACGCCAGGAGCTCGCCGGGCCGCAGCGGGTCCATGCCGGTGAGCAGGTGGCTGACGGGCAGTTCACGGTTGCCCTCGGGCCCGGCGACGACGACCGAGGCCTCCAGGGCGGCGAGCACGGGCAGCGAGTCGCCGGTGGGTGCGGCGCCGGCGATGTTGCCGCCCAGCGTGCCGGCGTTGCGGATCTGCGGGGGGCCGGCCGCGCGGGCGGCGGCGGCCAGGGCGGGGATGAGCGCGGCGAAGTCCGGGCGGCCCATGCGGGCGTGGGTCAGGCCGGCACCGAGGAGCGCGGCGCCGTCCGCGTACTGCCAGCCGCGGATCTCGCTGATCCGGCCGAGGCCGACGAGTCCCGCGGGGCGCAGCAGCCCGGCGTTCACGGCCGCCATGAGGTCGGTGCCTCCGGCGACGGGCACGGCTGCGGGCGTGGCGGCCAAGGCCGCCACGGCCTCGTCGAGCGAGGACGGCAATGCGACATCGCGCGTTGCCTGCCGTGCGTACGTGCTCACGCAGCTGCCCCTTCCCCGGCTGTCCGCGGTGCGGTAGCCGTACGGTACGTGCTGACAGCCCGGACGTGGCAACTCTGGCACATCTTCCGGGGTGATCAACGCGAGGGTCGCAAAGGGAAGCCCGCCCTCCGGATGGACATCCGACCGCTTTGCACCTTTCTCCGGCCGGCGGGACGAAATGGCAGAAGTGGAAGAAATGCCATCCTTTGCGCGTCTTGCGGTGTTTGACCGTTTGGTCGTTCGCCGCATCCACCCTGCCAGCCCCGGCGGTGCCGGGGCCGCGGGTTGTGGCAGGGCTCACACGATCGGGGGCGGGCCCTCGATCGGGCGTCCGACGACTCCGGGACGCCGCTGCCACGGCAGCGGGCCGCCCGGCGGCCGGTATTCGACCCCCAGTGCGTCAAGTCGCCCGTAGTGGGTGGCCATTCGCGCGACGAAGCCCTCGACGTCCCGTTCGGCCGGCGCCGGCAGCGGGCTCCACGCCGTCTCCGCGAACGCGGCCAGCCGCGGGAAGGCCATGTAGTCCACGGCCCGCACCGTGTCCATCGTCTCGGTCCAGATGTTGGCCTGCGCGCCGATGACCCGGGCCGCCTCGCGCGGGCCGAGGCTGTCCGGCACCGGCTCGAACCGGTAGACGTCCTCCAGGGTCCGCACATGCGCGATCGGCACCGGCTCGTCGTCGCCGGGAGCCTGCCGCCAGTCCAGGTAGACCTGTGACTCCGGGCACATCACGACGTCGTGGCCCGCCCGGGCGGCCGCGATGCCGCCCTCGTAACCGCGCCAGGAGGACACCGCCGCGCCCGGCGTGAGGCCGTACTCGGTCGTCTCGTCCCCGGGCACCCGCTCCCCCGACCGGCGTTCCCCCGAGGGCGACTTGGCGGCGCCGGAGCCCATGCCGCCTTCCAGGATCTCGTCCCAGCCGATGAGGCGCCGGCCGCGGTCGGCCAGCCAGCGGTCGAAGTGGCGGACGAACCAGCTCTGGAGCTCGTCCTCGTCGCGCAGGCCGAGCTCCTTGATGCGGGCCTGGACCACGGCCGAGGCCTTCCACTGGTCCTTGGGGCACTCGTCGCCGCCGAGGTGCACGAAGGTCGACGGGAAGAGCGCCAGGACCTCGGTCAGCACGTCCTCGTAGAAGCGCAGGGTGCTCTCCACCGGTGCCAGGACGTTGGGGTTGATGCCCCAACCGGTCAGCACCTCAAGGGCGGTGGTGTCGACCACGTCGGTGACACCGAGTTCGGGGTAGGCGGCGATGGCGGCCTGCGAGTGCCCGGGGATGTCGATCTCGGGGACGACGGTGACGTGCCGCTCGGCGGCGTACGCGACGATCTCGCGGATGTCGTCGTGGGTGTAGTAGCCGCCGTGCGGGCGCTCGTCCCACAGCGGCGACTCGCGCAGGCCCACCTTGGTACGGGTGCGCCAGGAGCCGACCTCGGTGAGCCGCGGGTGGCGGCGGATCTCCACCCGCCAGCCCTGGTCGTCCGTCAGGTGCAGGTGCAGGACGTTGAGTTTGTGCGCCGCGAGCAGGTCGACGTAGCGCAGCACGACGTCCTTGGGCATGAAGTGCCGTGCGACGTCCAGCAGTACCCCGCGCCACGCGAAGCGGGGGGTGTCGGCGATGTCGCAGTACGGCAGGCGCCAGGAGCGGCCCGGCAGCGGCGCCCGGCGGTACGCCTCGGCCCCCAGCAGCTGGCGCAGCGTCTGCGCGCCCCAGAACAGCCCCGCGGGCCCGCCGCCGTCGACCCGGACGCCCTGTCCGGGGGCCACCGACAGCCGGTAGCCCTCGGCGCCGAGTTCCGCGGTGACCTCGGGGTCCAGCCGCAGGGTGATCGATCCGTCGCCCGCGCCGTCGCCGGGCAGCAGCGCGAGGCCGGTGGCCGCGCCCAAGACGGACCGCAGCCAGCGGGCGGCCGGCTCCGCCCCGGGGCCCGCGGACAGCGCCGTGCCGGGACGCAGTTCGAAGTGACCGATGTCGGCGTGCCGGTGCGCCTCCACGGGCGCCGGGATGAGATCCATGGCGCCCATCCTGCCGGGCGGGACGAGATTGGCATAGACCATTCACGCCATCTTGGCGCCCCGCCGCCGCCCGCCCGCCCCCGCCGGCACGCCCGGACGCCGGGCAGCGCAAAAGGCGCGACCGCCCTGTTCCGGCGGCCGCGCCCGTCCGGGCCCGCGGCGGCTACTTCTTGCCGCTCTTGTCCTTGTCGCCGCCGCCACCGGCGGGCATGGACTCGAAGATCTCCTTGCACATGGGGCAGACCGGGTACTTCTTGGGGTCGCGGCCGGGCACCCAGACCTTGCCGCACAGCGCGACCACCGGAGATCCGGAGAGCGCGCTCTCCATGATCTTGTCCTTCTGCACATAGTGCGCGAAGCGCTCGTGGTCGCCATCGCCGTTCGACACCTGCGGGGTCGGCTCGACGAGGGTGCCGGTGCCCGCCCCGCGCTCGGGCTCAAGAGTGCTCATGGCACGCAAGCCTAATTGAGAGACGGATCGTCCGGGTACGTGGCGACCATCGCGAGTTCGCTGCGCTGCCGCCGCAGGACCGAGCGCCACAGCTGCTCCGGGTCGGGCGAGAACACGTCCCCCGGCTCGGACTCCACCACGTACCAGGCGCCCTCGACGAGCTCGTCCTCCAGTTGGCCGGGCCCCCATCCGGCGTACCCGGCGAAGATCCGCAACGAGCCCAGCTCGGCCGCCAGCAGCTCCGGCGGCGCCTCCAGGTCCACCAGGCCGATCGCGCCGAACACCCGGCGCCAGCCCAGCGGCTCCCCGTCCTCGCCGTCCCGGGGCTCCCCGGGGACGACCGCCAGGCCGAGCGCGGAGTCCAGGGAGACCGGGCCGCCCTGGAAGACCACCTGCGGGGAACCCGCCAGGTTCGCCCACGGCTCCAGGACGTCACCGACACCGACCGGTGTGGGACGGTTGAGGACCACACCCAAGGAGCCCTCCTCGTCGTGGTCGAGGAGCAGCACCACCGCCCGGTCGAAATTGGGGTCCGCGAGGGCGGGCGTCGCGACGAGGAGCCTGCCGGTGAGCGATGACACTTCGGTCATGGTCAACATAATCCCGCATTACTCCTCCGCGCGGGGTGGCAATGCGACGCATCAGGTACTCCCGGGACGCCCGGGACAGCCGTGGCGGCGACCCTCCGGCACCGCGCGACCGCACAGGGTGCTGTAGCGAAGCCATTACATGAGTAGGACCTCACAGCCCTGACCGCGGGCACGGAAGGCCGATTACCATTTCCCTCCGGTGCCTGCGGGGACCCCGCCTCATTTCTGCCCCTCTCCAGGAACGCGAGAGCAATGACCGGCCTTAACGATGTACTGCTCGTCCACGGCGGCACCCCGCTGGAGGGTGAAATCCATGTGCGCGGCGCGAAGAACCTCGTGCCGAAGGCCATGGTGGCCGCCCTGCTCGGCAGCGAGCCGAGCCGGCTGCGCAATGTGCCCGCCATCCGGGACGTGCGCGTGGTGCGGGGCCTGCTCCAGCTGCACGGCGTGACGGTGCGGGAGGGCGAGGAGCCCGGCGAGCTGGTGCTCGACCCGTCGAAGGTGGAGAGCGCCAACGTCGCCGACATCGACGCGCACGCAGGCTCCTCACGCATCCCGATCCTCTTCTGCGGCCCGCTGCTGCACCGTCTGGGGCATGCCTTCATCCCGGGCCTGGGCGGCTGCGACATCGGCGGCCGGCCGATCGACTTCCACTTCGACGTGCTGCGCAAGTTCGGCGCGGTCATCGAGAAGCGCCCCGAGGGCCAGTACCTGGAGGCCCCGCAGCGGCTGCGCGGCTGCAAGATCGAGCTCCCGTACCCGTCGGTCGGCGCGACCGAGCAGGTGCTGCTGACGGCCGTGCTGGCCGAGGGCGTCACCGAGCTGGGCAACGCCGCGATCGAGCCGGAGATCGAGGACCTCATCTGCGTCCTGCAGAAGATGGGCGCCATCATCACGATGGGCACCAACCGCACCATCCACATCACCGGCGTGGACAAGCTCGGCGGCTACAACCACCGCGCCCTGCCGGACCGGCTGGAAGCCGCCTCCTGGGCCTGCGCGGCCCTGGCCACCGAGGGCAACATCTACGTCCGCGGCGCCAGCCAGCGCGAGATGATGACCTTCCTCAACGTCTTCCGCAAGGTCGGCGGCGCCTTCGAGGTCGACGACCACGGCATCCGCTTCTGGCACCCCGGCGGCCCGCTGAACGCCATCGCCCTGGAGACCGACGTCCACCCCGGCTTCCAGACCGACTGGCAGCAGCCGCTGGTCGTGGCGCTGACGCAGGCCTCCGGCCTGTCCATCGTCCACGAGACGGTCTACGAGTCCCGGCTCGGCTTCACCTCGGCGCTCAACCAGATGGGTGCCCACATCCAGCTCTACCGCGAGTGCCTGGGCGGCACCCCCTGCCGCTTCGGCCAGCGCAACTTCCTGCACTCCGCGGTCGTCAGCGGCCCCACGCGGCTCCAGGGCTCCGACCTGGTCATCCCGGACCTGCGCGGCGGCTTCTCGTACCTGATCGCCGCCCTCGCGGCGCAGGGCACCTCGCGGGTGCACGGCATCGACCTGATCAACCGCGGCTACGAGAACTTCATGGAGAAGCTGGAGAAGCTCGGCGCCAAGGTCGAGCTGCCCGCCGCGAGCTGACCGGCAGGGCCCAGGAGGACCGCTCGCGGGCCGCCGGGGCCCCGGGCGGTCGCCGGGCCCTCCAAGGCCCCAGCGGGCCCCCAGGCGTGGGGGGGGGGGGGGGGGGGGGGGGGGGGGGGGGGGGGGGGCGGCCGGGCGGGGGGGGGGGGGGGCGGGGCGGGGGGGGGGGGGGGGGGGGCGGCCGGGCGGGGGGGGGGGGGGGCGTGGGGGGGGGGGGGGGGGGGGGGGGGGGGGGGGGGGGGGGGGGGGGGGGCGCCGGGGGCGGACGCGGCGGCCTGGGGCGCGCCCCCGTGCTCCTGCGCGCCCCACGAGATCCGCGGGGACGGCTCCTGCCGCGCCGGGTCG